>JBGAMH010000081.1:0-16984 GCA_044223135.1 Candidatus Eiseniibacteriota bacterium | reverse complement strand
GGTCTGAACCGCTCGATGAGTCCAAAGCACGGGGCGGATGACCGTTGCGTCCGGCCGCAACACTCTCCGCTCCACCATGGAAACGTTTTCCTGCGCGGCGGCCGTCATTCCGCGATTTCGTCATTGACTTGTCACGCGCCCTGACTAGAGTGCCCGCTGGCCGGTCGGGACCCCCCTCCAGTGAACGCATTCGCTCCCCCGCGAATCCCGGCGCGGCCGCCCCTGGTCGGTGGGCTATGCAGCGTCCTGCGTTCCGCCGGCCCCGCGAGGTCCCCAGCACCTGGAGGTGCCATGCGCCGTTCCCGCATGCCCGCGCCCGGTTTCCTCGGTCGCGCCCGCTCGCTCTTCGGAGCGTTCACGCCCACCGCATCCCGCGCTCCCGTTCCGCCCTGCGTCGACTGGCGCGGCGTGCTCGCGACGTGCCTCCTGCTCGCGCTCGCACCCGCCGCGGTGCGCGCCGCGGGCGAGGGCCGCCCGTTCGCGCCCGTGCAGCTGGGCTTCCAGCCCCGCGCCACGGTCGTGGCGGACCACGTGCCCGGCCGGCTCGTGTTCCAGCTCACGTCGCAAGCGCAGGAAGTCTCCAAGGTCGGGCGCGAGTCCCTGAAGTACGGGCAGCTGGCGGCGAACGCCGCCACCGGGCTCGCCGCCGTCGATCGCGTGCTCGGGGCCGTGGGCGCGAAGGCACTGACGCCGTCGTTCATCGAGGCGAAGAACGCCACGGAGGCGACGCGGCTGGGCATGGACCGCTGGTACGTGGTGGACCTCGCCGACGCCAAGACGGAAGGCCAGGCGTTCGCCGACCTGTCGAAGCTGGCCGAGGTCGAGGCCGTGACCTACGACTGGATCGCGTTCCCGGCGGTGGTGCCGGCGGACCCGCTGTACTCGATCCACTGGGGCCACAACAACACGGCGCAGATGCTCAGCTACAACTGGACGAACAACAATCACGAGACCGGCTCTCCCGTGGGCACCGTGGGCTTCGACACCAACGCGCAGGCGGCGTGGGACGCGGCTTCGGGCTTCGGCAGCAGCACGGTGCGCATCGCGATCATCGACAGCGGCGTCGAGGCGGGGCATCCCGACCTGCTGCAGATGACGGGCTACGACTTCGGCAACAACGACACGAACCCCGACGACGACTCGTCGTCGCCCGGCCACGGCACCGCGTGCGCCGGCGTGGCGGCCGCCAGCCGCAACTCGCTGGGCTCGGTGGGCATCGCGGCCAACTGCACCATCATGCCGCTGAAGGTCGCGAACAGCGCGGGCTCGATGACGTTCACCGCGATCCAGAACGCGCTCACGTACGCCGCCGACAACGGCGCCGACGTGATCAGCATGAGCCTCGGCGCGGCCATCAGCAGTGACGCGGCGACCGACGCGGCGATCACGTACGCGTACAACGCGGGCTGCACGATCCTCGCGGCCACGGGCAACGAGAACAAGACCACGATCAGCTACCCGGCCATCCACAACCTCGTGATCGGCGTGGGCGCCGCGTCGCCCTGCGGCGACCGCAAGCGCTCGAGCAGCTCCACGAGCGAACTGAACCCGGGGGTCAGCGCCGACCCGAACGGCTACACCTGCGACGGCGAGCGCTGGTGGGGCTCCAACTACGGCGTCGCCACGCAGGACGCGGCGGGCGCCGTCGACGTGATCGCGCCGACGATCCTTCCGACCACCGACCTCCTCGGCTCGGCCGGTTACGACGCGAGCGACTACTCCAAGTGGTTCAACGGCACGTCGTGCGCCACGCCTTACGCGGCGGGCGTGTGCGCGCTGATCCTCTCGGCGAACCCCACGTTCACGCCCGCGCAGGTGCGGGCGCGCCTCACCAGCACGGCGCAGGACGTGGTCAGCGTGGAGTCGGGAGCCGGCTGGGACCGCTACGCCGGCTACGGCATGGTGGACGCCGCCGCGGCCGTGGCGGGCGGGCCGCCGCCCGTGGACGCGGTCACCGTGACCGCCCCGAACGGCGGCGAGACGCTCACGGTGGGCGCCTCCACGAACATCACGTGGACGTCCACGGGCAGCTTCACGACCGTGAACATCGACTACTCCACGAACGGCGGCACGTCGTGGACGAACATCGCCACCGGCACGGCGAACGACGGCGTGCAGGCGTGGACGGTGCCGAACGCGCCCACCACGCAGGGCCGCGTGCGCGTGAGCGGCGGCACGGCCACCGACATGAGCAACGCGAACTTCACGATCTCGGCTTCGTCGGGTGGCGGTTACGCCACGCTGCCGTACACGACCGGCTTCGAGGGCGGTGCGTTCGACGCGTACTGGACGACGGCCGTGACCGCGAACGGCCGCGTGCGGCTGCTCAGCACGAACACGCCGCACGGCGGCACCGGGCACATGGTCATGGACGACGCGACGAGCGGCGGTTACAGCCAGACCGAGGCGTGGCTGAAGCTCAACCTCTCGGGCGTCACTCAGGCGAACCTGTCGTTCTGGTGGAAGGACTTCGGCGACGAGACGCAGACGCAGGACGGCATCTACTTCTCGAACAACGGCGGCACCTCGTTCACGAAGGTCTACAGCCTCACGCCGGCCAGCTTCTCGGACAACACGTGGCGGCAGGTGACGCTCGACGTGGACGCGCTCGCCGCCACCGCCGGGCTCGCGCTGAACTCCACGTTCGTCGTGAAGTTCCAGCAGTACGACGACTACCCGATCACCACGGACGGCATGGCGTTCGACGACATCAGCGTGACCGTGCCGGCCACCCTGCCCCCGGGCATCAGCGCCGAGAGCGAGCCGAACGACGCCTCGACGACCGCCGACGGCCCGGTGGGCACCGGGCGCGCCGTGTCGGGCAGCATCTCCACGACCACGGACAACGACTGGTACTACTTCGACGTCGCCACGGCCGGTGCGATCAACGTGTCGCTCGCGATCGGCACCAGCGCCGACCTGGACTGGTTCCTCTACAACTCGGCGCTCACCGAGGTCGCGCGCGGCTATTCCACCGCGAATCCCGAGGTCGGCAACTACACCGCCGCCGCGGGGCGCTACTACCTCAAGGTGAACGGCTACAGCGGCGCCACCAGCGCGTACACGCTGACCGTGTCGGGCGGCCTGGCGAACGCGGTGATCCCGCGCCAGAAGGACGCCCCGCCGGCGGCCGGCATCACGCGGCTGTCGCAGAACGCGCCGAACCCGTTCCGGGTGAACACGTCGATCGCGTTCACGCTGGCGCAGAAGGGCCACGTGCACGTGCAGGTGATCGACGCGGCGGGCCGCGAAGTGGCCACGCTCGCCGACGGCGAGTTCGCCGCCGGTGCGCACACGGTGCAGTGGCGCGCGCGGGACGCGAAGGGCGCCGCGGTCCCGGTGGGCGTCTACTTCTACCGGCTCACCGCTCCGGGCTTCACGGAGACGCGCAAGATGGTCGTGCTCCAGTGACGCCACGCGCCACCGGTGCCGGCGCCGGGCCCCCACGGTAGTCGGGCACGGTGGAGCCGGGACGGCCTCCGTCCGAAAGGACGGGGGCCGTTTCCGTGGTGCGCGCGGTCGCCGCGCTCCGCGCGCGGCCCGGAAACACCGCGGCCCCGCCCGATGCTCCGGGCGGGGCCGCGATCGTTCCGGACGCGCGACTACTGCAGCAGCACGATGTGGTGGGTCGCGTTCGTCGTGGCGCCGCGCAGGCGGGCCATGTAGACGCCCGGCGCCGCCTTCTGGCCCGAAGCGTCACGACCGTCCCACGCCACGTCGTGCGTGCCCGCGGCGAACGTGCCGGACGCGAGCCGACGCACCTGCCGGCCGGACAGGTCGAACAGCACCAGGTCCACGCGCTCGCTGGTCGGCAGCTCGAAGTGCACCGTGGCCGGGCCCCGCGTCGGGTTCGGCGCGCTGCCCATGATCACGTTCACGCGCACCGGGCCGCCGGTGGGCACGCCCGTGGTGCGCGGCAGCCAGCCGATGTCCTCGAACAGCTGGCGGGTCAGGTCCACGCTGCTCGTGAGGTCGGTGTTGATCGCCGGCTCCATCAGCAGGTTCGGCAGCGCCGACACGTCGTAGTGCGACACGCTGGAGCCCGACTGGTACGGGTTCGGCGCGTACATGCGCACGCGGCCCGTCGGCGACATGCCGGCGACCTGCGTGCCGTCCAGCCGCAGCGTCACGGTGGTGGGGCCGCCGGCGATCGCGGACTTGAGCGCGGTGCCGTCGGCCTGCGAGATGCCGACCGTCGGGATCGTGATCGACGGATCGGTGCCGCCCGGCGACAGGCCGCCGGTCGTGTTGTTCACGATGATCACCGCCACCGCGTTCGCCGCCTGCGCGTTCGCCGTCTTCACGTTGAAGTTGCACACGCCGCGGTCGATCACCGCGATCTTGCCGGCGAGCTGGGCCGCGTTCGTGAACGGCGTCTCGCAGCCGTCGCCGGTGGGCGCGCTCGCATCGACCACGACCACCGCCTGGGCGGTGATCCCGCCGAGCGTGAGCCCCGGGCCGTACGCCGCGGCTCCCGCCACGAGCGGCGTGCCGGAGTACGGCACCACCACCTGCGACGGGCGCGTGAGGAACAGCGGGCCCTGGAACTTCACGGCCGCGCCGTCCCACGTGAGGTTGTTCGTGTTGATCGCGGACGCCGCGCGGTCCGTGGCGGTCATCTGGTCCCAGTGCAGGCCGGTGGTCTCGTTGTAGAGGAACTTGTCCCACACGGCCGGGGCGCTGTTGAAGTACGCGCCGGTCGAGCCGTTCGTGAGGTTGCTGAAGCCGAGGC
Organism: Candidatus Eiseniibacteriota bacterium; assembly: GCA_044223135.1. GTDB lineage: Bacteria > Eisenbacteria > RBG-16-71-46 > RBG-16-71-46 > RBG-16-71-46 > JBGAMH01. The sequence goes on along the minus strand of JBGAMH010000081.1, from coordinate 12,252 downwards.
CGTGGCCGAACTCGTGCAGCAGCACGGCGAGCAGGTCGATCTTCGTGCCCTCGTTGTGGTCGAACCCGTAGTACCAGCCCGAGCCGGTCAGGCAGCCCGTGTTGCCGATGTTCGAGTTGAACTGCGCGTTGATGTCGCTGCCGTTGTCCGTGCCGAACGGCGGCGTCAGGTCGACGCCGACCTGCTTGTTGGCGAGCGCCTCGTGGTACCAGTAGCCCTGGAACTCGAGGGAAGGCTCGTTGATCTCGGCGAACCGCGGGCCGGCCGAACCGAGTACGGCGCTCGTGGCGGTGCAGCTGAGGGGGTTGAACGCGGCCTGGATGTTGATGGGCACGGGCGAGTCGAGGATCGAGCCCCAGATGGCGGCGGCCTGCGTGAAGCAGTTCAGCCGCTGCTGGCCCACCGTGGTGCCGGTGTTGCCGCCCACGGCGGCGACGGGCGTCGGGTCGTTGAAGCCTTCACCGGCGCCGTCCATGTTGATGATGTTGATGGTGACGGCGGCATGCGCGGCCGGGGCGAGCGCGGCGAGCAGCGCGAGCGTGGCGACGTTGCGGACGAGCGCGCGCATCACTTCACCTCCCACGTGGTGCCGGGCATCGGCAGCAGCACGGGCTGCCGCGGGCCGTTCACGAACTGCTCGGCCGCGGTCTTCGAGTGCACGCACGTCCACGTCGGCTTGCCGTCGGGGCCGAGCTGGACCACCGCGAACTCGGCGAAGCGCTCGTCGAGGTGCGCGCGGCGCGAGCCGTCGGCGCGCAGGTCCACCTGCACGGGCGCGAGTTCGCCGATGCGGGCGAGTTCGCCGATCGCGTCGTCCAGCGGCATCTCGTAGAGGCCCGTCACCGGGTCGCGGGACACGCGCATGCCCATCGCCGCCTGCACCAGCGCGTACGGGGGGCGCCACGCCTTGGGCTTCCACGACAACAGGGCCGTGGCGCCGGGGGGGACGGATACCGTGGCCGGTGCGGCCTCCGGCGTGCCGGCCACCGCCGGGGCAGCGGCCAGCGCCGCGAGGCAGGCGGCCAGTGCGAGACGTCGTCCGATGTGCATCAACCCTCCCTGTCAGGGGTCAAACGTGGGGTGGAAGATTCTCCCGAGAGATTATCCGGCGGGGCGGGTCAAGGGAATGGCAACTTGCCGCCACGCACGGGCAAACTGCAGCCGACACGGACCGCGTGCAGTCGGACGAACCCGCACGCACTCTGCTCCCGGCGCGTCGGCGCGCGTGCGGGCGAGCCGGCCCACCGGGTTCTCCCGGGGAAGACTGCAAGGGTCGGGCCCCGGGCGGCCACGGCCCCGCAGGAGGCACAATCCGGGTGCAAGGCCCGGCGAAGGCCTCTTGACTCCGTACCGCGGTCCGCACCGAGACTCGCGTGCGAGTCGGACGTCGATCCCGGCGGCCCGAGCACCGGACCCCAGAACCCGAGGACATGCCCATGTGGAACGCCTGGCCGTCGGCACGCCCCTTCCTGTACGTCTCGGCGCTCGTCCTGGCCACCCTGGGCACCTTCGCCACGTCGCGGGCGGGCGAGGAACGCGAGGTGCCGCTCGACCAGAAGGGGCGCGTCGGCGTGATCGCGGCGCCGCTCGCCCGGCGGCTCGGACTGTTCGTCGCCGAGCGCCCCGGGTTGTCGGAGGTCCGGCTGCTGCAGGCCGCCGACGGCGCGTTCACGCTCGAGCTGCTCGCGCGCGAAGGCGGGCAGGTCGTGCGCACGCGCACCTCGCTCGACGCGGCACAGGTGGACTCGCTGCGCGCGCTCGTCCAGTCGCGCATCGCCGCGATGGCGCCCGAGGCCGGCGTCAACCAGGAGGGCCGCGCCTGGATGCTCGGCGGTGACGCGGCGCTGGGCCTGGGATTCTACGGCTGGGCGGTGCCCGTGGCGTTCGACATGAACGACGGCCAGGCGATCGTCGGCTCGTACATGGTCACGTCGGGCCTGAGCTATTTCGCGCCGATGCTGATCACGCAGGAAGCCGAGGTCACGTACGCCACGGCGAACCTCGGCCTCTACGGCCAGACGCGCGGCATCGTGCACGGCGTGGTGCTGAGCAACGCGCTGAACGCTTCCGACCCCGACGCGCGTGCGGCCATCGGAACGGCGCTCGCCGTGAGCGTGGCCGAAGGCGTGGCGTTCAACGCCTGGGCCGCGCGCACCCGCATGAGCCCGGGCCGCGCGGCCACGCTGGTCACCGGCGGCGACGTGGGCATGGGCTGGGCACTCGGCGCGGCCGACCTGGCGGGCGCCTTCGACGAGGGCGAACACGACGGCGCGGTGGCGTTGACCACTGTGGCCGGATGCGCGGGCGGGCTCGCTGCCGCGAGCGCGCTCGCCTCGCGCCGCGACTACACCTACGGCGACGCCGGCGTGATGCGCGTGGGCGGGCTCGTGGGCGCCGCGCTCGGCGCGGCCGTGGCGTCGCAGCCGGAGGATCCCGACGGCAAGGCGGTGGCGGCGGCGGCCATGGTGGGCTCGGCGGCGGGCCTGGTCGCGGGCGACCACTTCGTGCGCGGTGCCGGCTACACCGGCGGGCAGTCCGTGATGACCCACCTGAGCGCGGGCGCCGGGGGTCTGCTCGGGCTCGGCCTGGGACTCCTGTCGCTCTCGGGGAACGACTCCGACGACAACCGGCTGTCGCTCTTCACGGCGCTCGGCGCGGTCGGCGGGTACGCGCTCGCCCTGGCCGAGACGCCGCGCGGCGGTCGGCCTTCGCCCGCCGCGAGCTCGGCGCGCGTGCCGGAGCGCACCGACGCCGGCGCGCAGTGGACGTGGTCGGTCGTGCCGCAGCGGGTCGCGGACGGGCACGGCGCCCGGGTGGCGCCGCGACTGGTGCTGAACGCGCGGTTCTGAGCCGCGCGCGGCGGGAGCGAGCGTGCCGGGTGCGCCGCGTCGAGGGCTGAGGCGCGTCCCCGGACCTTCGAGGAGGATCGCATGACGGAGACCGTTCGCCGTGGACTGCGCTGGACGCCGAGGATCCTCGGCGTGGCGTTCGCCCTGTTCCTGGGCGTCTTCGCGCTCGACGTGTTCGACGGCCGGCACGGGCTGGCCGCCACGCTGCTGGCGCTGGTGATGCACCTGGTGCCCACGCTGCTCGTGCTGTCGGCGCTCGCGATCGCGTGGAAGTGGCCGTGGGCCGGCGCGGCGCTGTGCGCCGGGCTCGTGGCGCTGCACCTGTCGAGCGCGTGGGCGCACTTCCCGATCGGCGTCTACCTCCTGATCGACGGGCCGCTCGTGCTGATGGCGATGCTGTTCGCGTTCGACGGATGGGTGCGGGGGCGGAGGCGCGCTTCCGCCTGACGCTCAGGCGCCGGCGCGCGACGCGAGTGCGCGCCGCACGACGGGGGCGACCTCGGTGCCGAACAGCTCGATCGCGCGCATCACGCGCGCGTGCGGCACCGCGCCGACGCCGATCTGCGCGAGGAAGCGGTCGTGCGCGAAGTGGCCGTGGTGGGCGAGGATCTTGTCCACCACCTGCTGCGGGCTGCCCACGAGCAGTTCGTCGGGCGCGTGGCGGGCCTCGTACTGGTCGCGCGTGACGGGCGGCCAGCCCCGCTCGCGGCCGATGCGGGTCATCACGTCGGCGTAGGGCGCCCAGCACTCGTCGGCCGCCTGCTGCGAGGTGTCCGCCACGTACACGCATGTTGAGTCCCACGCGGAGCGCGCGTCGGCGCGTGCTCGCGCGCGCGGCCCGGCGCGATACAGCGGCCACGAGCGGCGCGAAGCGCACCGGCTGCCCGCCGATGATCGCCACCATCAGCGGCAGGCCGAGCCGCGCCGCGCGCGCCACCGACGCCGGCGTGCCACCCACGGCGATCCACACGGGAAGCGGCTGCTGCACGGGGCGCGGGTAGACGCCGCGATCGGCGATCGGGGCGCGGTGCGCGCCGGACCACGTCACGCGCTCGCCGGCGCGCAGGCGCAGCAGCAGCTCGAGCTTGCCCGCGAACAGCTCGTCGTAGTCGTCGAGGCTCTGGCCGAAGAGCGGGAACGACTCCAGGAACGAGCCGCGGCCCGCCATGATCTCGGCCCGCCCGCCCGACAGCAGGTCCACCGTCGCGAACTGCTGGAAGACGCGCACGGGATCGTCCGAGCTGAGCACCGTGACGCCGCTCGAGAGCCGGATGCGCTTCGTGCGCGCCGCCGCCGCCGCCAGCACCACGGCGGGGGCGGAGACGGTGTAGTCCGGTCGGTGGTGTTCGCCCACGGCCCACACGTCGAGCCCGAGCTGGTCGGCGAGTTCGGCTTCCTCGATCAGGTCGCGCAGCCGCTGTTCGGGGCTCGTGGCGCGGCCCGTGGCCGGGTCGGGGGGCGCGTCGCCGAAGGTGCAGAGTCCGAGTTCCATGGCGGGGCACGGTAGCAGACGCAACGGGCGCGGCGCTTCCTCCCGGAAGCTCCGCGCCCGTCGTCGCCCGTCACGCTCAGCGGAAGAGGCTCAGCCCCGCGCGCGAGAACACGCCGCGGTAGTCGCGGTAATCGAGTCCGCTCGAACGGTTCGTGTCGCGCTGGTACGTGTTGACGTCGCCGTACGCCCACAGGCCGCCCACCAGGTGCATGCGCGCCCCGAGCCGCGCCTCGACCGTGTCGTACTTCAGCTTCGCACCCGCGTCGGCGGGCATGAGCGCGTACTCGCGGTGGCCGGAGGAGAGCCCCGCGCGCAGCTCGGTGCCGGCGGTCGGCCGCGCGACGATGCTCACGCGCACGTCGCGATCGCGGTAGTCCTCCCAGCCGCGGAACAGGTCCGTCTTCGTGCCGAGCGAAACGCTCAGGTCGACGTCCACGCGGCGGCCGAGCGGTGCGCCGTACCACAGGATCCAGTCGCGGTAGCGGTGGTGCTCGGCCGGGTTGCCGATCGCCTCGTTGCCGTCGGCGAGCGACGCGGGCTCCTCGTCGTAGCGCCGTTCACCCTGCTGCAGCTTGACGCCCGCCACGTGCTCGGGGCCGATCCGGAACCGGTAGGAGCCACTGGCGCGCCAGTGCTTCCAGTCGAGCGAGTTGAAGGCGGCGACCTCGCCGTAGTCCTTGCGCACCTGCTCGCCCGCGACCCGGAAGCGGTGCCGGGTGCCCGGCGCCCACTCGAGCACCGCCTCGCCGCCGTAGCGCCAGTAGCTGTAGTCGCGCGTGTAGGCGAAGCCGGTGATCGTGGTGGCGTCGTCGTTCTGGTGCACGGCGTCCAGGTCCAGTTCCAGCGTCGTGCTCGGCGAGAAGCGGTGCTGGTACCAGTGGCTCAGGTGCGGGTGGGACGAGTCGATCTGGTCGAACGACCGGAAGCGCGTCTGGTTCCACGACAGCGTGGTCAGCATCCGGTTCGTGCGCAGGAATCGCACGTCGGTGCGCACCCAGCCGGCATTGCCCCACGCGCCGCTCGTCTTCTCCTGCCCCGAGGGACTGCGGAACACGTTGTCGTCGCTGGCCATGTAGGCGCTGAGCCCCGCCACCCAGCCGAAGCCGGTCTCGGCGGCGGCGCGCCGGCTCGAGTCGAGCAGCGCGGCGGGCGGCGTGATGGTGCGATCGGCGCCGCTCACGTCCTCGTCGTCCTCTTCGATGCTCGACGCGTTCGCGCCGGCGGGCAGGGAGAGCAGCAGCACCAGCAGCAGCGCGGCGGCGCGGGCGAGTGGTTCGAGTCGTCGGTTCATGCGGGATTCCTTCGGTCCGGGGACGGGAGCGCTCGGGTCAGCGCTGGAACACGAGTTTCTGGACGGCCTGGCGACCGGGCCCCGAGGCCCGCACCAGGTAGACGCCGGGAGCGAAGTGGCGCGTGTCCACCTCGAGATCGATGCGGCCGGGGGCGGCAAACGTCACGTGCTGGCTCGCGACGCGGCGGCCGGCGACGTCGAGCACGCTCACGTCGAACGTGCCCCGCGCGTCGGCGGTCAGCTCGAATCGAGCGGGCCCGCGCACGGGGTTGCCCCGCGTGAGGCGCAGCGCGAGGCCGGTGCGCGGGGCGGAGCCCGCACCCGTGAACGCCGGGTCGTTCGCGAGCTGCTGGCCGTAGATTTCGAACTCGTTCACGCCCAGCGCGCCGGTGGTGTCGTCGGCCTGCCACACCACGAGCGAGCGGTGCAGCGCCGCCGAGTGCACGACCGCCGGGTGCGACGCGTCGAACAGCCCGTTCAGATCGGGGCCGGCGTCGCTCACGCGGAAGTCGTTCTCGTCCACCTCCGCGCCCGTCGCGGCGTCGAGGCGCTGGCCGAAGATCTCGGTCTCGCTGTCCACCGTCACCACGTTGTCGTCGGCGTCCCACACCACCAGGTACTCGTGCTGGGCCGACACGTAGGTCACCGCGGGGGAGGCGGCGTCGAAGAGCGGATCGAGGTCGGGCCCCATGTCGCTGATGCGGAAGTCGTCCGCGCCCACCTCGAGGCCGTCGCCGCCCAGCCGCTGGCCGAAGATCTCCTGCTCGCCCTCGGCGCCCACCACGCTGAGATCGTCGCCTTCCCACACCACCAGGTACTCGTCGCGATCGGGATCGAACGCGACCGCCGGCTTGGAGGCGTCGAACAGCGGGTCGGAGTCCGGGCCCATGCTGCTGATGCGGAAGTCGTTCGCGCCCACGCCCTGGCCGTTCGCGTCGAGGCGCTGGCCGAAGATCTCGGTCTCGCCGTTGCGCAGCACGGCGCTGCTGTCGTCGGCCGACCACACGACCAGGTACTCGTCACGCACCGGGTTGTGGACCACGGCGGGGTCGAGCGCGTCGAATCCGGCGTCGCCGTCGAAGCCCATGTCGCTGATCCGGAAGTCGTTCGCGCCCACGCCCTGGCCGTTCGCGTCGAGGCGCTGGCCGAAGATCTCCAGCTCGCCCTCCACGGTGCCCGCGCCCGCGTCGTCCCCGTCCCACACCACCAGGAACTCGTCGTCGTTGGCGTTGTACGTCACGCGCGGGTGCGCGGCGTCGTACAGCGGGTCGCCGTCGGGTCCCATGTCGCTGATGCGGAAGTCGTCGGCGCCGATCTCGCGGCCCTGCGCGTCCAGCCGCTGGCCGTAGATCTCGAACTCGCCGCCCACGAGGCCGCCCTCGTTCGTCTCGCCCGCCCACACCACGAGCCACTCGTGGTGGACGGAATCGAACGTCACCGCGGCGTCCTGCGCGTCGTACGCCGGGTCGCCGTCGGGGCCCATGGTGCTGACCCGCACCGCCCGCGTGCCCAGTGCCAGCCCGCTGGTCGCGCTGATCCGGCGCGCGAAGATCTCGGTCTCGCCGTCCACCATGGTGCCGGTCGTGTCGTCGGCCTCCCACACCACGAGGTACTCCGCGTCGTACGGGTTCAGCGCGACCTGCGGGAAGTGCGCGTCCCAGTCGATGTCGCCGTCCGGGCCCATGTCGCTCAGGCGCAGGTCGTTCACGCCCAACTCGCGGCCGTCGGTGCCCTGCAGGCGCTGCGCGTACACCTCGAACTCGTCGTCCACCAGCCCGAGCGTGTCCTGGTCGGCGTGCCACGTGACGAAGTACTCGAACGTGCCGCTCGTGCGCACCGCGACCGCCGGGCCGAAGCCGCCCACGTTCGTGTGGCCGTCGATGCCCATCTCGCTCATCTGGAAGTCGTTCCGGCCGACCTCGTTGCCGTTCGAGGCGTTCACGCGCTGGCCGAAGATCTCGAACTCGCCGTTCGCGAGTCCGCCGCCCTTGTCGTCGCCGTCCCACGCGACCAGGAACTCGCGCGTGGCGCTGTCGTACGCGACGACCGGAGAGAGCGCGTCGTACACCGGGTCGCCGTCCGGCCCCATGTCCGAGTAGCGCGCGTCGTTCGTGCCCACGGCGTTGCCGGTGGCCGCGTCGAGGAACTGCCCGAAGATCTCGCGCTCGCCCTCGACCATGCCGGGCAGCACGTCGTCGGCCGACCACACGACGAACCAGCGGTTTTCCGTCGTGGCGTACGCGACGGCCGGGGCCTCCGCGTCGTACGTGGGATCGCCGTCGAAGCCCATGTCGCTGATGCGGAAGTCGTTCGTGCCGACCTCGGCGCCGGTCGCGCCGACCAGTCGCTGGCCGAAGATCTCGAACTCGTCGTCGGCGAGCGGCGCGCCGTCGTCGCCCGCCCACACCACCAGGTACTGGGCCGGCCCGCTGCCGTACGCCACGGCCGGTTCACGCGCGCCGGCCGGCGTGGTGCCGTCCGGGCCCATGTCGCTGATGCGGAAGTCGTTCGTGCCCACCGCCGCGCCGGTGGCGCCGGCGAGACGCTGCCCGAAGATCTCGCGCTCTTCGTTGACGAGCGGGAAGAAGTTGTCGTCGCCGGACCACACCACGAGGTACTCGTTCGCCGCCGCGTTCCAGGCCACCGCCGGTTCGTCGGCGTCGTAGAGCGGGTCGAGGTCGGGACCCATGTCGCTGATGCGGAAGTCGTTCGTGCCCACCTCCGCGCCCGTGGCCCCGGCCAGGCGCTGGCCGAAGATCTCGAACTCGCCGTTCGCCGTGACGCCCGTGCTGTCGTCGCCCGACCACACGACCAGGTACTCGTTGTTCGTGGCGTTCCACGCGACCGCGGGCGAGACGGCGTCGGATCCCGAGTCGCCGTTCGTGCCCATGTCGCTGATGCGGAAGTCGTTCGCGCCCACCGCCGCGCCGGTGGTGGCGTTGACGCGCTGGCCGAAGATCTCGAACTCGCCCTCGCCGTTGCCGGGCGTGTCGTCGTCGCCTTCCCACACCACCAGGTACTCGCCGTTCGTGGCGTTGTACGCGACCGCGCTGTGGCGGCCGTCGTACGTGATGTCCCCGTCGAGGCCCATGGCGCTGATGCGGAAGTCGTTCGTGCCGATCTCCGGGTCCACGGTGACGGGGTAGGCGGCCGTGGCGAGTGCGGCGCCGGCCACCACGATGCGGGTGCCGTTCGCCGACACGTCCATGCGCGCGTCCAGCTCGCGGCCGTGCGCGTCGCGCACCGTGACGTCGCCCAGGCTCACGACACCGTCGTCGCCGCGCCACATCCAGCCGTGCGGCGTGGTCTCGAACGCGCCGTCGCAGGCGACCGAACCCTCGATCACGAAGTCCCGCCCGCGGGGCGCCGTCGGCGACGCGATCACGAAGTCCTGCTCCACGCTCTCGGCGCCGGGCCGGTAGCGCTCCTCGAGCGCGCCGCGCTCGTACGAGACGACGCCGTCGCGCTCGACGGGCACGACGGGCGTGGCCGGGCGCAGCGCCCCCTCGGGCCCCGCGGCGCGCAGCGTCCAGCGCCACGCCGGGCCGCGTCGCGCCTCGAACGCGACGCCGGCCGAGGTGAAGCGCGCGGTGTGCCGCGGGTGGACCAGCGTCCAGCCGCCGTCCACGGGGCGGAGGTCGTTCACGGCGAGCGCCACGGCCTGTCGCGGCGACAGGCGCGGCACGGGTGCGGCGGCGACGGCCGCGGCGTGCGCGGACGGGCGGGCCGGGCCGTGCGGGCGCGGCAACGCGAGTCCGGCCGCGAGCGCGGCGGCCACGGCGAGGGCGGCGCCGAGGCGGGTGAACGAGGCGAAGCGGGAGCGGAAGTGCATGACGTCCTTTCGTGGAGGCCCCCGGCGTTCCGGGCGGCGATCCGGCCGTGGTCCGGGCTCGGGTCAGTCGTCCAGTTCGGAGGCGAACGCGTGGGACTCGTCGGCGGGCACCGGCCCGGCCTCGCGCGGCGCCGGCGTGCCGAAGTAGCGGCGGTGCGCGCGATCCACGATCTCGGCGACCAGCGAGTCGAACGTGAAGCCCGCCACGCCGGCCGCGCGCATGTACGAGCCGCCCGCGCCGAGCGAGGCCATGGAGTTGATCTCGAGCACGAACGGGCGGCCGTCGCGATCGATGCGCACGTCGATCCGCGCGTAGTCGCGGCAGCCGCACGCGCGCCACACGCGGCGCGCCAGTTCGTGCAGTTCGCGCTGCAGGGCCTCGTCGAGCGGCGCGGGGCACACCTTCTCGGGCTCGTCGGAGGTCTTGTGGAACTTGTCGCCCTTCGTGACGATGCGCGACGGGCGATCGCCGAAGTCCAGCTCCACGATCGGCAGGATCTCGACCGGGTCGTTGCCGAGCAGCCCGATCGCGACCTCGCGGCCGTCGACGTATTCCTCGACGAGCGCGTCCTGGCCGTACGTGGCCACGATGTTCGCGACCGCCGCGTTCAGCTCGGCGCGGTCGTGCACGAGCGCGAGGCCCAGGCTCGTGGACTCGTGGCGCGGCTTCACCACCAGCGGGAAGCGCAGCGACGCGTCGAAGTCGTCGGGGCCCAGCATGGTGCAGAAGCCCGGCGTGGCGACGCCGGCCTTCTGGATCAGCAGCTTCGTGAGCACCTTGTCGAGGCACGCGGCGTGCGCACGCGGGCCGGAGCCGGTGTACGGCACGCCGGCCATCTCCAGCATCACGGGCACGTGCACGTAGCGGCACTCGCCCTGGATGCCGTACGACATGTTGAACACCAGGCCGGTGGGCGCGCCGGTGACGGGGTCGGCCGGCATGAACTCGGCGAGCCGGGCGAAGAGCGTGGTGTCGCCCTCCAGGATCGCGACGCGGTGGCCGGCGGCGCGCAGCGCGTCGGCCACGCCCTGCACGGTGCTGCGGCCGTACTTCTCGGGGGACGGCACACCGAAGCGGGCGAGGACGCCCTCGTTCCTGCGATTGCGGACCACGGCGATCTTCATGAGGGCTGGCTCTCCGGCAGAGGGTCGGCGTTCACGGTGGCGGCGGCCGCGGCAGCCGCGGCCTCACGGGCGGCGCGGCGCCTGGCCGCGCCCTTCTTCTTGCGCCGGCGCTTCCTGCGCACGGGCGGGTTGAGCCCCGCCAGCAGGCGGAAGCCCATGAACTCGGAAATGGCGAGCATCAGCCCGACCTCCACCAGCAGCAGCTCGGGGTACTCGAGCAGCAGCGCTTCGAAGCCGGGGATCGCGGCGATGCCGGTGATCAGCACGCCCAGCAGCACCGTGGCGAAGCCGCGCCAGAGCGCCGAGCGCGGGCCCTCGCGGCGGTACGTCGACGCGAACCCCTCGGCGGTCAGGCTCAGCACGACGATCGGGAAGTAGCCCGCCTTGGTCAGTTCCTGCCAGCCGAAGCCGCGGCCCACCAGCATCGTCACGGCGATGACGAGCGCCACCGTGCTGAGCGTGGCGGACAGCCGCGCGTAGTAGGGCAGCTTCAGCCGCGAAAGGAACGGGCGCACGGCGACGACCGCGGCCAGCACCACGGCCACGAACACCAGCCCCACCGTGAGGCCGGTCATCAGGAACGCGATCGCCAGCAGCACCGAGCGGAACGGGCCGAGCACGCGGATGCCGAGCGTGAGCCGGAAGAACACGGCGAGCAGCGCGCCGAGCGGCACCAGCAGCACGTGCGCCACGTGCACGTTGATGCGGCCCACGTGCGTGTGCAGCGAGAGCGCGTCGCGCAGCGCCTCGCCGAGCGGCGTCCCCGAGAGCTTGAGCGCCAGGATCACCACCGGCACCAGCAGCAGCACGGCCATGGTGAGGCGGCGTCGGACGCGCCGGCGCTCGCGGGCTGAGCGCTTCGGCGGGGCGGCGGCGAGCGCGTCAGCAGCCATCGGCGGTGCCCTCGCGGCGCGGATCCGCCGCGCCGGTCCACGCGCCGTCGCCGGCGCGTTCGATGGCCTGTACGGCCCCCATCGCGTAGCTGCGCGCGGCGCGCGGCACGTGCGGGCCGCGGAAGCGGGCGGCGAGCCGGGCGAGCAGCGCGGGATCCGCGACGCGGGACTCCACCATGTAGCGCCCCGGCAGCGTCGGGTGCACGCGCGGGGCATCCACGGCCGCTTCCAGCGGAAGGTCGCGGTCGATCCGTTGCGTGATCACCTGCAGGATCGACGACGTGATGCGCCGGCTGCCGGCCGCACCGAGCGCGAACCACGGCGTGCGCGGCGCGCCGGCCGGACCGCGGAACACGATCGTGGGCGCGGCGTTCGACTGCGGGCGCGCGCCGCGACGCAGGCGGGAGGGGTGCCGGTACCGCGGGCAGGTGCAGAGGTAGTTGTTGTAGAAGAAGCCCAACCGCTCGTTGGCCACCTTGCCGCCGAACAGCGACTGGATCGACTGGGTGAGCGACACCACCATGCCGTCGGCGTCGGCCACGCACAGGTGCGTGGTGTCGCCGGGGCCTTCGGGCGACGCGACACGCGGCCGCGGGACCCGCGCCGACGCTTCCGCGGCGATCTCGCGCACGCGCGTGGCGCCGAGCATCCACTCGCGCACGGACGGCGTGATGCGCTCGGGCGCGAGCGGCCAGCGCGCGCGGTCGCGGAACACCGCGTCCACGATCAGGGCGAAGCGCTCGTACCACTCGGCGTCCCCGGCCGCGTCG
>JBGAMH010000385.1:0-2001 GCA_044223135.1 Candidatus Eiseniibacteriota bacterium | reverse complement strand
CCACGATGTAGCCCACCTGCCCGGCGTGGATCTCGTCGGCGGGCTCGAGCTTCAGCCGCAGGTGCCCGACCTCCGTGACCTCGTGCTCCTTGCCCGTGTAGAGGAACCGGATCCGATCGCCGGCCTTCACGGCGCCGTCCACCACGCGCACGAGGCAGACCACGCCGCGGTACTGGTCGAACTTGGAGTCGAAGATCAGCGCGCGCATCGGCGCGTCCGGGTCGCCCTTCGGCGGCGGCACGTCCGCGATGACGCGCTCCAGCAGTTCGGGCACGCCGAGGCCGGTCTTCGCGCTGATCCGGCAGACGTGCTCCGCGGCCACGCCGGCCACGTGCTCGATCTCGAGCGCGATGTCGTCCGGGCGGGCGGCCGGCAGGTCCACCTTGTTGATCGCGCCCACGATCGTCAGGTGCTGGTCGCGCGCGAGGAAGTAGTTCGACAGCGTCTGCGCCTCGATGCCCTGCGATGCGTCCACCACCAGGATGGCGCCCTCGCACGCGGCCAGGCTGCGCGACACCTCGTACGTGAAGTCCACGTGCCCCGGCGTGTCGATCAGGTTCAGCTCGTACGTCCGGCCGTCCTTCGAGGTGTACTCCATCGCGATCGCGTGCGACTTGATCGTGATGCCCTTCTCGCGCTCCAGGTCCATGTCGTCCAGGACCTGCGCCTTCATCTGCTGCGGCGTCAGCGTATGGGTGATCTCGAGCAGTCGATCGGCGAGCGTGCTCTTGCCGTGATCGATGTGCGCGACGATGCAGAAGTTGCGGATACGGTCCAGCCTGGGATCGCTCAAAACGCCCACCGGTACGAGATGCGCGCCGTCGTGCTTCGCGGGAAGCCCTCCGGCAGCGCGGGGTCCTGTTTGAATTCGATGTCGAATCCGCGGAAGTTCGCGTCCACGTACGCGTCCACCATGGCGTACACCACCATCACGCCGAGCAGCCACTCGCGCTGCGTCAGGCGGTCGATCCGGGCATTGTACTCGGCGCGGGCCACCGCGGTAGCCGCGCTGCTCTCCCCGGTCGTCGCGAGCACCTCTTCGTAGCGGTCGAACAGCCGGTTGCTCTCCTTCCAGTCCGCGAGCGTCGCGAGCCCCAGGGCCGTCTCGCCGCCGGCCACCAGTACGGCTTTCACCCACGCCCGGTTGTGCAGCTGCCCCCAGCCCGGCACGACCAGGCTCCGCAGCATGACGAGCCGCGGCTGGTCCGACCAGTGCTTGACGCGCAGGCGTCGCAGCGCCGTCGTGTCCACCGGCGCGAGCGCGATCGACTCCGGAGCCGCCTCGACGGGCGCCGTCGTCACCGTGTCCGGCGTCACCGGCACGTCCCGGTAGCTGCCGGGCTTCTGTGCGTGCGCCGGCGAGGCGCCGACGAGCACGGCGACGACCGCCGCGCACAGCAGCGCGAAGAGTGGCGGGAACGCGTAGGAATCGAACCTACCTCGGACGCTCGACGCGCCCGACCGCGGGATTTGAAGTCCCCGGGGTCCACCAGAACCCATTCGTTCCCGCACCGGAACGGCGATCATGCGGCGACCAGCTCCACCGCGGCCTTCCCCTTCGCCACGACCTCGCCCACCTCGACGTGCCACGCGCGCCGGCGTCGCAGCGCCGCCGAGAAGGCAGCCGCGCGCCGCGGGGGCAGCGCCACCAGCAGCCCGCCCGACGTCTGCGGATCGTGGAGCGCGTCGACGAGCGGCGCGGGCACGTCGCCCGCCGACACGCGCGCGCCGTAGAACTCGCGGTTGCTCTCGAGCCCGCCCGGTGCGACGCCCTCGGCGAGATAGTCGAGCACCTTCGGCAGCAACCACTCGGGCGTGGGGCGCAGTCGGAACGTCACGCCGCTCGCGTCGGCCATCTGGCTCGCGTGCCCGAGGAAACCGAAGCCGGTCACGTCGGTGGCACCGCGCGCCCCGAACTCGACGGCCGCGGCGGACGCGGCGCGGTTGAGCGTGGCCATCTGGCGAGTCACGCGCTTGAGCAGCGGCTCGGGCAGCCGGCCG
>JBGAMH010000080.1:0-16719 GCA_044223135.1 Candidatus Eiseniibacteriota bacterium | reverse complement strand
GCCGCACGCGCTGCCGCCGTTCCGGAACTCGGCGATGGACGGCTACGCCCTGCGCGCCGCCGACGTGGCGAAGGCCTCGGCCGCGTCGCCCGTGGTGCTGCGCGTGATCGCGGCCGTCGCGGCGGGTCACGCCCCGCCGCCCGCGCTCTCCCCCGGCGAGGCCGTGCGCCTGATGACGGGCGCCGAGCCGCCGCCGGGCGCCGACACGGTGGTGCCGTTCGAGGAGTGCGAGCGGCTCGACGAGGCCGCCGGCGAGCGCGTGCGATTCACGCACCCGGCGTCGGTCGGCGACCACCTGCGCGACGCCGGCGCCGACGTCCGTGCCGGCGACACGGTGCTCGAGGAGGGCCGCGCGCTGTCGGCGCACGACCTGGCGCTCGCGGGCTCGCTCGGCTTCGCCACGCTCGAGGTGTCGCGTGCGCCGCGCGCGATCGTGCTCTCGACCGGTGACGAACTGCTGCCGCTCGACGCGCCGTCGGCGCCGGGCGCGATCCGCGACAGCAACCGCCCCATGCTGGCGATGCTGCTGGCCGAGGCGGGCTGCGACGTCGTGCGCACGGAGCACCTGCGCGACGACACGGATCGCGTGGCGGCCGCGATCTCGGCGGCGCTCGCCGACGCCGACGTGGTGACGACCGTGGGCGGCGTGTCGGCCGGCGACTTCGACCCGGTCAAGCTGGCGCTCGACACGGTCGGCGGGCTGGCGCTGTGGCGGGTGGCGATGCGTCCGGGCCGGCCGCAGGCGTTCGGGGCCCCGGACGGACGGCTCTTCTTCGGGCTGCCCGGCAACCCGGCGTCGGTCGCGTGCGTGTTCGAAGCGCTCGTCCGCCCGGCGCTGCGGCGGATGCAGGGCTTCGCCGCGCTCGACCGCCCCTCCCTGCCGGTACGCGTGGCCACCCGCGTGGAGTCGCGCGCGGGGCGCGTGGACTTCGTGCGCGTGACGCTCGCCTGGCGCGACGGCGCGGCGTGGGCGACCCCGGCGGGCGCCCAGGTGTCGGGCCACCTCGGCCCGCAGAGCCGTGCGCACGCGCTGCTCGTGGTGCCGGCGGAGGCGGAAGCGCTCGAAGCGGGCGAGATCGCCGAGGCGCGCCTGTGGCGGTGGCCCGGCGCCTGAGCCTCCCCGCGCCGCGGGCGCGCGTGGAGGGCGCTCGTTGGCCGGCTAGCCGCCCAGCGTGAGGCGGCGCTGGTCCACGAAGCGCCGCAACGCGAAGTCGGTGCTCGTGGTCTCGGCGATCAGGCGGAACAGGTCGGTCGCGAGCGATCCGGGAAAGCCCGGCGGGTCGTCGTGCCAGTAGTCCAGCCGGATCAGCCGCTCGCCGCGCTCGCGGATCTCGAAGCGGCGCACCCCGGGCACGAGCGTGGTGCGCGTGGCCACGAGCGGGCCGGGCCACAGGAACAGCCGGCCGTCGACGAACGCCGCCACGTGCGCCTCCACCACGTGCAGCGTGACGAACACGCGGCGCCGCGCCACGAGCCCCACGGGCGGGTCGTCGGCCCAGCCCACGGTGCGCGCGGCGGATTCGGCCGCGTCCGCGCACGGCGTGCGGAAGTGTGCGTGCGTCTCGGGATCGAAGCTCCACCGGCCGAAGCCGCGTCGCTCGCTGGCGAAGCTCTCCAGGAAGATGAACGCCACGCGCGCTCCACGTGCGAACGGCCCGGGCGAGTGGGTCTCCCGGGCCGTCGAAGCTCGAACCGGCCTACAGCAGGCCGCGCACCGAATCCTGCGCCGTGGCCCACAGGCCGCCGGCCTGCAGCCCCAGCCACACCGTCACGACCAGCGTGAGCACGATCGCGACCATGGCCGGGACGCCCAGCGAGACGTGCACCGGCTCGCCCTCGGGCTCGCGCATGTACATCGCCACCGTGATGCGCAGGTAGTAGAACACCGAGATCACGCTGTTGACGACGCCCACCACGACGAGCGGGATCAGGCCCGCCTTCACCGCGGTGCCGAACACCACCAGCTTGCCCATGAAGCCGGCCGTCGGCGGGATGCCGCCCAGCGACAGCATGAACACGGTCATCGCCAGGCCGAGGAACGGGTGGCGGAAGCCCAGGCCCTGCAGGTCGCTCACGTACACGCGTTCCTCGCGCCCCTTGCCCATCAGCGTGAGCACGGCGAACGCGCCGATGTTCATGAACGCGTACACGGCCAGGTAGAACACCGCGGCCGACGCGCCCTCGGCGCCGCCCGCGACGATGGCCACCAGGATGTAGCCGGCGTGCGCGATGCTGGAGTAGGCGAGCATGCGCTTCACGTTGCTCTGCAGCAGCGCCGTGACGTTGCCCACGGTCATCGTGAGCATGGCGATCGCGGTCAGCAGTCCGGTCCACTCCACCTGCACCGGGTGGAGCGCGGTCAGGCCCACGCGCAGCAGCGCGGCGAAGCCCGCCGCCTTCGCCCCGGCCGCCATGAACGCGGTCACCGCCGTGGGCGCGCCCTCGTAGGCGTCGGGCGTCCACATGTGGAAGGGCGCGGCCGCCACCTTGAACGCGAAGCCCGTGAACACGAGCAGCGATCCGATCAGGAGCATCGGGTTGTGGGTGAACGGCGAGTCCGCCAGGAACTGGCCGATGCGGCCCAGGTTCGTGGTGCCGGTGGCGCCGTACAGCAGCGCGATGCCGTACAGCAGGAAGCCCGAAGCGAACGCCCCGAGCAGGAAGTACTTGAGCGCCGCCTCGGTGGATTCCAGCCGGCCGCGGCGGAAGCCCACCATCACGTACAGCGACAGCGACATCAGCTCCAGCGCGAGGAAGATCGTGATGAGGTCGTTCGAGGCCGCCATCAGGATCATGCCGAGCGTGGCGGACAGCAGCAGCGCGTAGTACTCCGCGTGGTTGATGCGCGTGCGCTTGACGTAGTCCCACGACACGAGCACCGACACTGCCGCCACCGACACGATCAGCAGCGTGAAGAACACGCTCATCGGGTCGTGCACGAACATGCCGTCGAACAGCGAGCGCTTCACGTCGCGCACGCTCCACACGCTCCAGCCCGCGGCGAGCAGCGTGATCAGCGACACCACGCCCCCGCGGCTGGACCGCTCGCCGACCGGCAGGAACTCCAGCAGCAGGAGCAGCATGCAGCCCACGGACAGCGCGAGCACGGCTCCGAGCGCCCACCAGTCCACGGTCAGGAACGACGGCTGCGGCACGAGGCTCATCGGCTCTCTCCCTTCGCCACGGGCAGCACCAGGTCGCCGAGCGGACCGGCCACGGCGGGGCGCGCGAGCGCGGCGTTCTGCACCTGCCGCTGCTTCGTCAGCTCCAGCGTGCGGTCCAGCGCGGGCTGCATGCGGTCGAGGAACGGCTGCGGCGCCACGCCCATCCAGAAGATGAGCAGCAGCAGCGGGGCGAACACCAGGCGCTCGCGCAGCGTGAGGTCGGACAGCTTGCGGTTCTCCTCGTGCGTCACCGGGCCGAACACCACGCGCTGGAACATCCACAGCATGTAGCACGCCGACAGGATCACGCCGAGGCCGGCGATCACCGCCCACCACGGTTCGCGCTTGAACGCGCCGAGCATCACCAGGAACTCCCCGATGAAGCCGTTCGTGCCCGGCAGGCCGATGCTGGACAGCATCACCACGAGGAAGATCACCGAGAACACCGGGATCACCTTCCACAGGCCGCCGAAGTCGGCGATCAGGCGCGTGTGCCGGCGCTCGTAGATCACGCCCACCAGGAGGAACAACGCGCCCGTGGACACGCCGTGGTTCAGCATGGTCATCGTGGCACCGGCGAAGCCCTGGGCGTTCATGGCCATCAGGCCGAGCATGCAGAAGCCCATGTGGCTCACCGACGAGTACGCGACGAGCTTCTTCAGGTCGGGCTGCACCATCGCGACGAGCGCGCCGTACAGGATGCCCACGATCGACAGTGCCGCGATCCACGGGGCGCACTCGGCGAGCGCGTTCGGGAACATCGGCATCGCGAACCGCAGGTAGCCGTACGTGCCCATCTTCAGCAGCACCGCCGCCAGGATGACCGATCCCGCGGTCGGCGCCTCGACGTGCGCGTCGGGCAGCCACGTGTGCACCGGGAACATCGGCACCTTGATCGCGAAGGCGAACGCGAACGCCAGGAACACCCAGAACTGCTGCGCGGGCGCGATGCCGAGCTGGTAGTACGCCGGCAGGTCGAACGTCGCCACGCCCGTGGCGGCCTTCTGCAGGTTCCACAGCCACAGGATCGCCACCAGCATCAGCACGCTGCCGGCCATCGTGTAGAGGAAGAACTTGAGCGCCGCGTACACGCGCCGGTGGCCGCCCCACACACCGATCAGCAGGTACATCGGGATCAGCATCGCTTCCCAGAACACGTAGAACAGCAGCAGGTCGAGCACGAGGAACGTGCCGATCATGCCGGCCTCGAGCGCCAGCACGAGCGCGAAGAACTCGCGCACGCGCTTGTCCACCGCCGTGAACGCGCCGAACGTGGCGAGCACGGTCGTGAACGTGGTCAGCAGCACGAGCAGGCCCGAGAGGCCGTCGACGCCCAGGTGGTAGCTCGCGCCGAGCGACGGCAGCCACTCCCGGATCTCCTCGAACTGGAAGCCGGGAGCGCCCGGCGTCACGCGCCACCACAGCGGCACGCTGAAGCCGAACTCGACGAGCGAGATCACCGCCGCCAGCGGCTTCGCGGCGCCTTCCGCGCTCTTCGGCAGCAACGCGAGGACGATCGCGCCCACGAGCGGGAAGAAGATCAGGAACGACAGCCAGGGGAAGTGATCCACCTACGACCTCAGGAAGTGAAGGAACAGGGCGATCACGCCGAGCGTGATGAACAGCGCGTACGTGCCCACGAAACCCGTCTGGAACAGCCGCATCAGCGACGAGACACCTTCCACCGTGAAGCCCACGCCGTTCACGGCGCCGTCCACGATCTTCTCGTCCCAGAACTTCCACAGCCGCACGGCGCCCTGGTAGATCGGGTTCACCGCGACGGCGGCGTAGAACTCGTCGACCCAGTACTTGTTCAGGAACGCTTCGTGCAGCCCGGAGAACCGCTGCTGCAGCGCGGTGGCGACCTGCGGCGCCTGCAGGTAGGCGCGGAACGCCATGGCGATGCCGAACGCGGCCACGCCCACCGACAGCAGGATCAGGCCGATCTCGGTGCCGCGCGACACCTCGTGATGAGCCACGGCGTGCCCGGACTCGAACACCGGCGCGAGCCAGCGCTCGAGCACGTGGCCACCCTCCTGGAACGGCAGGCCGATCCAGCCGCCGACCACCGACAGGATCGCCAGCACGACGAGCGGCGCGATCATCGCCGGAGGCGACTCGTGCAGGTGATGCTCGGCCTCGTGCGACAGGCGCGAGGGCCCGCGGAACGTGAGGATGTAGAGGCGGAACATGTAGAACGCCGTCAGCGTGGCGCCGATCACGCCCGCCAGCCAGACGCCGTAGTGCCCGCTCGCGAACGACGCGTGCAGGATCTCGTCCTTGCTGAAGAAGCCGGCGAACGGCGGGATGCCGGCGATCGCGATGCACGCCACCAGCATGACGCCGTGCGTCCACGGCAGCTTCGACGCCAGGCCGCCCATCTTGCGCATGTCCTGCTCGTCACTCATCGCGTGGATCACGGAGCCGGCGCCGAGGAACAGCAGTGCCTTGAAGAACGCGTGCGTCATCACGTGGAAGATGCCGGCGCCGAACGCGCCGACGCCGCACGCGAAGAACATGTAGCCGAGCTGGCTCACGGTGGAGTACGCGAGCACGCGCTTGATGTCGTTCTGCGCGAGGCCGATCGTGGCCGCCATCAGCGCCGTGGCCGCGCCGATGATCGCCACCACCTCGAGCGTCACCGGCGACAGCTGGAACAGCACGTGGCTGCGCGCCACCATGTACACGCCGGCCGTGACCATCGTGGCCGCGTGGATCAGGGCCGACACCGGCGTCGGGCCTTCCATGGCGTCGGGGAGCCACACGTACAGCGGGATCTGCGCGCTCTTGCCGGTGGCGCCCAGGAACATCAGCAGCGTCGCGAGCGTGATCATGGGCACCGCGAGGTTCAGGCCGCCCAGGTGCAGCACGCCCATCGGGCCGCCCTCGCCGAACAGGTGCGGCGCCACCGCGAAGACGCGCTCGTAGTTCAGGCTGCCGGTGTAGGCCACCAGGATCAGGCCGCCCAGGATGAAGCCCCAGTCGCCGATGCGGT
Organism: Candidatus Eiseniibacteriota bacterium; assembly: GCA_044223135.1. GTDB lineage: Bacteria > Eisenbacteria > RBG-16-71-46 > RBG-16-71-46 > RBG-16-71-46 > JBGAMH01. The sequence continues at coordinate 10,560 of JBGAMH010000080.1, read as the reverse complement.
TGACGATGAACGCCTTCTTGCCCGCCTCGGTGGCGCTCGGTCGCTCGTACCAGAAGCCGATCAGCAGGTACGAGCACAGGCCCACGCCTTCCCAGCCCACGAACATGAGCAGGAAGTTGTCCGCGAGCACCAGCGTGAGCATCGCGAACATGAACAGGTTCAGGTACAGGAAGAACCGGCGGTACGAGTGGTCGTGCGCCATGTAGCCGGTGGAGTAGACGTGGATCAGGAAGCCCACGCCCGTGACCACGAGCACCATGATCGACGACAGCGGATCGAGCAGGAACGACACGTCCACCGAGAAGTCGCCCACGCGCATCCACGTGTACGCGGTCTCGACGATGGCGCGCTCGCCCTCGGGGAGCCCCGCGAGCGTCACCACCGCGCGCACCGCCGCGAGGAACGCCAGGCCGATGGCGCCGCACGCGAGCACCGTGGTGCCGCGCTTGCCGAGTCGGTCGCCGATGAGAAGATTCAGCCCCACCGCGAGCAGCGGCAGTGCCGGGATGATCCACAGGAGCGGCAGGTTCAAGGCGCGGCCCCTATCCCTTGAGGAGGTTGATCTCGTCCACGAACACGGTCTCCCGCAGCCGGAAGACGTTGACGATGATCGCCAGTCCGATGGCCACCTCCGCGGCGGCCACGGTCATCACGAAGAACACGAAGATCTGCCCGTCGATCGAGTTGAGGTGCCGCGCCAGGGCGACGAACGCGAGGTTCGCGGCATTCAGCATGAGCTCGATCGACATGAAGATGATCAGGGCGTTGCGGCGCACCAGCACGCCGATCACGCCGATGGTGAACAGCAGGGCCGACAGCGTCATGGGCCACGCGAGCGGGATCATGCGTCGCCTCCCTCCTCCGACTTGGTCGCGCGTCCCTTGCCGATCACGATCGCGCCGACCATGGCCACGAGCAGGAGGATCGACGTAATCTCGAACGGGAACAGGTAGCGCGAGTACAGCACCTGCCCGATCGCCTGGGCGTTGCCGCTCGCCTGCACGGGCAGGTCGGCGGCCACGGGACCGGGCGCCCAGCCGCGCTGCGCGAGCAGCCCGGCCGTGAGCAGCAGCAGCGCGCCCAACAGCCAGCCGATGCCGCGTCGCACGGCGATCTGCACGCCGGTCTCCACGTCGTGCTTCAGGTTCAGGTACATGATCACGAACAGGAACAGCACCATGATGGCGCCCGCGTACACCAGGATCTGCACCAGCCCCAGGAACTCGGCGTGCAGCAGCAGGTACGTGCCCGCGAGCGAGCAGAACGCGAGCACCAGGAACAGCGCGCTCGTGACCGGGTTCTTGTGCAGCACCACCATGAGCGCCGACAGCACGGCCAGCGCGCCGAAGCCGAGGAACAGAGCGGACGTCATCATCGGTGGATCTTCCAGTACACGTACAGGGCGGTCACCACGACGTTCGCGAGCGACAGCGGCAGCAGCCCCTTCCAGCCGAGGTTCATCAGCTGGTCGTAGCGCAGGCGCGGGAACGTCCACCGGACGTGGATGAAGAAGAACATCAGGAGGGCCAGCTTCAGGAAGTACCACAGGAACCCGATCGACTCGGGTCCCGGGCCCCGCCAGCCGCCCAGGAACAGCGTGATCGCGATCGAGCTGATCGCGTACATGTTCATGTACTCGCCGAGGAAGAACAGGCCCCACTTCATGGACGAGTACTCGGTGTGGAACCCGGCGACGAGCTCACCCTCGGCTTCGGGCAGGTCGAACGGCGCGCGGTTCGTCTCGGCGAGCGCCGTGACGATGAACACCACGAACGGCACCAGCAGGAACAGCCGGTCGAGCCAGGTCCACGTGGACTGCGCGTTCACGATGCCCGACAGCGACAGCGTGCCGGCCATGAGCACGGGCGGGATCGTGGACAGGCCCATCGCGAGTTCGTAGCTGATCATCTGCGCCGACGAGCGCAGCCCGCCGAGCAGCGCGTACTTGTTGTTCGACGACCAGCCGGCCAGCGTGATCGCGTACACGCCGAGGCTCGACATGGCCAGGAACACGAGCAGGCCCACGTTGATGTCGGTGCCGACCCACGCCGGGCCGGGGCCGAACGGGATCACCGAGAACGTGACGATGGCCGGGATCACCGCCAGCAGCGGGGCGATGAAGAACACCACGCGGTTCGCGTCCGCGGGCCAGAACTCCTCCTTGAAGAAGAGCTTCCCGATGTCCGCGATCGGCTGGAACAGCCCCAGCGGACCCACGCGGTTCGGGCCGGGCCGCCACTGGATGTGGCCGGCGATCTTGCGTTCGGCGTAGATCGTGTAGGACACGAGGCCGAGCATGGTCATCAGGATGATCGTGGCCTTGACGAGCGACCAGATCACCAGCTGCGCCACCGGTGTCTGCAGCAATGGAACCTGAAGAAGAAGAGCCATCCGTCTCTCTAGGCGTGCGCCTTCTCCGCGGACGCGACCTTGCGGACCTTCACCTGCAGGCCCGCTCCCCTGGGAGCTCCGAGACGATTCAACTCCGCCTCGCCGAGCGCGTACGGCACGAACACGGCGCCCGCCGGCACCGAGTCGTCGGCTTCGGCCGGCAGCGTGAGCGCACCGGCGGGGCCGGCCAGCTCGACGCGATCGCCCGAAGCGAGGGCGAGGCGCGACGCCTCCCCCGGATTCAAGAACGCGCGCGCGCGGCCCGCGAGCTTCGCGAGCGTGGCGCCGCGGGCGCTCAGACTGCCCTGCGCGAACAGCGTGCCGCCGGCGAGCAGCCACAGCCCCTCGCCCGCGCCCGCCGCGTCGGCCGCGACCGGCGCCACGGAGGCCGCCACGCGCGGAGACGAACTCCACTGCGGACCCAGCGGCATCATCGTGGCCCAGCCGAGCCCCTGCCACGCCGGTACCAGGCGCTGCACTTCGCGCCACACGTCCTCGGCCGTGCGATAGCGCCACGTGGCGCCGAGCGCCTGCGCGACCAGCTGGAACACCTCCCAGTCGGCCTTCGCGCCGCGCCGCGGCGACAGCACGCGGTTCGACTTCTGCAGCCGGCGCTCCGCGTTCACCACGACGCCTTCCTTCTCGGCGTAGGCGGCCACCGGGAACACGGCGTCGGCCGAGCGCGCGGTGTCGGTCAGGAACAGCTCGTTCACCACGACGAGCTCGGCCTGCGCCAGCGCCTTCTCGGCGAGCGCGCGGTCGGGCGCGCTGCGCAGCCACTCGTCGCTCACGATCCACAGCGCCTTCACGCGGCCCTCGGCCGCGGCCTGCAGGATCTCGGGCGCGGTCATGCCGGCGCCGGCCGGCAGCGCGCCGCCCCACTGCTTCTCGAACGGTTCGCGCGCGGCGGCGTCGGCGACGTTCGCCCAGCCCGGCAGCACGTCGGGCGCGAGCCCGGCGTCGAGCGCGCCCTGCGAGCCGTTCTGCGACCCGAGCGCCATCACGCACGAGCGCTCGGCGGTCAGCGCGCCGGTCGCCCACGCGAGGTTCTCGATCGCCTGCAGCAGCGCCGGGGCCTGCGGGTGTTCGAGCACGCCGCGGCCGAACAGCACCACCTTGCGCGACGCCTCGCGCAGCCGCTTCGCGGCCGCCGCGATCGCCGCCCACGTCACGCCCGTCTCGGCCTCGGCCTTGTCCGGCGTGATCGCGGCGAGCGCACCCTTCAGCGCGGGCAGGCCCGCGGCCACCTCGGCCGGCGCGGACGGCGCGTCGCCCAGGTCGAGCGCGGCCTTCGTCAGCGCGTTCAGCAGCGCGAGCTCGCGACCGGGCTTCGAGCCGAGCCACTCGCCCTTGAACTTGGGACGCGCCAGCTTCACGCGGCGCGGGTGCGCCACCGTCAGGTGCACGCCCTGCTGGTGCTGGCCGCGGATCAGCGACGCCTGCGCGAACGGCGACTCGCCCTGCAGGTCCTCGAACAGCACGAGCGCTTCCTGCGCCGTGTAGAGGTCCTCGAACGACGGGCCGGGCCGTCCACCGCCCGTGGCCTTGAGCATCGCCGCGCCGGGGACACGGGCCGTGAAGCGCGTGCGCGCGTCCACGTGGTTCGTGCCCAGCACCTGGCGGGCGAGCTTCTGGAACAGGTACTGCTCCTCGACGTTCAGCTTCTCGCCGCCGAGGAACGCCACCGAGCCGGCGCCGTGCTGCGCGACGATCTCGCGCAGGCGCGCCGCGACCCACGCCACCGTGCCGTCCCAGGTGGAGGCGGCCAGCTGCCCGCCGCTGCGCACGAGCGGCGCGGTCAGGCGGTCGGCGGAGTTCACCCAGTCGTGGCCGAAGCGGCCGCGCACGCACAGGTACTCGCCGTTCACGCCGCGGTACTCGGTGCCCCGCGCGCGCAGGATCTCCATGCCGCGCACGCCCACGCGCACCGAGCAGCCGTTGCTGCACCACGGGCAGATCGTGAGGTGCTGCCGCAGGTCCCACGGGCGCGCCTTGAACCGGTACGGCAGCGCGGTCAGCGCGCCGACCGGGCACACCTCGATGCAGTTGCCGCACTGCTCGCACGCGAGCGGCTGGCGGTTGAACGAGGAGATCTCCGTGTGCACGCCGCGCTGGTGCGCGGTGAGCGCGTCCTCGCCCATCACCTCGTCGCAGTAGCGCACGCAGCGGAGGCAGACGATGCAGCGGTTCGCCTCTTTCTTCACGATCGGCCCGAGGTCCTCGGACTCGAACGTGCGCTTGTGGTCGTTCATGCGCGAGCTGTCGGCGCCGAACGCGAACGCGAGGTCCTGCAGCTGGCACTCGCCGCCCTCGTCGCAGACGGGGCAGTCGAGCGGATGGTTCACGAGCAGGAACTCCATCACGCCCTTGCGCGCCTTTTCGGCGGCCGGCGAAGCGGTGCGCACGTGCATCCCGTCGGCGACCGGCGTCGTGCAGCCGGTCTGCACCTTCGGCATCCACGCGATCTCGGGCTGGCCGTCGGGGCCCGTCACGGGCTGGCGGTTCGCGTCGAGCTTCGGCATGCCGACCTCGACCACGCAGATGCGGCACGCGCCGAGCGGCGGCAGCTTCTGGTGCGAGCAGAACACCGGCACGTGCGTGTCCGCCATGCGCGAGGCGTCGGTGATGAGCGTGCCCTTCGGCACCTCGATCGTGCGGCCGTTGATGGTGACCTTCACCAGGTCGCTCACGCGTGCACCCCTTCCAGCTCGCGCTTGCGGCGGTTCGCCTTGCTCCGCCCGTTCTGCACGAGGTACTCGAACTCGTGACGGAAGTGCTTGAGCGCGCCCTGGATCGGCATCGCGGCCGCGTCTCCGAGCGCACAGAACGACTTGCCCAGGATGTTGTCCGCCAGGTCGCCGAGCAGGTCGATGTCCTCCATCGTGCCCTTGCCCGCGAGCATCCGCTCGAACACCTGGACGAGCCACGCCGTCCCTTCGCGGCACGGCGTGCACTTGCCGCACGACTCGTGCGCGTAGAAGCGCGTGACGTTGTACATCGCGTCGACGATGCAGGTCTCCTCGTCGATCACGATCACGGCGCCCGAGCCCAGGAACGTGCCCTTGGCGTTCATGCTCTCGTAGTCGAGCGGCGTGTCCAGGTCGGAAGCCGGCATCATCGGCACCGAGCTGCCGCCCGGGATGATCGCCTTGAGCTTCATGCCGTCGCGCATGCCGCCGCACAGGTCCTCGATCAGCACGCGCATCGACGTGCCGAGCGGCACCTCGTAGTTGCCCGGCCGCTTCACGGGGCCCGACACGCTGAACACCTTGGTGCCGGCGCTCTTCTCGTTGCCCCACTGCCGGTACCACGCCGCGCCGTGCTTCAGGATGTGCGGCACGTTCATCAGCGTCTCGACGTTGTTCACGACGGTCGGGCACGCGTACAGGCCCTCGACCGCGGGGAACGGCGGCTTGAGCCGCGGCTGGCCGCGGTAGCCCTCGAGCGAGCTGAGCAGCGCCGTCTCCTCGCCGCAGATGTAGGCGCCCGCGCCCAGGTGCGTGTACAGCTCGTAGTCGAAGCCCGAGCCGCAGATGTTCCGGCCCAGCATCCCGGCCTTGCGGGCCTCGGCGATCGCCTGGTCCACGACCTTCTGCAGGTTCGCGAACTCGCCGCGCAGGTAGATGTAGCCCTGGTGCGAGCCGATCGCGTAACCCGCCAGGATCATGCCTTCCACGAGCAGGTGCGGGTTCTTCTCCATCAGCTCGCGATCCTTGAACGTGCCCGGCTCGGACTCGTCGGCGTTGCAGACGATGTACTTGGGCTTCGGCGAGTGCTTCGGCACGAAGCTCCACTTGAGGCCCGCGGGGAAGCCGGCGCCACCGCGACCGCGCAGGCCGGAGGCCTTCACGATCTCGATGCACTCGTCGGGCGTCTTCTTGCCGAGCGTCTCGGCGAGCGCCGAGTAGCCGCCCTGCGTGCGATAGACCTCGAGGCCCGTCAGGCCGGGAGCGTCGATGTCCTTGAACAGCAGCGGACCTCTCACTTCAGCTTCTCCAGAATCGCGTCGACCTTGGCTTCGTCGAGATTCTCGTAGTAGTCGAGATTCACCTGCATGCAGGGCGCGTAACCGCACGCGGCCAGGCACTCGACCCGGCGCAGCGTGAAGCGGCCGTCGGGCGTCGTGCCGCCGTGCCCCACGCCGAGCTTGCGCTCGAGGTAGCGGAACAGGCGATCCGAGCCCATCAGCGAGCACGACAGCGTCATGCACACCTGGAGGTGATGGCGGCCCACCGGCTTCAGGTTGAACATCGTGTAGAACGTGGCCACGCCGAACACTTCGGGCTCGTTCAGCTCGAGCGTGCGCGCCACGAGCCGCATGGCGGCGGGCGGCAGCCAGCCCCACTCGCCCTGCGCGAGCCACAGCAGCGGCAGCACGGCCGAGCGCTTCACGGGATAGTGCGAGATCGCCTCGGCCACGGCGGGCATCAGGCGATCGGGCCACTCGAGGACTTCGGGGCCGTCCACCGGCATCACCGGGCTGTGGCTCATCGGTCCACCTCGCCGAGCACGATGTCGGTGGTGCCGATCGCCACGATCACGTCGGCCACCATGCGCCCCTTCACCATCGTGGGAAGCGTCTGCAGGTTCACGAACGACGGCGAGCGCACCTTCATGCGCCACGGGCGCGCGGAGCCGTCGGAGACGAAGTAGAAGCCGAGTTCGCCCTTCGGCGCCTCCACCGCGGCGTACGACTCGCCGACCGGCGGGAAGAACCCGTGGGCCACGATCTTGAAGTGGTGGATCAGCGCCTCCATGGAGGTCTTCACGTCCTCCTTGGGCGGCAGCACGTACTTGAAGTCGCGCAGGCGGTACTCGCCCTTCTCGCCCATCTGGCGGATGCGCTGGATCGCCTGCTTCGCGATCTTCGCCGACTGGCGCACCTCTTCCACGCGCACCTTGTACCGCGCGTAGGCGTCGCCTTCGGGGAACACGGGCACGTCGAAGTCGTAGGTCTCGTAGCCCGAGTACGGCATCTGCTTGCGCAGGTCCCAGTTCACGCCGGAACCGCGCAGCATGGGCCCGGTGGCGCCGAGGCCGATGGCCTCTTCGCGCGACAGCGGCGCGACGCCCTGCAGGCGGCCGAGCCAGATCGGGTTCTTCGTGAGCAGCGTCTCCCACATGTCCACCTGCGGGGGCAGCTCGTCCACGAACTTCTCGCAGCGGTCGAGCAGGCCCTCGGGGATGTCCATGGACAGCCCGCCGACGCGGAAGTACGACGCCGTCATGCGCGCACCGGCCACCATGTCGTAGATGGACAGCACCTTCTCGCGCTCGCGGAACGTGTACCAGAACACCGTCAGCGCGCCGATGTCGATCGCGTGCGTGCCGAGCCACACGGCGTGCGAGCTGATGCGCGTGAGCTCGGTGAGCAGCACGCGGATCGCCTCGACGCGTTCGGGCACGCGCACGCCGAGCAACCGCTCGACCGACAGGCAGAACGCGAGGTTGTTCGAGAGCGGCGAGATGTAGTCCATCCGGTCGGTCTGCGGGATGGACTGCGTGTACGTCTTGTACTCCGCCTGCTTCTCCATGCCCGTGTGCAGGTAGCCCACGATCGGCTTGGCGTTGAGCACGGTTTCGCCGTCGAGCTCGAGGACCACGCGGAGCACCCCGTGCGTCGAGGGGTGCTGCGGCCCCATGTTCAGCGTCATCGTCTCACTGCGCACGGTATCGCACCTTCTTGGGAGCCAGCTTCTGGAGTTCGGGACTCGGCTTCGTGCGGCCCGGCGTGTTGTGCGTGAACGCCACTTCCTCGTAGCCCAGCGGCGAGTCCTTGCGCAGCGGCCAGCCGATCCAGTCCTCCGGCAGCAGGATGCGCGTGAGGTCGGGATGCCCGGTGAACTCGATGCCGTAGAAGTCGTACTGCTCGCGCTCGAGCCAGTTCGCGGTCGGCCACACGCCCACGACCGACGGCACGCGGGCGTTCTCCTCCGCGACGCGAACCTTCAGGTTCAGGCGGATCGCGTTCGACAGCGACAACAGGCCGTACACCACCTCGAACCGCGGGATGCGCGGCAGGTAGTCGACGCCCGACACCCACGACAGCATGCCGAAGTCGAGTTCGGAGTCGTCGCGCAGGAACGTGCACACCTCGACGAGCTGCTCCGCGGGCACGACCAGCGTGTCCTCGCGCAGCGCCGGGCCTTCCTGCCGCTCGATCGCCACGCCGGGGAAGCGCTCGCGCAGCTTCGCCTCGACGCGCTCGAAGGTGATCGCCATCAGGCCACTCCCCGCTTCGTCTTGTGCAGGAACGCCGGGCCCAGCTCCACGTTCGTCTTCAGGATCTTCTCCTGGAGCTTCATGATGCCGTAGATGAGGCCCTCGGGACGCGGCGGGCAGCCGGGCACGTACACGTCGACCGGCACCACCTTGTCCACCCCCTGCAGGATCGCGTAGTTGTTGAAGACACCGCCGCACGACGCGCACGCGCCCATCGAGATCACCCACTTGGGCTCGGTCATCTGGTCGTACAGCTGGCGGAGCACCGGCGCCATCTTGATGCTCACGCGGCCGGCCACGATCATCAGGTCGGCCTGGCGCGGCGAGCCGCGGTACACCTCGGCGCCGAAGCGCGAGATGTCGAAGCGCGGACCGGCGATCGCCATCATCTCGATCGCGCAGCACGCGAGCCCGAAGCTCAGCGGCCAGATCGAGTTCGCGCGCGCCTGGTTCAGCGCCCAGTTGGCCGCCGACTGGAACGTGGTGAACACCACGCCCTGCTCCACCTCCTGGCGCAGGCGATCCTCCTCGGTGCTCGGAAGCACGAGGTCCGCCGCGGGAGGAGGAGGAGGCGTGGCGCCCGGCGCCAGCGTGCGGAAATTCGGGTTCTTCGGATCGGTCATCGCGCTCGTCTCCAGCTCTCCCCGGACGCGAGCCCGGTCAGTCCCACTCCAGGGCCCGCTTCTTGAGCAGGTACAGGTAGCCCGCCAGCAGGATCACGATGAACAGCAGCATCTCGATCAGGCCGTACAGGCCCAGCCAGCGAAACGACGCGGCCCACGGATAGAGAAACACGGCCTCGATGTCGAACAGGATGAACAGCACGGCCACCAGGTAGAACTTCACCGAGAATCGGCCGCGCGCATTGCCCACGGGTTCGACACCACACTCGTAGGGCGAGTTCTTGATCGGGCCCCGGCGCTGCGGAACGATCAGCTCGGACGCGAGGACGGTTCCCGCACCGAAGCCGATCGCCACGATCAGGAACAGCAGGATGGGCAGGTACTGGATCATGCGTGCAGTGCGTCTCCCGCAAAGCGCGAGTCACGGAGCCGAGAGGCCGGACGTCGCACCCTAGAAGTCCCTCCGGGGGTCGTCAAGAGCGGCGACCTCCGGAGAGGGTTCACTGCGCCTTCACCTTCTTGATTTCGTCCGTGAGCGCGGGCACGACCTCGAACAGATCACCGACGATGCCGTAGTCGGAGACCTTGAAGATGGGCGCTTCGGCGTCCTTGTTGATCGCGACGATGCATCGCGAGGACGTCATGCCCGCGAGGTGCTGGATCGCGCCGGAGATGCCGACCGCGAAGTAGAGCTTCGGCGAGACGGTCTTGCCGGTCTGCCCCACCTGGTCGCCGTGCGAACGCCAGCCCGCGTCCACGACCGCGCGCGACGCACCCACCGTGGCGCCGAGCGCGTCGGCGAGCGACTCGAGCAGCGCGAAGTGCTCGGGGCCCTTCAGGCCACGACCACCCGACACGACGACTTCGGCCTCGGTCAGGTCCGCCTTGCCGCCGGCGGCGCCCGTGATGCCCGTCACCTTCGCGCGCGGCGCCGACGCGTCCCAGGCGAACGCGAGCGGTTCCACCGCGGCGGACTTGCCGGCCTGCTCGGGCGCGAGCGCGAACGCCTTCGGCCGCAGCGTGGCGAGCGCGGGCGACTTCGGGAAGCCCACTTTCTGGATCGCCTTGCCCGCGAACACCGGCCGGCGCGCGATCAGCTTGCCGCCTTCGGCCGCCATCGACACGCAGTCCGACGCGAGGCCCACGCCCAGGCGGGCGGCCACGCGCGGCGCGAGGTCCTTGCCGATCGACGAACCCGCGAACAGCACCGCCGCCGGCTGCACGGCCTGCACCGCCGCGGCCACCGCGGCCGCGTAGCCGGCGCCGTCGTAACGTCCGAACTCGGCGTGCTGCGCCAGCAGCACCTTGTCGGCGCCCGCGGCGC
>JBGAMH010000079.1:0-16872 GCA_044223135.1 Candidatus Eiseniibacteriota bacterium | reverse complement strand
CGCGGCCACGTCCGGTGGCGGTGGCCGAACGCCTTACCTCCAGGGGGCGGTCGTCGCGATCGATCCCCAGAACGGTTACGTGCGAGCCATGGTCGGGGGGCGTGACTTCAACGAGAGCAACTTCAATCGTGCGACCCAGGCCCGTCGCCAGCCGGGCTCCGCGTTCAAGACGTTCGTTTACACGGCCGCCCTCGACAATGGTTTCAAGCCGACCGACAGCATCGTGGACGAGCCCGTCAGCTTCCCGGCCGGTGACGGCAAGTTGTACGAACCGCAGAACTACGATCGCAAGTTCCGTGGTGAGGTGACCCTGCGCTATGCCCTGCAGCAGTCGATCAACATTCCGGCTATCAAACTCCTGAAGCGCCTGGGCGTCGCCGAAGTGGCCGGCTACGCCCGTCGGATGGGAATCCGTAGTCCACTCGGTCAAAATCTGTCATTGGCATTGGGTAGCAGTGAGGTCAATCTGCTCGAATTGACATCCGCGTACGCGGTCCTCGCCAATCGGGGTATTCGCAACGACCCGATCTCCATTCTGAAGGTGGAGGATCGAAACGGAAACGTCCTCGAGCGGACGGCACCGAGCCCCGTGGAGGTCCTGTCAGAGGAGACCTCGGCCACCATGACCTCCATGCTCCAGAGCGTGATGGATCACGGAACCGGTTATCCGGCGCGCGCGCGAGGGCTGGTGGTTCCCGCCGCGGGCAAGACGGGGACGATGGACGAGTACAAGGATGCCTGGTTCGTCGGCTACGTCCCGAGCCTCGCCTGCGGGGTGTGGGTGGGATTCGACGAGAAGCGCGTCATCGGCCCGGGCATGACAGGAGCCCGGGCGGCGCTGCCCGTCTGGACGGACGTCATGCTGGGCTACACCCGGGGCCGCGCCGAGGAAACGTTCCCGACGCCTACCGGCAACGTGGAGTGCGTCGTGTGCTCGGAGACCGGCTTGCTGGCGACGGACCAGTGCCCGAACACCACGGTCGAGGTCTTCCCCGAAGGGGCCCAGCCCGCCGGTCTCTGCACGGTCCACCCCGGGCGTGCACTCGGCCCGCAGGGTGGCGCACCGGGCATCGACACGGAAGCACCGCCACCCGCCCCGGCACCGGCGCCCCGGTCTCCGACAGGACCGCCCCCGCGCCCCTGAATTCGCTCGACGGCGGGCCGTCCGACACTCGCTCCTCGCCTCGTGCGTGGAAGATCGCGGTCGGCATCGACGACCCGCTGCGCCGCAACCGGCATGCCGCCAGCCGTTCCGACGGGAGACGGTCGCTGGTGTGGCAAGGCCTTCCGCGGGAGCCACCTGCGATCTCCCGCGCACGCCCTGGTCCTCGAGCGAACCGCCCGCCGTCAGGCGATCCGCTCGAGTACCAGGTTCACGCCGCGCGGGCCCTCCAGGGCACGCTCGGCGATCGTGAAGCACGCTCCGGCGCGGGCGGCGAGCCCGGAATCCGCTCGCGCCAGGTGGAGTTCGGCGATGGGTTCGCCGCGCTGCACCGCGTCGCCCGGGCGCTTGAGCACCTGCAGCCCCACGGCCGGGTCGATGGCGTCCTCCTTCGCGCGCCGACCGCCACCGATCGCCACGACGAGTTCGCCGAGCGCGAAGCAGTCGCAGCCGGTGAGCACGCCCGCGTGGCTGGCGGCGACAGGCATCACCACGGGCGCCTTCGCCAGCCGATCCGGGCTCTCCACGCTGGAGGGATCGCCACCCTGCGCGCGGATCATGTCGATCCACTTCGCCCATGCGGCTCCGGAATCCAGCGCGCGCTCCGCCGCCGTGCGAGCTTCCGCCAGCGAGTCGGCGCGGCCCGCGAGGTGGATCATCTCGGCGGCGAGATCCAGCGTGAGCTGCCGGGTGTCGGCCGGTCCCCGGCCGTGCAGCGTCTCGCATGCCTCCCGCACCTCGAGCGCGTTGCCGACGGCGCCGCCGAGCGGCCAGTTCATGTCCGTCACGAGCGCGACCGCCTTCGCGCCCAGGGCCCTGCTCGTCGCCACGAGCCGGCGTCCCAGGCTGCGGGCCGCCTCGGGAGTCTTCATGAACGCGCCATTGCCGCACTTCACGTCGTAGACGATCGCCCCGGCGCCCTCCGCGATCTTCTTGCTCACGATGCTCGACACGATGAACGGCTCGAACTCCACGGTCGAGGTCACGTCGCGCAGCGCGTAGAGCAGCCCGTCCGCAGGCGCCAGGTCGGGTCCCTGTCCCACCATCGCCACCCCGATCGCGTCGAGCTGAGCGTGCAGCTCGTCGGGCGTCAGCGTCGTGCGGAAGCCCGGGATCGACTCCAGCTTGTCGAGCGTGCCCCCGGTGTGCCCGAGGCCGCGCCCCGACACCATCGGCACGATTACGCCGCACGCGGCGACCACGGGCGCCAGCATGAGCGAGATCTTGTCGCCCACGCCTCCGGTGGAGTGCTTGTCGGCACTCGGGCGACCCAGCCCCGTCCAGTCGAAGACGCGCCCCGAATGGAGGAGCGCGCTCGTCAGGCCGTCGGTTTCCGCCGAGTCGAGCCCGCGGAGAAACGCGGCCATCAGCCAGGCGCTCACCTGGTAGTCGTGCACGACGCCGCCCCGGTAGCCGGCGATGAACTCGCGGATGTCGTCCGGCGCGTGCGTGCCGCCCTCGCGCTTCGTGCGCAGGAATGCTCGTGCGTCCATGACGGTCAGTAGCCCTTTCCGTCGGCCGCTTCGCCGCGCACGATCTTCACGCCCGCCGATGCGCCCAGCCGCGTCGCGCCCGCGGCCACCATGGCTTCCGCGTCGTCGCGCGTGCGCACGCCCCCCGAGGCCTTCACGCCCATGTCCGGGCCCACGGTCTCGCGCATCAGCTTCACGTCGTCCACGGTGGCTCCGCCACCGGCGAAGCCGGTCGAGGTCTTCACGAAATCCGCGCCCGCGGCCTTCGACAGCGTGCAGCCCATCACCTTCTCGTCCCGGCTGAGCAGCGTCGTCTCCAGGATGACCTTCACGATCGTGCCCTTGCCGGCGGACTGCACCACGCCGTGGATGTCCTGCTCCACGAGGGCGTAGTCGCGCGACTTGAGCGCGCCGATGTTGATCACCATGTCCACTTCCTCGGCGCCCTGTTCCACGGCCCGCCGCGTCTCGTAGGCCTTCACGTCCGGCAGGTGCGCCCCCAGCGGGAAGCCCACGACGGTGCACACCTTGACGCCCGAACCGCGCAGCATCTCGCGGCAGAGCGCCACCCAGTTCGGATTCACGCACACGGACGCGAAACAGAACTGCGCCGCCTCCCGGCACAGGCGCTCGACTTCCTCGCGGGTCGCGTCGGGCTTCAGCAGCGTGTGGTCGATCAACGAGGCGAGGCCATCGGACGCCGGGCAGTAGCCCATGGTGGCCACCACGCGTTCGGCGCCGGCCGCGGCGAGCGCGCGCGTTTCCTCCGGCCCCCGAACACCGTGCACGCCCCAGTTCCGGCAGCGTTCACAGGTCTCGGCGTCGTGCGCGTCGACGACGCGCGGCGGCTGCCCCGGCGTGCCTCCGCGCAGCGCGGCCAGCACCTGCTGCGTGATCACTTCGACCAGTCGTTCGCGATCGGCGCTCATGACGCGGGAAGCCCTTCTGGGCGTTGCGCCGGCGCGCGGCTCCGGAAACGTGAACCCATCGGCCAGCAGTTCGCGCAGCTGGCGTCGCACGAGGCGCCGGCCGCGGCCGCGCCAGTACACCCAGAGATCGGGAGCGAACTCGTAGAGCACCTGCCGGCAGGCTCCGCACGGCGTGCCTTCGTCGGGCGTGACCACGGCCACGGCGACGAACTCGCGTTCGCCTTCGCTGACGGCCTTGAACACGGCCGTGCGCTCGGCACAGATCGACAGCCCGAACGACGCGTTCTCCACGTTGCATCCGGTGAAGACGCGGCCCGAGCGGGTCAGCAATGCGGCGCCGACCGCGTATTTCGAATACGGCGCGTGCGCCTGCCGACGGGCGGCGTCGGCCTTCGCGAGGAGTTCCTGCGGTGTCATGCACGCACCTCCGGGAGGAAGCTGGTTCCGTGACGCGGAGCGGTCACGCCGAAGCACTCCGCGATGGTCGCACCGATGTCGGCGAACGTGGAGCGCGTCCCGATGTCCACGCCCGCGCGCACGCGGGGTCCCGCCGCGAGCAGCGGCGTGTACTCGCGCGCGTGGTCCGTGCTCGCGGTGGTCGGGTCGTTGCCGTGGTCGGCCGTGATCAGCAGGAGCTCGTCCGACCGGATCAGGGGCAGCAACTGCCCCAGCGCCACGTCGAACTGCTCCAGGGCACGCGCGAAACCCGCCGGGTCGTTGCGGTGCCCATACTGCGTGTCGAAGTCCACGAGATTCGCGAACACGAGCCCTTCGCCGCTGCGCCGCGCCAGGTCGAGCAGCGCCGCCTCGCCCTCGGCGTTGCTCGCCGTGTGGATGGCGTCGTCCACCCCACGGCCGGCGAACAGGTCGTCGACCTTCCCCACCGTCATCACCCGGTGCTTCGCCTCGCGGAGGCGATCCAGCACCGTCGGCGCGAGCGGCTCCAGCGAGAAGTCGCGGCGGTTCTTCGTGCGCGTGTACGCCCCCGGCGCGCCCGTGAACGGCCGCGCGATCACGCGCCCCACCGCGTGCGGCCCCGTCAGCAGGTCCCGCGCGGAACGGCAGGCGGCGTAGAGTTCGTCGAGCGGCACCGTCGTCTCGTGCGCCGCCACCTGGAACACCGAGTCGGCGGACGTGTACACGATCCAGTCACCCGAGCGCTGATGCTGTTCGCCCAGGCGCGCAATGATCTCGGTTCCCGAAGCCGGCACGTTGCCGATCACGCCGCGGCCGGTGCGCTCCGAGAACCGCTCGAGGAGATCGGCCGGGAAGCCGTGCGGGTAGGTGGGGAAGGCCTGGTCCAGCACGAGCCCCATCATCTCCCAGTGCCCCGTGGTGCTGTCCTTGCCCGGGGACTTCTCCGCCAGCCGCCCGCGCGCACCCGCCGGGTCCGCGAGCGCACGCACGCCCGGCAGGGTCAGCAGTCGCCCGAGCCCGAGCCGCTCCAGGTTCGGCAGCGCCAGTCCGCCGGCGGTCTCGGCCACGTGCAGCAGCGTGTGGCTGCCCCGATCTCCATACGCGTCGGCATCCGGAAGCTCGCCGATGCCGACGCCGTCCAGCACCACCAGGAACACCCTCACGCCGGCCCTCCCCGCGCCCCGGCCGCGCCGACGCGCTCCTCCGCATCGCGCTGCCGCACGTAGGCGGCCGCCGCAGCGGTCCACTCGGGTCTCTCCCCGACCAGCGTGGTCATGTGCACCGCCACGCCGTTCTTCCGGTACACCCGCGCCACGCGCTTTCCGATCGTGCAGAGGATCTCGTACGGGAGCGTCTCGCTCCAGAGCGCCACCTCGTCCACCGGCAACGACGCGCCACGCTGTTCGCCGAACAGCACGACCTCCTCCCCCACGGCGATGTCGGCCGGGTGGTCGGTGAGGTCGATCATCGTCAGGTCCATCGTGACGCGCCCCACGATCGGCGCGCGCTGGCCGCGGACGAGCATCGCCCCGCGGTTCGAGAGCAGCCACGAGTAGCCGTGGCCGTAGCCCACCGGCACCACGCCGATCCGCGACGGTCGCGACGTCACGAACGTGCGCGAGTAGCTCACCGACGTTCCCGCCGGCAGCGATCGCACCTGCACCAGCCGGCTGCGCAGCGACATCACCGGCGCCACCGCGGGCCGTGCGTCGTCCCGCGACGGATGGTGACCGTAGGCGACGAGTCCCACGCGCACCCAGTCGAAGCGCGCCTCCGGCACGTTCAGCGTCCCCGCGCTGTTCGCCGCGTGCAGCCGAG
Organism: Candidatus Eiseniibacteriota bacterium; assembly: GCA_044223135.1. GTDB lineage: Bacteria > Eisenbacteria > RBG-16-71-46 > RBG-16-71-46 > RBG-16-71-46 > JBGAMH01. Next base: position 11,074 of record JBGAMH010000079.1, on the reverse strand, counting down.
GTGGGCGCAGTCCCCGCGCCTCGAGCCGGCCCATCAGCGCCAGCAGCCGTTCCACCTGCCCGCGGGCGAACGCCAGGTCGGCGGCCTCCGCGTCGGGGAAGTGCGTGTACGCGCTGGCCACCCGCAACCCGCGCATTTCCGCCAGCGCGGCGAAGAACGCCTCCGCGTCCTCCTCACGCACGCCGATGCGCCCCATGCCGGTGTCGATCTCGACGTGGCAGCGCACGGGACGACCGCGGCGGAGCGCCACGTCGGAGAGCCGGCGCGCGAAGTCGAGGTCGCACACGGTCGGCTCCAGGTCGTGCGCCACGGCCTCGTCGATCTCGGCGGGCACGAGCGGCGACAGCACGACGATCGGGAGCGCCAGGCCGGCCTGGCGGAGCTGGAGCCCTTCGTGCAGCGTGGCCACACCCACGCGCGTGGCCCCCTGCTCGGCCGCCTCCGCAGCGATCTCCCGCGCTCCGTGGCCGTAGCCATCGGCCTTGGCCACCAGCAGGATCTCGCGGTCCGGCCCGATCAACCCCCGGATCTCGCGCAGATTGGCGGCGAAGCGGTCGAGATCCACCTCGACCCAGGTCGAGACCGGAAACGGCAAGGGCAACAACCTCCCGGGAATCGCGTAAGATGCGGCGCCGCCGCACCGGAGGACCCGGACAGCGGCGGAGCATCCGGCAGAATAGTCACGGCTCCCCCCACCACGCAAAGCACGTCCGACCCGCGCGACGCGACCCCCCGCCTCCGGCGCCCGGACCTCGGAGGATTCTCTTGAACGAAGCGTTGCACCTGGACTGGACGATCCTGCTGGCAGCGGCCAGCGGGGTGGCGATCGCCGCTGCGACCGGCCTGCGGGCCTTCCTCCCACTGCTCGCCCTCGGGCTCGCCGGCCGATTCGGACTGGCCAGACTCGATCCCAGCGTCGCCTGGCTGACGGCCGACGGCACCCTGTGGGCCCTCGGAGTCGCCGCGGTGGTCGAAGTCCTCGCCGACAAGATCCCCGTCGTCGACCATGCGCTCGACGCCGTCTCCACCGTGATCCGGCCGCTGGCGGGCGGGCTGGCGGCCTACGCCGCCCTGGCGCACTGGCCGCAACCGATCGCGCTCGCCTTCGCGCTCGTGGCCGGCGCGGGCGCCTTCGGAGTGCACGCGATCAAGGCCAAGACGCGCATCGGCAGCACGGCCCTGACCGCCGGCGCAGGGAACCCGGTGCTCTCGGCCGCCGAAGACTTCTCCGCCTTCGGGCTCGCGGCCGTGGGCATCCTGCTGCCGATCATCGCGCTCATCCTCATCATCGGCGGTGTGCTCGGGGTGCGCGGGATCGCCCGCGCGTTCTCCCGCCGCTGATCGAACATCGAGGCACGACCGGCCCGGGACCGCTCGCCCGGGCCGGTCGCGTTTCCCGCCGGGATGCCGCCCCGGGCCGGAACTCACGGCCCCGGCGATAGGCTGTTCGCGATGAGTCCGCTCTCGAATCGACCCGTCGCTCCCCGCGCGGTCCGGGATCGCCGCTGGCGCATCGAGTTGTTCGGCGGCGTGCGCGTGCGCGCGGGGCACACCGCCGTGCCGCCGTTCCGCACGCAGCGCGCCGCGTGGCTCCTCGCCCGATTGCTGCTGCACGAGCGCACGCACACGCGCGACGAGCTCGTGGAGATGTTCTGGCCGCGCGCGATGCCGCCCGCCGGCCGCCAGAGCCTGAGCCAGGCGCTGTCCGAACTGCGCCGCCGGCTCGGGGCCCGCACGCTCGTCGCGAACCTCGACAGCGTCCGTCTCGTGCCGGCGCGCTGCACGAGCGACGTCGCCGACTTCGCGCGCGCGATCGGACGGGCCCGCCGGGCGCGTGGGGCCGCGCGACGGCGCTGGCTCGAGCGCGCCGTCCATGTCGCGGAGGCGCCGCTGCTGCCCGGCGTGGACCTGCCGTGGGTGATGCTCGCGCGCGAGCGCATCACGGCCGAGTGCGACGTCGCGCTCCGTGAGCTCGCGGAACACCACGCGCGGACGGGCGACCTCGCGCTGGCGTTCGAATGCGCCTGTCGACGTCTCCGTCTCGACCCCCTCGGCGAGGACGCCCACCGCGAGGTGGCGCGCCTGTACCGCCGGGCCGGGCGCACGGCCGCGGCATTCGAGCACCTTCGCCGCGCCGAGCGCGACGTGCAGGCAGCCCTCGGGCTCGCCGCCGAGTCCGAAACTCGCGCACTCGCCGCGTCGCTGCGCGACGGGCTGCATCGACTGTGCGCCCAGCGCGCGCCTGCGCGCCCGTCCTGACGGCTCCCGAGGGAGAAGGGTTTCAGCCGGCGTTCAGACCCGCGCCCGAAGCTCCGGGGGTCACTCGCTTCCGGTCGGATCCCCGCTGCTCCTCTCGTCCGGGCCGAAGCGCGACCCGCTCACGTCCCCCGCGGGACGGGCCGCACCTCCGGCTCTTCCGGAGGTCGTCATGAAGTGTCGGTCGTCCCACGGCGCGCTCCTGCTCGCCGGCCTCGGCGTGCTGCTCGCGTGCGTGGCTCACGCGGAAACGAAAACCTGGTCGCCGGCATCCGACGGCGCCTGGAGCGACGTCATGCACTGGTCGCCCCCGGGGCTCCCCGGTGGCGGAGACACCGTCGTGTTCCCGGCTTCGGCACAGTCGTACACGGTGCTGCTCGACGTGAACCCTCCCACGCTCTCGTCGCTCGACTTCGCGAACCCGCTCGGGACGTTCCGCCTGAGCAACGCGGCGCTCGGCACGAGTGGCGGCGCCACGTTCGCCGGCACGCTGAGCGTCGGCGGCTCGGCGTACTGCGGCGGCGTGCTGCACACTCCCGCCGGCACCACCACGTCCATCCTTCCCGGCGCGGTGTTCACGCTCGGGGGACCCACGTGGACCAACGAAGGTCTCGCGACGATCGCCGCGCCCGCGACGGCTCTGGTGACCTATGTGCGTCCGAACGGGCACACGACGCTGGCGGGAACCGGCACGCTGCGGCTCCTCGACGCCGACCACGCGATCGTCGACAGCCCGGGGGGCTGGGAGTTCACCCAGGCGGCCGCGCACACGCTCGCCGGTGCCGGATACGTTCCGGCGCCGCTGCACAACCACGGCACGATCGTCGCGGACGTTCCGGGCGCGACGCTCACGCTGGCCACGCTCCGCGACAACGACGGCACCCTGCGTGCCACGAACGGCGGGCTGCTGCGACTCACCAGCTGCTCGGTGACCAACGGCGGCGGCGCGATCCGCGCCGAAGGCGGCGACGTCGAGCTCCTCAACACCCTGGTCGCGGGCGGCACGCTGTCGCGCACGGGGACCAGCGTCGTCCGCTTCGCCGGCAACAGCGCGCTGTCGGACGTCACGCACACCGGCTTCGCGCGGATCCCTCCCACCGCGGTGGTGACGCTCCTCGGCTCCACGTTCACGAACCCGGGCACGGTCGAACTCGGGAGCGCCGGCGCGACCGCGCACAGCTACCTCCGTCCCTCGTCGCACGTCACGATCTCCGGCGCGGGCGACCTGCGGCTGATGGACGCGGGCTACGCGATCTTCGACAGCCCGGGGGGCTGGGTGATCACGCAGGCGGCCGAGCACACCACGCACGGCGCGGGCCTGCTCGCGACGCCGTTCGTCAATCACGGCGCGGTCGCGGCCGACGTCGCCGGGGCCACGTTGACGGTCACCGGCAACAAGTGGAACACCGGCACGTTCCGCTCGACCGGAGGTGCGCTCCTCTCGATCTCCTCGACGACGCTCGAGAACACCGGCGGCCAGCTGCTCGCCGCGGGCGGGGACGTCGAACTCCAGAACTCGATCGTGGGCGGGGGCACGATCTCGGCGAGCGCCGGCAGCCTCGTTCACCTGCGCGCCTCGGTGCAATGGAGCGACGTGGCGGCGGCCGGCACGCAGCGGCTGCACGCCGGCGGCGCGCTCACGCTGGCCGGCAGCACGATCACGAACAGCGGCCGGCTCGAAGTCGGCGAGCCGGGGATGACGCAGGCGACCTACGTCCGCCCCGGGTCGCACCTCCAGCTGGCGGGGCCGGGCACGTTCGCGCTGATCGAAGAGGGCGCCTCCGTGTTCGACAGCCCCGGCGGCTGGGTCGTCACGCAGGCGGCCGGCCACACGGTGCGGGGTGCCGGCCTCCTGACCACGCCGCTCGTGAACCACGGCCTCGTGAGCGCCGACGTCCCCGGACGCACGCTCGTGGTGCAGTCCGCGTTCACGAACGACGGCACCCTGCGCGCCACGGCGGGCGGGCGGTTGCGGTTGCAGAACATGACGCTCGCGAACGAAAACGGGCACCTGGTGGCGGCGGGCGGCGACGTCGAGTTGTCGAACATCAACGTGCACGGCGGCGTGATCGAGCGCACGGGCGGTTCCACTTTCCACCTGCGCGACGCGGTCGGCCTGTGGGACCTGGCGCACTCCGCCGAGATGCGTGTACACGGCGCCACGTCCGTCAACCTGCTGGGCAGCGGCATCCGGAACGACGGCACGATCGTGCTCAGCGGCCCCGGCGAGACCGCCGTCACGTGGCTGCGGCCCGGCTCGCACATGGTCCTTTCGGGCGGGGGCAGCCTCGTGCTCGACCGCCACGACCTCGCCATGTTCGACAGCCCCGGGGGCTGGACCGTCACGCAGGGCCCCGACCACACGATCCGCGGCACCGGGTGGATCTCGGCGCCGCTCACGAACCACGGGCTGCTCAGCGCCGACGTCGCCGGGGCCACGCTCGAAGTGACGGGCCCGAGCACGCACGACGGCGCCTGCCAGGCCGCGTACGGCGGCGTGCTCCGGTTCGGTGCGTGGCCGGCGAACCTCTCGGGCGGCACGCTCACCGGCGGCACGTGGCGCGCGTATTCGAACAGCGGGATCCGCTTCCCCGGCGCGTCGATCACCACGAACGCCGCGACGATCGTGCTCGACGGCGAACATTCGCGACTGGAATCGGACGACCAGGGCCGAAGCGCCCTCGCGCTGCTGGCGACGAACGAACCCGCGGCGAGCCTCGTGCTCCGCAACGGGCGGCACTTCCTCACCGTGATGCCGTTCACGAACCGCGGCACGCTGCGCGTGGGCGACAAGAGCCTCTTCAGCGTGGAGTCGCCCGGCATCGCCGACGCCGGGCCGACCGACTTCACGCAGGAAGCCACCGGCCGGCTCGTGATCGAGATCGCCGGAACCGCGCCGGGTCGCTGCGGCTCCGTCGACGTGCACGGGCACGTGCGGCTGGCCGGCACGCTGCAGGTGGCGATCCTCGACGGGTTCACGCCCACACCCGGCGATTCGTTCCCGGTCATGAGCTTCGATTCCCGAGAGGGGGGCTTCACCGCGTACGAAGACATGAACGTGGCGCCGGGCGTGTGGCTGTCCCCCGTCTGGCAGGCCGGCCGACTGGTGCTGGTGGCGCGCAGCCAGCCGGGCGTCGACGCCCCGCGGCCCGCGGCGCCGACCACGCTCGCGTTCGCCGCGGTGGGGCCCGCCAGCGCGCGCGGGCTGCAGCTCGCGTTGCCGGCGGACGCCGACGTGACCGTGGAGCTGTTCGACGTGTCCGGCCGGCGGCTCGCCACGCTGATGACGGGCCGCCTGGGCGGCGGCGTCCATCGCTGGGACGTGCCGGCGGCGGCCGGGCTGCGGCTCGCGCGTGCGCGCGTGCGCACCGGGGGCGGTGAACGCGTGCTGAGTGCGAAGCTCGTCCAGTGGCGTTGATCTCGCGAGCTTCCGCGCGGGGGCGGGTGCGTGCGCACCCGCCCTTCGCGTGACAGCCGCGCGAGCCTTCCGCTAACGTGCCCCGCCATGACCGAACGTGAGCGCCTGGCCTTCGAGAACCTGCTGGCCGTCTGTCGCCGGCTCCGCGGTCCCGACGGATGCCCGTGGGACCGTGAGCAGACGCTGGAGACGATGACGCCCTACCTGACCGAGGAGGCCGTCGAATCCGTGGAGGCGATCGGTTCCGGCGACGCCGATCACGCGGCCGAGGAACTGGGCGACCTCGGATTCCTGGTGCTGTTCTGCTTCGAGTTGCTCGGCGAGCGCTCGGGGCTCGGCGTGGCCGAAGGATTCGAACGCGCGGTCGACAAGCTGATCCGGCGCCACCCGCACGTCTATGGCGACGCCGTGGTGCACGACGGCGAAGCGGCCTACAAGCAGTGGCAGGAGATCAAGAAGGCCGAGAAGAAGGATGCGGGCCAGGCGTCGCTGCTCGGCGACCAGCCCAAGGGCCTTCCCGCGCTCGTCGCCGCGTACCGACTTCAGGAGAAGGCCGCCGCGGTCGGCTTCGACTGGCCCGACGTGAGCGGGCCGCTGCAGAAGGTGCGCGAGGAGACCGAAGAGATCGAACACGAGATGGGCGGTGACACCACGCCCCGGACCGCGCACGAACTCGGCGACCTGCTCTTTGCCACCGTGAACCTGGCGCGCCACCTGAAGCTCGACCCCGAGCGCGAACTGCGGGCGGCGTCGTCGCGATTCCGCGAGCGGTTCCTGCACGTGGAGCGGCGGCTCGCCGAGTCGGGCCGCACGCCGAGCCAGTCCACGCTCGAGGAAATGGACGCCCTCTGGGAGGAAGCGAAGGCGCTGCAGGCGCCGACGCGAGGAGAGTACCCGTCATGACCGACACCGATCGCGGCCGCGAGGCCGCCCTGTTCCTGCAGCTCGTGCTCGGCCTCCAGCAGGCCGCGATGGTCTCGCTCGGCAAGCTCATGAACCCGATGAGCGGCAAGCTCGAGCGCAACCTGGAAGCGGCGCGCAACACCATCGACACGCTCGGCGCGATCGAGGCCCGCACGCGCGGCAACCTGGAGCCCGACGAGCAGCGCGTGCTCAGCCAGGTGCTCGGCGAACTGCGGATGAACTACGTGGACGAGGCGCGCAAGGGCTGATCGCGCCGGCCGGGCTCAGCCGCGCGGCGACGCCGACGGAGCCTGCCCGGACGCGACCACGCTGCGACCGTAGTGGCCCGTGATGGTCGCGTGCGCGAGCACCCGGCCTTCCATCTCGGCGGCCAGCTGAGCGCGCGTCGCGCGCGGCGGCAGGTCGAGCCGGGCGTCCAGCGCGTAGAGCTCGAACACGTAGCGGTGGTCCTGCCCCAGCGGCGGCGCCGGGCCGCCCCAGCCCACGCGGCCGAAGTCGTTCAGGCCCTGCGATCCCACCGGCGGCACGTCCGGCTGCGGCGGCACGCCTTCCGGGATCGCCTCGGACGTGGGAGGAATGTTCCACGCGATCCAGTGCACCCAGTCTCCGCCCGGAGCGTCGGGGTCGTGGCACACGAGCGCATAGCTGCGGGTGACCGAAGGGGCGCCTTCCCAGGTGAGCGGTGGTGACAGGTTGGCCCCGTCCGCCGTGTGGCGTACGGGAATCCGCCCCCCGGGGCTGAATGCGCTCGTCCGCAGCGTGAACCTCATCGTCGTCGTCCTCCTCGTCGCGGTGCAGGGCTGCACACCGTGTGCCCTCGTGCGACGAACGGAGAACGAACGAGAATCTCGGCCGAAACGGCATCCCCGGGGCGAGAACGCTTGCTCGTCACGGTCACCCGCGGCACTCCGCGTGTCACGCTGGCAGGACGCCCGCCGGAGCCGTCAGGAGCGCGCGACGATCACAACGCCTGCAGCACGGCGCACTTCAGGTAGTGCGTCTCGGGCACGGCAAGCAGCTGTGGGTGATCCGGCCCTTCACCGGCCCAGTCGAGCACACGCATCGGCCGCCGCGCCGCCCGGGCGGATTCCAGCAGCACCTGGCGGAACATCGCGTCGTCCAGGTGGTGGCTGCACGAGCACGTCACCAGCATGCCCTCTTCCTCGAGCAGGCTCATCGCGGTGCGGTTCAGTTCGCGGTACGCGCGCGCGCCAGCCGCGATGTGCCGGCGGCTCTTGATGAGCGCGGGAGGATCGAGCACCACCATCCCGAAGCGCTCGCCGGCCCGCTCGAGCTGGCGGAGCACCTCGAACACGTCGCCGCGCCGGAAGCCGATGCGGTCGTCGAGCCCGGCCCGCTTCGCGTTCGCAGCGGCCGCGTTCAGCGCCGGTTCCGACGAGTCCACCGCGAGCACGCTGGTCGCGCCGCCCCGCGCGGCGTGCAGCGCCCACTCGCCCTGGTAGCAGAACAGGTCGAGCACGCGGCGGCCGGCCGCGCGTTCCTCGGCGCGGCGTCGGTTCAGCCGCTGGTCCAGGAAGAGCCCCGTCTTCTGACCCGACAGGAGGTCGGCCTCCAGGGCGAAGCCTCCGACGGTCACCTCCACGCGCTCGGGCACGTCTCCCCACCACACGCGGCGCTCCAACGGCAGGCCCTCGAGCGCACGCAGCGGGGAGTCGCCCAGCAGCACCGCGCCTCGCGGCGCGAACACCTGTTCGAGCGCCTCGCGCAGCACGTCGAGCCGCGACTCCATGCCGAGCGTCAGCACCTGCACGGCGAGCACGTCCGCGTAGCGATCCACGACGAGCCCCGGGAGCTGGTCCGACTCGCCGTACACCACGCGCACCGCGGCCTCGCCGGGCAGCGCGGTTTCGCGGAAGCGCTTCGCCCGCTCGAGGCGGCGCGCGAAGAAGCTCGCGTCGATCTCGTCGCGACCCCGCGTGAGCAGCCGGGCGCAGATCAGGCTGCGGCGATTGACGTACGCGCGGCCCAGGAACGCGCCGCGGTAGTCGACCACGTCGGCGATCCCCCCGTCCTCGACGGGGCCCTGCCACTCGTCCACCTCGTTGCTGAAGATCCACGGGTGGCCGCCGCGCACGCGGCGATCCTGGCCGCGCTGGAGCTGGATTCGGGCGATGGTCATGGCCTCTCGCTGGGCTCGAGCCCGCGGCAGGGCAGCGGCGAAACGCGCGTGCCGATCACGCGATCGCGGTGGGGACACGAAACCCCGACCAGCGATGCCAGCCGGGGTTCCGGGATGTTCGTCTTGCGCTCGAAGACTCGCGTGCTCCGGTCCACTCCCGCGATGGGGCGGCGCGGCCGGCGTCGAGAAGGCCTACTCCTCCTCCTCGTCCATCTCCCCGAACTCTTCGTCTTCTTCCTCGAAGTCCTCGTCGAAGTCTTCGTCGAAGTCGCCGTCTTCCTCGTCGAACTCGTCGTCGAGGTCGTCGTCGTAGAGTTCTTCTTCCTCGTCGCCCTCGTCTTCGCCGTACTCGTCGACTTCTTCTTCATCGAAGACGTCGAACTCCTCGTCGTCTCCGCCCTTCTTGCGAAACATGGCCACCTCGTGGGACTCCGGCGTCGGGCGCCTTCGTCAGAATCGGGATCGCGGGATGCCGTGCGCTGCGCGCGATTCGCGTCCAGAACGTGAATCGCCGTCCAAAGGCAGGCGCAGTATACGAATGGCCCCCCGAGGGTCAACCGGAAATCCGGGGCACGGGAGTGCTTTCACCGAGGGAGCGGCGGCGTGCCGAACGAACGCCGCAACCGATTCCACCGCTGGAGTATGGCCGGGTGCGAACACCCATCGCCTGAACCTCCCCACGGGGCTTCTGCGGGCGCCGGCGGATGATCCGGCGGCCGCGTTCGCGCTCCCGGCCGGGGGTGGCACCGGGGAAAAGAAAGCGGCCGAACCTGGAAGGTCCGGCGCGCTTGGATGCGTAAGACGATGGCGGGGTTGACGGGACTCGAACCCGCGACCTCCTGCGTGACAGGCAGGCGTTCTAACCAACTGAACTACAACCCCGCACCTCGGTACGCCGACCCGTGAGGGCACAGCCCGCCGAGGCCGCGGGACAATACCCGCGAGATCCGGGGCTGTCAAAGCCAGTCGCGGGGCCCCGTTGCCCCGGTCCCGCCGGCTCGCCGCCCCGTCGCGACGTCCGGTCAGTAGAGCCGCTTGAGCTCCGCCCCGGTGTAGTAGTGCTGCAGGATCTCGTCCGCCTTCGCGCCCGCGCGGGCCATGTTGAGCGCTCCCACCTGGCACAGCCCGACGCCGTGCCCCGACCCCGCGCCGCTCGCGACCACGCGCAGGACGCGGCCCGAACCCGGTTCGCGCTCGAGCGCGATCTTGAAGAAGTTCGAGCGCAGGATCTGGTCGGCTCTGCCCCCGCGGCGCAGCACCTGCCGGATCGAGTACGCGGGGATCAGCACCTCGCCGCGCGAACCCGTGACCACGAGCTGCCACACGCGGCCCGATCGCGAACGCGACAACACCCGCACGTCGGTCAGGTCGCCCAGCCCCGGCGCCGGCATCAGCACCTGCTGCGTCGGTCCGAAGCGCTCGACGTTCGCGGCGAACTCCTCGGCGGTCCAGGTCTCGCGCCAGCGGAAGTTCGGCGCCGTCGCGCAGTGATCCCCGCTGCCCCAGCCCGTGTCCCGGTGGCTCACCAGGTACGAGCGCGGCTCGGTCGGCCACGCTTCCCACGCTTCGGCGAGCATGCCGCCACAGGTCGCGTGGTAGTTCGCCCGGATCGGGCCGCCGTCGGCGAGCGCCACCAGGCCGGCCGTGCTCGTGACGCACCGCGTCGCGAGCGGCCGCTCGGAGTCGATCGGGCCGTAGACCTGGTCCTCGACCGTCGAGTAGAGGTCGAAGCCCTCGCCGCCGCGGCGGCCGCGATAGAACAGCGAGTAGCTGCGCGCCGCCACGGCCTGCGCCCGGCCGGCCTCCAGCAGCGAGTCCTTCAGCGCACCGATCTCACCCGGCACCACGCCGAGCAGGTAGGTCTCCAGCCGCACGCGGGTCGCCACCGTGACCTTGCCGCGGGGCCCGAGGAACACCTTGAAGCGTCCCCGCCACGCCTTGCCGTTCCAGCGGATCGCGCTCTCGTCCCCGCGCTCGGCGGAAGCGCGGCCGATCCACAGCGTGTCCGTGGATTCCAGCACCGCCAGCGGCACGGCGCGGCTGTGGTCGAGCGGCTCCACCACGAGTTGCGTCCCGGACGCCCGCAACGCGATCGCTGCGGCCGTCGACGTGCTCTGCTCGCCGTCGGGTCCGCGCCACGCGAGTTCCACGGGCGCGGTCGGCTCCAGCCGCGTGCTGTCGAGATCCCATCCCAGGCCGATGTCGTACGACGGTTCGCCGTCCAGCCGGAAAGGGGCCGACGTCGCGGCGGGCTTCGCCGGTGCCGACGCCGGCGTCGTCGCGGGCGTCGCGGACGCCGGCCGCGCCGGCGGCGGCGCCGGCGGCGTCGGGCTCAC
>JBGAMH010000384.1:0-2027 GCA_044223135.1 Candidatus Eiseniibacteriota bacterium | reverse complement strand
CGCGCACGCCGAACTCGGCGCGGAACGCGTCGTCGAGCGTGCGCTCCAGCGACAGCATGCCGCCGCCCCGGCGCTCGCGGCCGGCGGCGTCGCTCGAGTACGACGCCTCGGACAGCAGCCGCGTGCGCGGGGCCAGCCGCATGCCGAGCTTGCCGCCCGCCTCGGTGCGCCCGGCGGCGAAGCCGGCCGACGGGTTGTCGAAGCGATCGCCGGTGCTGGCGCCCCACACGTGGGCCTCGATGCCGCGGTCGGAGTGCGCCAGTTCCAGCCGCCCACCGTGCCCGGCCGGCGTGCCGAGGCGGCGCAGCACGGCCCATTCGCCCTCGACCGACGTGTGCGCGGCGACCTGCGCCTTGAACGACGCGCCGCGCAGCTCGCGCGAGGCGGTGGGGTCGTGGTCGTCGACGATGGTGCCGGCCAGCTCGAGGCGCGGCGTGGCCTTGAAGCGCGCGGTGCCGCCGTGCACCCAGAACGGGTCGCCGGCGCCCGAGCCGTCCGAGCGGCGCACTTCCACGGTCACGCGCACGAACACCGGGTTCAGCGCGGCGTCCACGCTGGGCACCGGCGCGCGGAACACGATGCGGCCCGTCCACGGCTCCACTTCGTAGTCGGTGAAGCGCTGCCTGGTCACCGCGCTCAGCACCACGCCCGGGTGCTCGCGGTCGCGCACCACGATCTCGATGCGCTCGCTGTTCTCCACGAACGGGAACGCGCGCATCTGGTAGGGCCCCGAGATGCCGCGCGCGGGGATCTCCTCCACGCGGCTGGTGGTGCGGTCGCGGCTGGTGAACAGGTCCACGCGCCACTGCGGGTCTTCCCAGTGCGCCTGCGCGCCGGTGAAGCTGCGGCTGTAGGCGGCCAGGCTCCGCGAGCCGTCGCCGCCCGTGGCGCTGGTCACGTAGTCGCCGTACAGCAGCCACGCGCCCGGGCGTTCGAGCCGCGTGTAGAGCCGGCCCGTGCTCTGCGCGTCGTAGCCGCGCACCGACGCGTCGCCCACCAGCGCGTAGCCCTGGTCGGGCTGCAGGTCGCGGAAGCGGCGCTCGTCGGCGGGCCGGTCGGAGTCCCAGCCGGCGGTCATCGACCACGGCCCGGCCACGCGTCCCTTCATATAGAGGGCGCCGTGCGCGGCGGCGGTGGCGCGGCCGTCGCGGCTGGCGCTGGCGAACTGCTCGATCGGAGCTTCGAAGCGCGCCTCGCGCGCGTCGGCGGCGGCGCCGCGGCGCGTGAAGCCGTTCCAGCCGATGACGCCCTCCAGCGCGCCCACCGCCAGCAGCGGCCGCAGCTCGGTGACGAAGCGCACGTCGGCCGCCGCGGCGAACTCGCCGGTGCGCGCGGTGAGGCGCGCGGTGCCCGGCGCGAGCGGCGACTCCAGCAGCACGCTGGTGCGGCCGCCTTCCACCGCGATCTGCACGCCGGGCGTGGCCGGGTCCAGGTCGGCCATGCGCAGGCGGCCGAGCGTGGACTCGAGCGTCACCAGCGTGCGCGCGCCCACGGGCACGCCGTGCGCGTCGGTGAGCGCCAGCATCACCTCGGCGGCGGTGTAGCCGTCGGCGGGCGCGGGCGCGCCGGGGCGCAGCACCAGCGCGGACAGCGCGCCCGGCGCGACCAGCCGCACCGCGATGCGGCCCATCGAGCGCGGCGGCGCCACCTCGAGCACGTTGATGCCGGGCTTCAGGTCGACGCCCAGGTACTCCCACGCTTCGATGCCCGCCTCGGGCGCGATCACGCGGCGCGCCACGCGCGAGTCGGGCAGCGCGCGGCCGTTGACGCGCAGCACCAGCGGCGTGCCCGCGCGGCCCTTCACGCGCACGGCGATCTGGCCGGTGGTCACCGTGTCGAGGTCGGCGAGCCCCACGAAGCCGAGGTCCGAGTCGAGCGTGGGCACGAGCTGCTCCAGCGGAATGGTCGACAGCTGCGCCGCGGTGAGCTGCGACGCCGGCAGCGGCGCGACGGACGGCGCGACGCTCGCGGGGCCCTCGGCCGCGCGCATCGCGACGGTCGACGGGCCACCTTCGGCAGCGCGCACG
>JBGAMH010000078.1:0-17103 GCA_044223135.1 Candidatus Eiseniibacteriota bacterium | reverse complement strand
CACTCAGGCTGGGTGAGCCGGGGGCTGATCCGGGGCAATCCCGACGAGCAAAGGAGCCATGGACGGCGATTGCTCGTCGGGTTTAGCAGAGCGGCCGCAGGGAGCGGCCGCGGAGCGTGCCCCGGATGAGCTCCCGGCTCACCCGCCGATCGTGGATCGGAGCGCGCTCGGGCGAGCCCCGCCGTTCGCGGATCGCAGCGCCCACCGCCGACACTCGCGGCCGCCACACTGGAATGCATCGCTCCACCTGACGATAATGCCCGCGGTCCCGCTGCCCCTCGCGGCCGGCGGACCGGGCCTCGCGCCCTCACCTCGATCCGGAGACCTCGCGTGATCCGCCGCTTCGCCCTCGTCGTGTTGCTCCTGTTCGCTGCCTTCGGCGCCACCGGCTGCTCGAAGAAGTACAAGATCCACATCGAGTCCGACACCTGCTGGAGCGGGCTGGTCAACCGCGACCTCGTGATCGAGGAGTGCCAGAACTCCGTGTACAAGGTGAAGGGCAAGCTCGACGAGGTGCGACTCACCAAGAAGACCTCGAACGGCTACCTCCGCGCGTGGATCGACGACGGCCTTCCGGTGGAGACCACCGAGGCGTTCGGCACGATCACGGTGCGCAACTGATCCGCACCCCGGGAGGCCACGCGTGAAGGTCCTGGTCGTCGACGACGAGGTGAAGAACGCGCAGCTCACGGCCGCCGACCTGGCGGACGCCGGCTTCGAGACCACGTGGGTCAACGGCGGTGCCGCGGCGCTGAAGAAGCTCGAGGCGGAGCCGTGGGACGCGATCGTCACCGACCTGCGCATGGCGCCGCCCGACGGGCTCGCGTTGCTCGCCGAGGTGAAGAAGCGCTGGCCCGACACGATCGTGGTCGTGATGACGGCGTACGCGGCGCTCGAAACCGCGCGCCGCACGCTCAAGCTGGGCGCGAGCGACTACGTCGAGAAGGAAGGCGACTTCACCGAGGTGCTCGCCATGTCGCTGCGCGAGGCGGGCGAGAAGACGCAGCTCCAGCGCGAGAACCGCCGGCTGTCGGACGCGGTGAACACGCTGTCGCGCGCCGCCGCGCCCGTGGTGGGCGAGTCGCCGGCGCTCAAGCAGGCGCTCGACCTCACGCGCCGCGTGGCGGTCACCGACAGCACCGTGCTGCTGCGCGGCGAGAGCGGCACGGGCAAGGACCTGTTCGCGCGCACGGTGCACCTGAGCAGCCGCCGCGCGGGCGGGCCGTGGGTCAAGGTCAACTGCGGCGCGCTGCCGGAGCAGCTGCTGGAATCGGAGCTGTTCGGGCACGAGAAGGGCGCGTTCACGGGCGCCGTGCGCCAGAAGCCGGGGCGCTTCGAGGACGCGAACGGCGGCACGATCTTCCTGGACGAGATCGGCGAGCTGCCGGTGGCGCTGCAGGTGAAGCTGCTGCAGGTGATCGAGGAGAAGACGTTCATGCGCGTGGGCGGCAACCAGCCGGTCACGGTGGACGTGCGCATCGTCACGGCCACGAACCGGCCGCTCGAAGAGATGGTGCGCGAGAAGACGTTCCGCGAGGACCTGTTCTTCCGGCTGAACGTGTTCCCGATCACGCTGCCGCCGTTGCGCGAGCGGCCGGGCGACGTGCTGCCGCTGGCGGCGTTCGTGATGCGCAAGCACGGCGCGTCCGAGGACAAGCTGACCGATGCAGCACGCCGCGCGCTCGAGGGCTATCCCTTCCCGGGCAACGTGCGCGAGCTGGAGCACACGCTGGAGCGCGCGCTGATCCTGGCGGGCAGCGATCCGGTGGGTCCCGAGCACCTCGCGTTCGCGCGTCCCGAGCTGGCGGGCGCGAACGCGCAGAGCTGGGTGCCGCGCATCCCGGCCGACGGGCTGTCGCTGGAGGCGCTCGAGCGCGAGCTGATCCTGCAGGCGCTGGAGCGCGCGGCGGGCAACAAGAGCCAGGCGGCGCGGCTGCTCGGGCTCACGCGGCGCACGCTGTACTCGCGCATGGAGAAGCACGGCCTGCACGTGCCGGCGAACGAGCTGGCCGAGGCCGAGAGCGAGTAACGGCGGCCGCGGCCGACCGCGCCGGGGTCAGCGCGCGGCGCCGGGGCCGCGCGGCGGCGACGCGAGGTCGCGGCAACGCACGAACAGGCGCGGCAGCCACACGTCGACGCCGTCCGAGAGCAGCGCGCGTCCGTGCCACAGCTCCTTGAACAGCGCCTCGACCACGCGGTCCGCCTCGGCGGGCGTGGCGGCGAGCGTTCCGGCGAGGGCGCGCAGCGACGGGGCGAGCACGTCGTGCAGCTCGCCCAGGGCCTCCGCATCGCCGTCCATCAGGCGTTGCGCGAGCCGGGCGAGGAGTTCGTTGTCGAATACGGGAGTCGAGTTCATGGTCGGGACCGTGGGTCTCGGGGGTGGGAGCGTCTCGCCGAACTCTAGCCCAGACCGCGCGCGGCCCGCGAGCGAATCGTGGCGGGCGGGTGCCCGGCCCGAGCGACACGACGCGCCGTGGTCGCGGCGCGCCGCACGTCGTATGCTGCGCGCGCGATGAACGTGCTCCGCGGATGGCTCTTCGACCACCTGGGTCTCAAGCTCACGGCGCTGCTGCTGGCGGTGCTCGTGTACCTGAACGTGTACACGGACCGGCCCGCCACGCTGCGCATCGCGTTCCCGGTGGAGCTCACCGACCTCGCCGACTCGCTGGCGATCTCGGGGCCCGCGCCGCGCGCCGTCGAAGCGGACCTCAAGGGCACCGGCAAGCAGATCATCGCGCTCAAGGTGCGCGAGCCGAGGCTGCAGATGTCGCTGGGCGGCGTCGCCGCCGGGCGCTTCCAGCGCACGATCACGGCGGCCGACCTGCCGCTGCCGGTGGACGGCGTGATCCAGGTGGAGCAGCTCGTGGGCCCGTCGATGGTGGAGCTGCAGGTGGAGCCGCGGCTCGAACGCGAGCTGCCACTGGCGCTCACCGTGGTGGGCGTGCCGGCGTCGGGCTGGCACTGGAACGGCGACGCGCGGCTCGATCCATCGCACGTCACGGTGTCGGGGCCACGCAGCGTGGTCGCCGCGCTGGACACGATCCGGCTCGGGCCGGTGCGCGTGGACGGGCGGCGCGACACGGTGCGCGCCGACGTGGCGCCGGCCGACCTGCCCGAGTGGTGCACGGCGCGACCCGCGCTGGTGCACGTTCGCGCGCCGCTCGCACGCCGGTAGACGCGCGAGCGGCGCGGCCCGCTCAGCGCCGCGGGCGCGAGCGCCGGAAGTCCTCCCCCGGGTCGGCGGGCGTCTGCCGTGCCTGTTCGAGCGCACGCTCCAGCAGCGCGCGCCGGGACGGTTCGACGTCGCCGGCGAGCAGCTTCTGCACGGCCGCCACGTGCGCCTCGCGCAGTGCGTCCGTCGCCGGTACCGCCACGTCGGGCTTCACGCCCACGCCTTCCCAGTTCGTCTTCGTGCGCGGGTTGATGGCGCGGCCGGTGGCGATGAAGGCGCCGAAGTGCTCGTTCAGGCGGAACAGCCGGCCGGGATTCGCGCCCCCGGCGGTGACCTCGCCGATCAGCGTGCCCAGCTCGTGCGTCTGCACGTCGTACGAGAACTCCTCGGCGGCCGACGCCGTGCGCCCGCTCGTGAGCACGTACAGCGGCCGGCCCACGCGACGCGGGCCCGGCACGTAGGGCGACGTCCACCACTGCTCGGTGCGATCGCCCTCGCGCTGGTAGAAGTCGTTGAAGTGCAGCCGGTCGTCGGCCGCCACGAAGTACGACAGCAGCGTGGCGATCATGGCCGGCGAGCCGCCGCCGTTGCGGCGCAGATCCACGATCAGCGCGTCGGCGCCCGACAGGAACTGCATCGCGCCGACCGCGGTGGCCTGGGCCTCCGGGTCGCCCGAGAACATGCGCAGGTCCAGGTAGCCGACGTTGCCGGGCAGCCGCTGCAGCTTCTCGAAGCCGTAGTTGCGCAGCCGCATCTCCTCGTGCTGGCGGCGGATCTCCTCCTCCGCCGCCGGCCCGTCGTCGCTCGGTGGCGGGAGCGGTTCGTGGCGGTAGTGCACGCGCACGTGGAGGTCGTGCGTCACGGCCTGCAGGTGCGCGGTGAGCGAGTCGGCGAACTCCTTCGAGCTGGTGATGCGGTCGTACTGGTGCGCCGCGAACCGGCGGCGGATCGCGCGCGCCGCCTCGGCGCCGCGGTCGGGGAACACGTACCGACGCTCCATCTGCACGGTGAGCGAGTCCACGATGCGCGCACGCGTCGCGGCATCGACCGCGAGGTCGGGCTGGTCCGCGGGTGGCTGCGCCTGCGCGCGGGCCACGCCCGACAGCAGCAGCACGCCGAGCAGCGCAGGTCCCGCGATCCACGGTCGAACGAACGGGGGCGTCATGGGGAGAGTCCTCCTCGGAGGGCGCGCCGCCTCCGGGGAGCCCCTCCGGCGCGGCGTGCGGGATCGATCGGCGCCGACGGTGCGGCGTTCGGATCGAGTTGGACTTCGATTCCGCGTCCGGGGTTGCATGCGCGCGGCGCCGATCGCGCGCTCGCGGACGAGCGCGGGCGCCGGAGGGCCCGCCGCGGCGTGATCGCCGCGCGACGGCGGATTCACCGGTGCGTCCCGTTCGAAACGACGACGCCCCGGTCGCTCGGACCGAGGCGTCGCAGGACGGGTGCGGGGCGGAGCCGCGCTGGAGATGGCAGGCTCGGATGGTGGGACGCGACCGCCGCCACCGCACCGGAGAGGAATCGCAATCGCGGTGCCAGCAGCCGCGCCGCCGTCGGGACGCGGCCAACTCCGCGCCACAGGAGGGCTTCGCGTTCGGCGGCGGCGGCGGTGGGCGAGATGGCCCGCGCGGCGCACCGCGAAGCGCACGCGAGCCGGCGGCGAATCTGCACGGAGCGCTCGGCGTTCGGCGGGACGCCGGCGCCGTCGCGTTCGGCCGAACACGGGAGCGCCGGAGCGGGCGCCGGTGCTGTCGGGTCTTGACACTGCCGAAGACGGCCCCATAAATTTCTCGCGTCGCTTCGAGCGTCTCCACGACGCGAACCACCGAACGGCCCGGCGCACGCCGGACTCTTCCTGCCCGACTCGATCCCGCTTCGCCACGCATCGCCTTCGGCCCGGCCCACCCGGGCTCGTTCCCGCCACCCCGCGTCGACTCGAGGACTCTCCTTCATCGTTTCCGGTCCCACCGGAATCCCACCGCTTCTTCCGATCCCCGGCCCGCGGACGCACGTCCGCACCCCGCGGCCACTCCGCCCCCCGCGCGCCTTCGGCGCGTCGACGGGGCGTCGCACTCCTCCACCCAGGCGAACGCTCTCATGGACGCACCCACCACCGAGACCCTGGAACTGCAGCAGCTCAAGACCAAGACGATGACGGAACTGCTCGGGCTCTCGCAGCAACTCGAGATCCAGGGCACCAGCGGCCTGCGCAAGCAGGAGCTGATCTTCAAGATCCTCGAGGCCCAGACCGAGAAGAACGGCCTGATCTTCGCCGAGGGCGTGCTCGAGATCCTGCCGGAGGGCTACGGCTTCCTGCGCTCGCCCACGTACAACTACCTGCCGGGGCCGGACGACATCTACGTGTCGCCGTCGCAGATCAAGCGCTTCGACCTGCACACCGGCGACACCGTGTCGGGACAGGTGCGGCCGCCGAAGGAGGGCGAGCGCTACTTCGCGCTGCTGCGCGTGGAGGCGATCAACTTCGAGAGCCCGGAGGCGGCGAAGGACAAGATCCTCTTCGACAACCTCACGCCGCTCTACCCGATCGAGAAGCTGAACCTGGAGACCAAGGATCGCTGCCTCGAGACGCGCATCATCGACCTGCTGTCGCCGATCGGAAAGGGGCAGCGCGCGCTGATCACGTCGCCGCCCAAGGCGGGCAAGACGGTGCTGCTGCAGAAGCTCGCGAACGCCATCAGCGAGAACCACCCGGAGGTGGTGCTGATCGTGCTGCTGATCGACGAGCGCCCCGAGGAAGTCACCGACATGCAGCGCACGGTGCAGGGCGAGGTCGTGTCGAGCACGTTCGACGAGCCGGCCGAGCGCCACGTGCAGGTGGCGGAGATGGTGATCGAGAAGGCGAAGCGGCTGGTCGAGCACAAGCGCGACGTGGTGATCCTGCTGGACTCGATCACGCGTCTCGCGCGCGCCCACAACACCGTGGTGCCGCACTCGGGCAAGATCCTGTCGGGTGGCGTCGACGCGAACGCGCTGCAGCGTCCGAAGCGGTTCTTCGGCAGCGCGCGCAACATCGAGGCCGGCGGCTCGCTCACGGTGATCGCCACGGCGCTCATCGAGACGGGCTCGCGCATGGACGAAGTGATCTTCGAGGAGTTCAAGGGCACCGGGAACAGCGAGCTCGTGCTCGACCGCAAGATCGCCGACAAGCGCATCTTCCCGGCCATCGACATCAACCGCTCCGGCACGCGCAAGGAGGAGATGCTCATGCCCCCCGACGTGCTGTCGCGCGTGTGGATCCTGCGCAAGTTCCTGAACGAGCTGAACCCGGTCGAGGCGATCGAGTTCCTGATCACGCGCATGAGCGACACGAAGACGAACAAGAAGTTCCTGGAGAACATGAACTCGTAGGTCCCGCCCCCGGCGACGACGAACGCCCGCCCCGATCATCCGGGCGGGCGTTCGTGTCTGGGCCGGTGCCCGGCGGGTTCCGCCGGCCCCGCCGCACCGCGCCCGGGCGCCATCCTGTCGCACCGGGGTGCGCGCGGGACTGCGCCGGCGGCGTCGCGCGCGCCGGCGCCGCGCCCGGGCGCCGTCGCCAAATGCCGGGCCCTGCTCGCGCTGGTGCGCCGGCTCCCGCGTGGCGCACGCGGTCGTGCTCCATATCTCAAGCCCGCGACAGATCGTCCGAGAGTACAGCCTTGGTATCAGGAGGACGGTTCTCGCCCCGCGGCCCCGCGGACGCGGGGTTCCGACACAGCCCCTTGGAGACGAACGTGCCCCCCGAGCGGTCGTCCGACACGGACGTCCCGGCCCCCTCGCCGGACTTTCATCGCATCCTCGCGCAGCTCGTCGTCGTCGTGTTCGTGGTCGAGATGCTGGTCATGCTCGTCCTGCGCCACGTGCCGCCGATGTCGCCGTTCCTCACGGCCTGCCTGGATGCCGGTGCGCTGTCGCTGATCGCCGCGCCCCTCCTGTGGTGGACCACGCTGCGTCCGGCGTACCGCGCGCTCGCTCGCCGCGCCGCGGCCAGCCGCGCCTCGGAGCGCGACCTGCGCGAAGCGCGCGACGCCGCCGAGGAGGCTTCGCGGGCGAAGGCCGAGTTCCTCGCCACGATGAGCCACGAGATCCGCACGCCGATGAACGGCGTGCTGGGATTCGCGCACCTCCTGCTGGACACGAAGCTCGACGCGCAGCAGCGCGAGTACGTGGAGACGCTCCAGCGCTCGGGGCAGTCGCTGCTCGAACTGATCAACGACATCCTCGACTTCTCCAAGATCGAAGCCGGGCGGCTCAGCGTCGACAGCGCCGCGTTCGACTGCCACGCGGCCGTGCGGGACGCCTGCAGCCTGCTGAGCCCGAACGCCGTGGCCAAGGGCATCGCGCTCGAGGTGGCGATCGCGCCCGGCGTGCCGCAGGTGCTGCTGGGCGACGCGAACCGCGTGCGGCAGGTGGTGCTGAACCTGGTCGGCAACTCCATCAAGTTCACGCCGCAGGGCCGGGTGGCCGTGTCGCTCACCGTGGACGGCAGCTTCCTGCGCTTCTCGGTCACCGACACCGGCGTGGGCATTCCGCCCGAGAAGCTGAACCTGCTGTTCCAGCGCTTCTCGCAGGTGGACACGTCCGCCACGCGTCGTTTCGGCGGCACGGGGCTCGGGCTCGCGATCAGCCGGCGGCTCGTCGAGATGATGGGCGGCGAGATCGGCGTGCGCAGCGAGTCCGGCCAGGGCTCGACGTTCTGGTTCACGCTGCCGATCCCGGCCGTGGACCTGGGCACGCCGTCGGGCGAGGGCACGCCGAACGCCACGATCGTGCCCGCGTCGACGGGCGACGAGAACCTGTCCTTCACCTGGTCGCCGCGCGTGCTGGTGGCCGAGGACCATCCCGTCAACGCGACGCTCGTGCGGCGCCTGCTCGAGAAGATGGGCTGCCGCGTGGAGCACGCTCGCAACGGCCTCGAAGCGGTGGAGTTCGCGTCGAGCGGCGACTACGACGTGGTGCTGATGGACTGCCACATGCCCGAGCTCGACGGCCTGGCTGCCACGCGCCGGCTGCGCGAACGCGAGCGGAGCGGCTCGAAGCGCCTGCCGATCGTGGCGCTCACCGCGAGCGCGATGGAGTCCGAGCGCCTCGCGTGCTTCGACGCCGGCATGGACGACTTCCTCACGAAGCCGATCGTGCCCGGCCTGCTGCGCGCCTGCCTCGAGCGCTGGACGGTCGATGGCGCCGGCGCCGCTCCCGGCGCGGAGCAGGCGGCGTAGGCGCCGGCGGCGCTCCCGGAAGCGGATTGCGCCGGTCGGGCGCGCCCGTCCGCGACCCCGACGCGGGCGCGGCGCACCCCCGGGAACGAACGTCCGGGCCCTCGACGCGGCGCACTGGCGGCCGCGCGGGCGTGCGTATGCTGCGGCCGTGACCGCGCGCCACGCCCGCGCGCGACCGCATCCCGCGCCGCTTCGAGGACCCGCATGCCCCGTGCGTTCCACCTCCGTGCCGCCGCCATCGCGCGCGTGTCCGCGCGTCGCGCCCGCGGAGCGCGCACGTGACGCGTCCGCCCGACGCGACGCCGCTGCGCGAGGCGGCCGTGCTCGTGCCGCTGTTCGAGGACGGGGGCGTGCCGTACGTGGTGATCGTGCGCCGCACCGAGGGGGGGCCGCACAGCGGCCAGCTCGCGTTCCCGGGTGGCGCGATCGAGGCGCGCGACGCGTCGCCGTTCGCGGCGGCGTGCCGCGAGGCGGAGGAGGAGATCGGCCTGCCGCGTGACGCGGCCGTGCACCTGGCCGCCCTGCCGCCGGTGGAGACGCGCGTCACGGGCTTCCGCATCCTGCCGTTCCTCGCGCGCATCCGCCGGCCGGCGCAGTGGGCGCCCCAGCCCGCCGAGATCGCCGAGGTCATGGAAGTGTCGCTCGCCGCGCTCGCCGACCCCTCGGCGCACGGCTGGGCGGACGACCTGCTGCCCGGCACGCGGCTGGCCATGCGCCTGCCGTACATCCAGGTGGGGCCGCACCGGCTGTGGGGCGCCAGCCACCGCATCCTGCAGCCGATCCTGCCTCGGCTGCTGGCCGGTGAGTGGAGCGACGTCCGCGATTGACCCGCCGCAGCGCGGCGCGCATGGTGGCCGGCGAAGGCCCCGGGGAATCCGCGGACGCCCGTCCGGCAGGCTCCACGTCGCGCCCGACACCGGAGGTGAACATGTCCGACCTCACCCGTGACACCGGCGCGAGCCCCGACGTGGACTTCGTTCCCATCGCGTCGTTCCCGGAGCCGATGCTGCTGCCGCAGGCGCACGCCCTGCTCGACGAGGCCGGCATCGCCTACGTGGTCGAGAACGAGGGCGTGCAGAACCTGGTCGGCATCGGCAGCGCGGTGTTCGGTTTCAATCCCGCCGTCGGCGCGCCGCTGCTGTGCGTGGAGCCGGCGCGCTTCGAGGAGGCGCGCGCGCTGCTCGAGCCGCTGTTCGCGCCGCCCCCCGCGCAGGCCCCGACGCTGGCGCTCACGCCCGCGGAGTGCCCCACCTGTCACCGCACGCTCGAGAGCGAACCGGGCGATCCGCCGCTCGCGGTGTGCTACCACTGCGGCGCGTCGCTCGTGCCCGGCGAGGGATCCGCCGAGCCCACCGTGCTCGCGGAGCCCGTGGCGGGCAGCGAGTTGGCGCGGATCGCCGACCAGCTGCGCCGCGCGATGCGCGGCGAGGCGTGGCACGGGTCGTCGCTGCGCGAGCTGCTCGACGGCGTCACCGCCGCGCAGGCGGCCGCGCACCCGGTGCCGGGCGCGCACTCGATCGGCGAGATCGTGCTGCACGTGGCGGCGTGGCGCGACGCCGTCCGGATGCGGCTCGCCGGCAAGGAGGTCCGGCCGGCAGACGAGCAGGACTGGCCGCCGCTCGCGCCCGGCGACGCTGCGTGGTCGCAGGCGAACGCCGTGCTCGAACGCTCCACCGAGCTGCTCGTGGACGCGCTCGCGCGCGAGAGCGACGCGCAGCTGGACGAACCGATCCTGCCCGGCTTCTCGACGCGCTACGTCACGCTGCACGGCGTGGTGCAGCACGACCTCTACCACGCGGGGCAGATCGCGCTGCTCAGGAAGGCGCTCACCGCCGGCCCGCCGTCGGTGCTCGACTCGTGAGCGTGCGCGGCTGCGGAGCGAGGATCGCCGCGGTCGCGGCCGCGCTGCTGGTGCTGGGCGCGGCCCCGGGCCGGGCCCAGGAGGCCGACGGCCGCGGCGCGCACTTCGAGAGCGCGCTGCTCGAGCGCCTGGTCGGCCACTGGCGCGTGGAACGCCGCATGGGTGACCGGGTGCTCGCGAACACGTGCGACGCCGAGTGGGTGCTGGACCACCAGTTCCTGCGCCTGCACTACCGCGACGTCGCCACGCCGCCCGCGTACGAAGCGATGGTGTTCCTGGGCTGGAACGGCCAGCAGCAGCGCGTGAGCACGCACTGGATCGACGTGTTCGGCGGCCGCACCTCCGAGACGCTCGGGTTCGGATCCGTGGCGGGCGATTCGCTGGTGCTCGACTTCGCGTATCCCGACGGCGCGTTCCGCAACACGTACCGCTGGTATCCGGCCACCGGCGAGTGGACCAGCCGCGGCGAGTCACAGGATTCGACGGGGGCGTGGCAGCCGTTCATGAGCGACCGCTTCCGCCGCGCGCGCACGCGCCGCTGATCAGGGTTCCGCGGTGCTCACGCGCGGGGTCGCCACGCGCGCCGAGTCCGCGCCCGGCTTGCGGCCGGGCTTCGGCGCGCGCCAGTCGACCTCGGGGTTGAGCACGAACGGCGCGGCCTTTCGCGAGCGCAGGTAGTCGGCCAGCCGGCGGTCGAAGCCGTACAGGTCGTCGCGCACGTGCAGTTCGCCGGCGGGGTCCACCCACGCGGTCCAGTACAGGAAGTCCACGGGCACCGGCCGCGGCAGGTTCACGCGCCGCGAGGTGGTGTCGGCGAACAGCCACGCCAGCGAGTCGCGCGGCGCCCACTTCGTGGCGGCCAGCAGCAGCGCCGCGAGCGATTCGGGCTGCGCCACGCGGATGCACCCGTGGCTCAGCGCGCGCCGCTCGCGCTGGAACAGCCGGCGCGCGTTCGTGTCGTGCAGGTAGACGTCGAATTCGTTCGGGCACGCGAACTTCACCTTGCCGAGCGGGTTCTTCGCGCCGGGGCGCTGCCGCACCAGGTAGGGGAAGCGACCGTTCGCGCGCGCGCTGTCCCACGGCACCGCGTCGGGCGACACCACCGGCAGGCCCTTCACGTCGGTGCGCATCACCTCCATGTCGTGCCGCGCGAGGTAGCCGGCGTCGCGCTTCTGCGCGGGCCCGATCTCCTCGGCCACGATGCGCCGCCCCAGCCGCCACGACGGGTGCACGTCCAGCCACTGCACCGCGTCCGAGAACAGCGGTGTCTGGTGCAGGCTGTCACCCACCACCACGCGGAACACGCGCGTCGTGTCCTCCGGACCGTGCCACGCCACGCGGTAGTCGGCGATGTTCACCTCGAGCCGCGGCGTCTCGCGCTCGAACGCCACCCAGCGCCGGCGTTCCAGGTTGAGCGCCAGCGTCTGCAGGCGCCCGCGGTCCGGGCTCGCGCCCTTCGTGGCGCGATGCAGCCGCGCGTACGCCCTCTGCAGCCGCACGTAGTCGGTGTCCTGCGGCGCGTACGCCAGCAGCGACTCGGGCGGCATCCCGTGCGCCAGCTGCGCGCGCAGCCGGCGCAGCACGCGCGCGCGGCGCCCGGCCACGTTCCAGTCGGCGTCGAGCGACGCGGCGTCCACGCGCCCCACCGACACGGCGAGCGCGCCGCGCACGAGCGCGCTGGTCAGCTCCACGTCCTCGCGGCCGAGCGCCGGCAGCTCGCGCACGCGCACCGGGTCGCGGGAACGCTTCGCGATCCCGTGCGCGAGCAGCGACTCCGAGGCGAACGCGTGGGGGTCGAGCCCGTGCTCGGCCAGCGCCAGCAGCGCGGTGACCGCGGGGCCGGCTTCGTCGCGCGGGCCGTGGTCGTCGAACCACACGGGGTCGTCGGCGCGGCCGCGGTAGAAGTCCGCGACCCACGCGGCCACGCTGTCGCGCGCGGCGGCGGTCGAGTCGACGAGCGCCTCGCGGGCGACCCGGACCGAGTCGGACAGTGGCGGGCGCTTCTCGCAGCCCGCCAGCAGGGGCAGGGCGAGCGTCAGGCACAGCAACAGGATGCGGCGACGGCGACTGGGCAAGGGGAGCTCCGGGGGGATGGGCCACCCGCTCGGACCCCCAGGGTCCAGCGAAAGTCACTTCCGGCGGCCGGTCGCAGGGTGCCATGCCGGCGGGCGCCGAACAACGCCGCAGCTCTCCCGGGGCCGGCGGCCGCGGGCAGTTGAGCGGCGGCCGGGGGCTGGGGCATACTGCCCGCCCGCTTCACACCACAAGAGCAGGCGGAGCGCTCGGGACCGAGGCGTCCCGGGGAACGCCGCCGTTGAAGGAGAGCTGTTCCGATGAAGTCCGGCATCCATCCGCTGTACGAGACGCGCCAGTTCCACTGCTACGGCTGCGGCACCGAGTGGGCCACGCGCACCACGCTCAAGCCCCACACGACCGACGGCAAGATCCACCTGGACATCTGCTCCAGCTGCCACCCGTTCTTCACGGGCAAGCAGAAGCTGCTGGACAAGGCCGGCCGAGTGGATCGCTTCCGCAAGCGCTACGCGAACGTGCAGAAGCCCGATTCGAACAGCTAGCGTCTCTTCGAAGGCCTCCGTCCGCCCTGCGGCCGGGGGCCTTCGTGCTTTCGGGGATGCACTCGGAACGAGCGCATCCCGTCACGCCGCCCGGCGGCGTTCTCGAACGGGGCCCGGCCCCGGGGAGTTCCGATGCCGTTCCTGCCCGTGGGCGGACAGGCCGTGATCGAAGGCGTGATGATGCGCTCGCCCTCCAAGGTGGGCGTGGCGGTGCGTCGTCCCGACGGCTCCGTGGCCACGATGGAGAAGCCGTTCGAGTCGATCACGCGCCGCGTGAAGCTGCTGGGCCTGCCGGTGGTGCGCGGCGCCGTGTCGCTGTTCGAGACGCTCGGCATCGGCATGACCGCGCTCAACTTCAGCGCCGACGAGGCCGCGAAGGACGAGGCGCCCGCCGAGGGCGCGAAGCCGTCGTCCATGCAGGGCGTGGCGCAGACCGCCACCCTGATCGTGTCGTTCGCGCTGGGCATCCTGCTGTTCGTGGTGCTGCCGGCCAAGCTCACCGGCTGGCTCGGCTTCCACGACCGGCTCGGGTTCGGCCTCGTGGACGGCTTCTTCCGCCTGCTCGCGTTCGTGCTGTACCTGACGCTGATCTCGCAGTGGAAGGAGATGGCGCGCGTGCTCGGCTACCACGGCGCCGAGCACAAGGCGATCCACGCGCTCGAAGCGGGGGCGCCACTCACGCCCGAGAGCGTGCAGTCCTTCACGCGCTTCCACCCGCGCTGCGGCACCACGTTCCTGTTCTACGTGGTCACCATCAGCATCGTGATCTTCACGTTCGTCGGAAAGCCCACGCACATCGGCCAGCACCTGCTGCGCGTGGCGTGCATGCCGCTGATCGCCGGCGTCGCGTTCGAGTTCATCCGCCTGTCGGGCAAGTACCAGCACGTCGGCTGGGTGCGCGCGCTCAGCTGGCCGGGCATCCAGTTCCAGCGGCTCACCACGCGCGAACCCGACCTCGAGATGTGCCGCATCGCCATCGCGGCGCTCGAGCTGGTGCGCCACGACGAGACGGTGCTCGCGCTGCAGCGCGAGCCGGGCGCGGTGGCCGAGGTCCAGTTCGTCCAATGATGGACGCCCACCTGCTCGAGGCCCTGCGCCGTGTCGAGGCGCGCTTCGCCGAGATCGACCAGCAGCTGGCCGAGCCCGGCGTGGCCAGCGATCCGCGTCGCCTGCGCGACCTGTCGCGCGAGCGCGCGCGGATCGACGAGACCGTGCGCACGCTCGCGGAGTACCGCTCGATCGAGGCCACCGTGGCCGACGACGAGGCGGCGATCGCCTCGGGCGACGCCGAGCTGGCCGAACTCGCGCAGGCGGAGCTGCCCGAGCTGCGCGAGAAGCTCGACCGGCTCGAGATCGAGCTCAAGAAGCTCCTCCTGCCGCGCGACCCCGACGACGACAAGAACGTGATCGTGGAACTTCGCGCCGGCACCGGCGGCGACGAGGCGTCGCTGTTCGCGGCCGAGCTGTACCGCATGTACTCGCGATTCGCCGAGCGGCACCGCTGGAAGCAGGAAGTGATCAGCGCCAGCGAGTCCGAGGTGGGCGGCTACAAGGAAATCGTGTTCTCGCTCGAGGGCGACGGCGTGTACCGCCAGATGAAGTTCGAGTCCGGCGTGCACCGCGTGCAGCGCGTGCCGGCGACCGAGGCCTCGGGCCGCATCCACACCTCCGCCGCCACCGTGGCCGTGCTGCCCGAGGTGGAGGACGTCGACATCGAGGTGCGCGAGGAGGACCTGCGCGTGGACGTCTACCGCGCCGGCGGCAAGGGCGGCCAGGGCGTGAACACCACCGACTCCGCCGTGCGCATCACGCACCTGCCCACGAACACCGTGGTGACCTGCCAGGACGAGCGCTCGCAGATCAAGAACCGGGCGAAGGCCATGAAGGTGCTGCGCGCGCGCCTGTACGATGCCCGGCTGCAGGAGGCGCAGGCGAAGTACGCCGCGCAGCGGCGTTCGCAGGTCTCGACCGGCGACCGCAGCGCGAAGATCCGCACCTACAACTTCCCGCAGGGTCGCGTGACCGACCACCGCATCAACCTGACGCTGTACTCGCTCTCGAACTTCATGGAAGGCAACATCGAGGAGATGAGCGAGGCCCTGCTGGTGGCGGACACGGCCGAGAAGCTGGCCGCGCTGGCCGGCGGCGCGGCGTAACCGCCCGCGGCGCGGGTCCACGCGTCGCCGACCGCCGTTCGCCGCGCGCCCGCTGCGCCCGGCGCGTGCCCGCGGCGGCGCGTCCGCGGCCCGATTCGGGTGCCCTGACCCCGGCGCTTCGGACGGTTCGTGCGGAACGCGCGGCCTGTGGGATCCCACCCAAACGGGTCCCGCGCGCGGTGGTTCTGACCCGGAAATCGGCCCTCCGCGTGCCCGCAACGCCCCGTGCGGCCTGCAATTCGGCGCGCGAACCCCTTCGGCGCCAACGACTCGCGGGGGCACTGCGAATGGCACCGGCGAACGGTACGGCACGTGCCCTGTCGGTAGGTACGGAGCTTCTGTCCACCGACGAATCGTCCGCCGGACGGACCGGAGCCGCAGAACGAGGAACCGACCATGACGCCTCTCCCGAACCGACCGAACGAACGAGGCATCGCCCTCGTCAGCGCCATGCTGATGCTGGTGCTCGCCATGGTGATGACCGCCACGTTCATGCTGACCGTGGTGGGTGAGCGCACCACCTCGACCGGCGTGCACCTGTCCCGCCGTGCGACGTTCGCCGCCGACGCCGGCGTGCGCGCGATGCAGCAGCAGCTCGCGAACAGCGCCCGCGGCCGCCTCGACACGCTGACCAACGCGTGGACCGGCACGGGCAACATCATCACCAGCCCGGGCACGTTCTTCGGCACCGGGCCGATCACGATGACCTGCGCGAACCCCGGCTTCAACGCCACGGCCACGGTCGCGTACCTGGGCGACTCGATCGGCACCACGTCGCAGTGCTTCGACTACCGCTGGACGATCACCTCGAACGCCACCAGCGGCTCGGGCGCGCGCCGCACCGTCCAGAGCACCGGCACGATGCGCGTGAGCGCGTCGCGCGGTTCGTTCTCGGACTACCTCGTCTACACGAACCACCACACGGCGCCGGGCGGCGGCACGATCTGGTTCACGTCGCGCACCCGCTTCGACGGCCGCGTGCACACGAACGGCCAGCTCGCCTTCGCGTACGAGCCCACGTTCGGCGACCTCGTCACCAGCGTCAGCCAGACCGCGCAGTACAACAACACCGGCAGCCCGGTGGAGCTCGACGAGAGCCACAACGGCACGATCGACGTGCCCGACTTCCAGGGCGGCTTCCAGCGCGGCGTCGCGGCGGTGAACCTGCCGAGCAACGCGTTCAGCCAGCAGAACGCGGCCCTCGGCCTGAGCCCGGCGAACACCACCGCGCCGGACAACACCACCGTCAACACGTAC
This sequence comes from Candidatus Eiseniibacteriota bacterium, assembly GCA_044223135.1. GTDB lineage: Bacteria > Eisenbacteria > RBG-16-71-46 > RBG-16-71-46 > RBG-16-71-46 > JBGAMH01. The sequence continues at coordinate 865 of JBGAMH010000078.1, read as the reverse complement.
CTCGGCAACGGCGCGCTCTCCTCGGCCCCGGCGAACGGCATCTACGTGCCGACCTCCGCCGGCGCGGTGTCGGGCGGCATCTACGTGCAGGGCGATCTCGACGATTGCCTGCTCAGCGTCGACGGCGCCGGCCGCCAGGTCTACACGCTCGTGCAGGGCGGGACGACCCGGACGATCACCGTGAACAACGTGACGCACACCACGTCGATCTTCGACGGCACGAACACGGTCAACTACACGGGCACGCCGCGCGGCATGCTGTACGTGGCCGGCGCGGTGCGCCAGCTGCGCGGCCCGGCGCGCAACATGGGCATGACGGTGCCGGCGATCGCGCGCGACACGAAGCTGCTGGTCACCGCGACGAACGACATCGTGCTGACGAACGACCTCGTGTGCGCGAACTACGACGACAAGCAGAACGTGCTCGGCCTGTTCACGCCGGGCGGTTCGGTGCGCGTGGCGACGTCGGCGCCCGACGACATGAACCTGGACGCGTTCGTGATGGCGACCGAGCCCTCGTCCGGCATCTTCACCGTCGACAACTACAGCTACGGCGAACCGCGCGGCACGTTCCACCTGCGCGGCGGCATGGTGACGCAGTTCTACGGCGCGTTCGGCACGTTCCGCGGCGAGACGCCGAAGAGCGGCTACGGTCGCGACTTCCAGTACGACCGTCGCGGGCTCGAGCCCCCGTTCTTCCCGACCACCGGCCGCTTCAACACCAACCGTCCGATCGCGCACCGCGAGAGCTGGATCGAGATGTAGTCCGAAGGTCTCACGGCTCCGCGGACGATCCACGGCGTCACCCCCGACCGGGTGACCCGCGGCGCGGAGCCGGTCGAGAGGGCGAGACGAGCGGTTGCGG
>JBGAMH010000383.1:0-2038 GCA_044223135.1 Candidatus Eiseniibacteriota bacterium | reverse complement strand
GTGCGCCCGCGCGCCACGCCGCTTCGGCCAGCGACAGCGTGCCGCGCGTGGCGCGCAGCGCGCCGTTCAGGCCGATCTCGCCCAGCGCGGCCATGCGCTCGAGTCGCTCGGGCGGCGCCTGACCCGTCGCCACGAGCAGGCCCAGCGCCAGGGCGAGATCGGCGGCCGCGCCTTCCTTGCGCCGGTCGGCGGGCGCCAGGTTCACGGTGACGCGGCGGTCGGGCGTGGCGAGCCCGGCGTTGCGCAGCGCGGGCCACACGCGATCGCGCGCCTCGCGCCCCGTCGCGTCGGGCGAGCCCACCAGCGTGAAGCCCGGCAGTCCCGGGCCCACGTCCACTTCGCAGTCCACGGCGAACGCTTCGGCGCCCCACAGGGCGGCGGTCTGGATGCGTGCGAGCACGCAGCCTCCGCGGGGGCGGGTGCGCGCGCAGTGTGCGCGAGGCGCGCGGGGCGTCAACGCCAACGGCGTGGACAGCGTGCGGAAACGCGGGCGACATCGCGCACTTCTCCCGCGCCAACGGGCCCGCGTTCGTGAGACCATCGCCGCCCGTTTCGCGCGAGGTCCCGGCTCGTGTTCCGCCGCGGCCGATCGCGCGGAGTGCTCCCCGAGGTCGCCCCTTGCTCCGCTCCTTCGCCCGCCGCGCTGTCGCCGTCCTCGCGTGGTCGGCCGCGCTCGCCCTCGCCGCGTCGGCGGCCACGTTTCCGCCGCAGTTCGTGACGGAGTCGGTGGTGTCCACCGGCGCGCTCACGCTGCCCACGTCGATCGCGTTCCTGCCGCCGCAACCGGGCTACCAGTCGATGCTGGTGGCCGAGAAGGACGGCCGCGTGTGGCGGGTCACCAACGGCGTGCGCTCCAACACGCCGGTGTGGGACGGGCACGTGGAGGTGCTGAACGACGTCGACCGCGGGCTGCTGGCGGTGGCGGTGGACCCGCACTTCGACGTCAACCGCCGCGCGTACTTCCTCTACACGGTGGACCCCGACTCGGACGGGGTGGACAACGCGAACCCGCTGGCGTTCGGCCGGCTGGTGCGCGTCACGCTGACGCCCGACTGGGGTGCGATCGAGCCGGGCAGCCGCACGGTGCTGATGGGTGCGCAATGGTCCGACGGCCCGCTCGTGGCGTCGCCGTCGCACAGCATCGGCTGCCTGCGCTGGGGCGACGACGGTTCGCTGCTCGTGTCCATCGGCGATGGCGCGGGCTTCTCGGCGGTGGACTCGGGCGGCACCACGCCCGACGCGTTCCTGCCCGGGCGCACCGATCCCTCCGAGGACGTGGGCGCATACCGCTCGCAGCTGGTCACCAGCCTCGCCGGCAAGATCCTGCGCATCGATCCCGAGACGGGCCACGGCTATGCGAGCAATCCGTACTGGGACGGCGACCCGGCGTCGGTGCGCTCGCGCGTGTGGGCGTACGGGCTGCGCAACCCGTTTCGCTTCACGGTGCGCGCGGGCACGGGCAGCACCGACCCGGCCGTCGGCCGGCCGGGGCAGCTGCTGATCGGCGACGTGGGCTGGTACCTGTGGGAGGAGCAGAACGTCTCGGTGACGGGCGGCGAGAACTACGGCTGGCCGTGCCGCGAGGGCGACGCCGTCACGCCGCGCTACGTCGACCTGCCGCAGGCGAGGCGCTGGCTGTGCGATTCGCTCGGCACCCCGCGCAATCCCGCCACGCTTCTGCAGGCGCCGCTCGTCACCGTGCACCACGTGGAGCCCACGCAGTCGAGCCCGCCCGGCGTGATCGGCAACACCGCGATCGGCGGCACGTTCTATCGCGGCGTGCTGTACCCGGCGCGCTACCGCGAGCAGTACTTCTACGCCGACTTCAGCCAGGGCTGGATCCGCTACGCGAGCCTCGACTCGGCGGGCCACCGGCTGGCGGTGACCGACTTCGCCACCGGCGTGCCGGGCCTGGTGGACCTGCAGACCGATCCCGCGTCGGGTGATCTCGTGTACGTGGACCTGTACGGCAGCCGCGTGGTGCGCGTGCGCTACACCGGCACGCTCGGCAACACGCCGCCCGTGGCGCACGCGGCGG
>JBGAMH010000382.1:0-2040 GCA_044223135.1 Candidatus Eiseniibacteriota bacterium | reverse complement strand
GCACCACCGGCCCCGGCTCGCGCGCGATCGTCTCGTCGAGGCGGGCGATCCACGCGGCGGCGGTCGGCCGCTCCCACTCGTCCTGCACCACGCGTCGGCAGTCCGTGTCCGTGCGCTCCCAGTGGGAGTGCCAGTGCTCGGGGCCCGAATCGCCGAGCCCCGGCACCAGCAGCACGCGGGCGCGCCCGGCCGCCTCGCCGGCGTGCGCGCGCCACGTGTCGCGCGTCAGCACGTACGCCGAGGAGGCGCCCCGACCGTCGTCGGCCGCGTCGCCCACGCGTTCGAACCCGAGCTTCGCGAGCACTCGCCGCGAGGCCGTGTTGTGGTCGAGGCACTCCGCCACGATGCGCCCGAGCCCCAGCGTCACGAACCCGAACGCCAGTACCTGCCGCGCGCCGGCCGTGGCGAAGCCCTGGCCGTGGTGGGGCACGCCGATCCAGTAACCGAGTTCCGCCACGCCCGCGGCGCGGTCCACGGACATCAGCGAGCACGGGCCCACGCACTCACCCCGATCGTTCACGATCGCGAACGCGTGCATCGTTCCGCGCTCGCGCTCCGCGGTCGCGCTCGCGATCCACGTGCGCGCGCCGTCGGCCGGGTACGGATGCGGCACCTTGGTGGTGGCGGCGATGCGCGCGTCGGCCGCGAGCCGCTGCACCGCCTCGGCGTGACGCGGGCCGACCGGCTCGATCCGCACGTGCGCCGACGTCACGCCCGGCGCCCCGTCGCCCGCGGCGCCGCGGCGGGCGACGAACCGTCGAGCAACGCGGCCAGCTTCTGCACCGTGGCCCAGTTGCGCGTGGTGGCCGCGCGGCCGAGCCGGCCGAGCAGCGCCGCCGCGGCATCGCACTTCGAGATCCCGTTCGGACACCAGAGGTAGGCCGCGTACTCCCCGAGCCGCCAGCGTTCGGGTGCCTTCACGAGTGGCGCCACCGCCGCGAGGCCCGCGAGCGCGGGTTCGTCCGCGGTGAAGGCCACCAGCAGACGCGAGGGATCGTCGGTGACGGCGGCGAGCGTGTTGCCCTTCCGGATCGCCGACCACTCCGCGGCGGACTTCACGATCACCGGAACGTCCACGCCGAGCGCCTCGACCAGTCCAGCGCGGATCTTCGTCGCGTGCGCGGCGCCGGTGCCGCGTGCCGCCGAGAACACCGCGTTGCCGCTGTTGAGCAGCGTGCGGACATCGGCGTGCCCGAGTCCTTCCAGCAGGCGCTTCAGCTCCGCCATCGGCACGCGGTTGCCCGTGCCCACGTTGACTCCGCGCAGCAGTGCGACGAATCGGGCCACGGTGACGCCTCCGACTTCCCTCGATGGTGCGGGCCGGATCCGCCCGACCCGGCCCGCGATGTGCCGCGCAAGATACTCAAACCGCGCGCGGTGCTCCCAGCGTGCGCTGCAGGTAGACCACGTCCAGCCACCGGCCGAACTTGAGCCCGGTCTCGCGGAAGTGCGCCACCTTCTCGAAGCCGAAGCGTTCGTGCAGGCGGATGCTGGCGGCCTGGTCGGCCGAGCAGCCGCCGATCAGCACGTGGTAGCCGAGCGCCTCCGCGCGCGCGACCAGGTCGGCCATCAGCTCGCGACCGAGGCCCTGGTGGCACGACTCGGGGCGCAGGTAGATCGACAGCTCCACCGAGTGCCGGTAGCCCGAGCGCGACTTCCACGGCGACAGCGACGCCCAGCCCAGGATCGTGCCGTCTTGCTCGAGCACGGTGATGGGGAACGCGGGGCCGTGCGCGTCGAACCATGCGCGGCGGGCCTCGTCGGATTCGACCTGCTCCTCGAACGTGCAGGTGGACGTGCGCACGTAGTGGGCGTAGATCGCGTCGATCGCGGCGCGATCGGCGGGCGCGGCGATGCGGATGATGCGGGTGCTCATGCGTCCTCCGGCTTCGTCCAGCCGTCGCGAACGGCTCGAGGCGCGCTCGCGCGACCCGACGGTCGCATGCTCCCGTCTGAGCACCGCGTCTCTCGCGGACCGCGCCGGAAGCGGGCGGAAGTCTACGGGGCGGCGCGCGACCGGTGCAACGACCGGTCGCGCGC
>JBGAMH010000381.1:0-2048 GCA_044223135.1 Candidatus Eiseniibacteriota bacterium | reverse complement strand
GATCCACCTGAGCGCGCACTTCGCCGCGGACGACGACAACCCGTGGCGGTCGGGCGCGCTGCTCGGGGATCCCGCGCAGGACCGCTCGTGGCTGCGCGCCAGCACCGTGGCGCCGCTGCGGTTGCGCGCGCGGCTGGCCGTGCTGGTCGGCTGCTCCTCGGCGCGCGGCGACGAGCAGGGGCTGATCGGCCACCGTGGGCTCGCCTCCGCGTTCACGCTCGCCGGCACGCGCGCGGTGGTGGGCGCGCAGTGGGACGTGAGCGACGCCGCCGGCTTCGAGTTCGTGCGGCGGCTCTACACCGCGCTGGACGAGGGGAACGACGTGGCGGATGCCGTCGCCTCGGCGCAGCGGGGCATGGCCGCCGACGCCCGCTGGACGCCCGCCGACTGGGCGGGCTTCGTGGTGCTGGGGGATCCGGACGTCCGCATCGCGCTGCCGCGACGGGGATTCGCGGGCTGGCCCGCCCGTGCGCTCGTCGGCGGGAATGGCCGATGACGGGAACACGATGACGGGGTCCAAGGGGCAGAAGCGGGACGAGCTCGACCTCCTGAGCGACGAAGCTCTGGTGGCCGTCGCCCGATCCGAGCCGGAATCCGAGGGGAGCCGCCGCGCGGCGTCGGTGCTGCTGCTGCGCTGGCGCGAGCGGGTCTACTTCTGGTGCTGGCAGCGCGTCCGTGACCCCGAGCTGGCGCTGGACCTGACGCAGGAGTGCCTCGTGCGCGCCTACCGGGGGCTGCCGAAGTTCGGCGAGCGGGCCGCGTTCTCGTCGTGGTTGTTCGCGATCGCGCTCAACCGCTGCCGCACCGCGTTGCGCAAGCGGCCGCTGCAGCGCGATCCGGACGTGGACATGGAGGAGCTCGACGAGGCGTTCGCCGGGCCGGACGAACAGGCCGAACACCGGGAGCGGCTCGAACGGGTGCTGGAAGCGATGAACACGAGCCTGGAGCCGCTGGAGCGGCAAGCGCTGTGGCTGCGCGCGCACGAGGGCCTGCACGTGGACGAGATCACGCGCGTGCTGGGGCTGTCGGGCGCGGCCGGGGCTCCGAGGGATGCCCCTTCACCAACGCCAGCACCCGGTGGAACATGTCCGACTTCTTCCGAATCGTCCGCCGCATACGACCTCCCCGGCTCCTCCACGAGAGCCCGCGGCACCACGGTCGAGGCGCATGGCCGCACGAATAACGTAGACCGCACCGCCCGGGCGCCCCGACCGCCCGCCGGCCAAGGTGAACGCGGCGCTGCTGCGGGACTTCGAAGCACCGGCCGTGCGGCCGGGCGAGGCGCGCTTCGACGCCGCCGACGCGCCGCTGCGCCGCTCGATCGAGGCGCTCACCGGCGTGAGCACCGAGGCGCCCGTGGCGACGGCGGCGCGCGAGCAGCGAACGGCGTGGCAGGCGCTCGTGGAGGCGTTCGCCGGACCGCGGCTGCGGCTGGCGGGTGCGCTCGCGGTGGTGGTGCTGGCGGGCGTGGTGGGCGCCGCGTGGTGGGCCTCGCGGCCGAGCACCGACGTGATGCGCTCCGTGCCGGCGGGACCGGCGACGACCGCGTTCGCGAGCGAGCCGGCCCGGGCGGTGGAGGGCGGGCTGGAGCTGCGCTGGAGCGCGATGCCCGGCGCGACGACCTACGAGGTGGTGCTGCTGGGCGAGGGGCTGCGCGAAGTCGGCCGGCTCGCGCCCACGTCCGGCACGCACGTGGTGCTGCGCCCCGCCGATCGGCCGGCGGGGCTCGCGTCCGGCACGGCCGTGGCGTGGCAGGTGGAAGCGCACAGCGGCGCCGACGTGCTGGCGCGCACCGACACGCGCGCGATCGACCTGCCCTGAACGACGCGCGTCGGCGCACCACGACGACGCGCGGGATCCAGCGAGGCCGCGGGCCCCGAAGCCCCGGCGTCCGCGGCTGTGCGATAGTCGCGCGCGGACGCCGTCGAGGCCGGCGGCAGGGCGCGGAGGATCCCCGGATGCGGAGCAGCCACCTGCGATCGATCGTCACCGGACCCGGGCGAGCCGCGCGGCTCGTGTTCGCGCTCGCCTTCACCACCGTCCTCGCC
>JBGAMH010000077.1:0-17217 GCA_044223135.1 Candidatus Eiseniibacteriota bacterium | reverse complement strand
GCCGCGCGGCGACACGGTGGCCAGCTCCACCCCGAGGGCCTTCGCGGTGGCGGCGATGCGCGTGGCGAAGAACAGGTCGGGGACCACGGCGAGGACACGTCTCACGCTCCACCTCCTCCACTGGCCGGCGCGTCGGCGCAGGCGCCCATCGCGTCGTCGTCGGTGCGTCGGGACTCGGGCAGCGCATCGGCGCTGCGCGCGCCCCACAGGATCGCCGCGCCCACGAGCGCGAACACCACCGGGGCGCTGGTCACGTCGAGCAGCGCGCCGCTCACGGCCGGCAGCAGCATGCCCGGCGCCACGAACGTGTTCGACAGGCTCACGAACGCCTGCCGGCGTCCGGGCGTGGCGAGCTGGATCACGAGGCTGCCGTACGCCACGTTGATGCCCGCCTGCGCGGCGCCGCCGGCGGCGGCCACCAGCTCGAGCCCGATCACGGCCGCGCCGTGCGGCAGCCAGCCCAGCTTCCAGGGCGACAACACCGCGATCGCGGCCGCGGCCAGTGCCGAACCCGCGGCCAGCCGCACGCCCATGCGCATGACGCTGCGATTGCCGCGCGTGGCGCTGACGCGCTGCCAGAGCACGTTCGAGAGCACGAAGCCCGCCATGCGCACGAGCAGGAACGTGCCCGCCACGCGCACGCCGCCGTCCAGGTCGCGCACCGCGAACAGCACCACGAACGGGCTCGCCGCGTACCACACGTTCAGCATGGAGCGGCTCACGAGCAGGTGCCGGAACGTGGCGTCGTCGCGCCACAGCGCGAAGCCCTCGCCGAGCAGCCGGCCCGGCGAACGCAGCGACGCGTCGGTGGCGCCGTCGGGTTCGCGCATGAGCGCGAACATCCAGTAGCCGACCGCCGCGACCACCGCCGAAACGCCGAACAGCAGGCCGAACTTGCGCGCGTCGTCGTCCCACTGCAGCACCTGGCGCACGAAGAAGCCGAGCGCGAACACCGACGCGCCGCCCCACAGCATGCGCTGCGACCAGAACGCGCCGAGCCGGTGCGAGGGCACCGTCTTGCCGACCACTTCCATGAACGGCACCGCCGCGACGCCGGCGCCGAAGCAGTAGACGCCGTAGCCGACGAGGAACGCGGCCAGCAGCCCGGTGTGCCCGGCCCAGCCGGAGGCGAACGCGACGCCGGCGACGAGCGCCAGGCCGAGCACGCGCGCGATCGCGGCGTTCACGTAGAGCCACATCTGGCGGCGTTCGCGCGCGACGAGCGGGGCCACGAGCACCTGCGGCAGCAGCCAGCCGAGGTCGGGCAGGCCGGTCGCGAGCCCGATGAGGGCGTTCGACGACGTGAGCCGCGACAGGAACACCGGGATCACCGTGTTCGTGTCGATGAACGCCTCGCCGCCCTGGAACAGCACGCCGTTCCACACGCCGAGCGCGTGGTTGCGTCGGACGACGCGCTCGTCGGCCGGAGCGTCCGGTGCGGGCAGCGTGGCGGTGTGGGGCGTGGCGGTCATGTGCCGGTGGGATGCGTGCCCGGCGGGAAGGGTTCGCCGGCCGCGGTGCGGGACACTACGCGAACGCGGGCGTCGGCGCTCGGAGCGCCGGCGGAGGGCAAACGAAACGCCCGACTTCGCTGGGGGCGAAGCCGGGCGATCGCGCGGTACGAGCCGCTGCTAGCGATACAGGGACTTGATCTTGCCCCAGGTCGACGGCCAGGCGCCGGTCGGGCACGTGGGCGCGTCGAACTTGCCGGTGGGATTCGCGGAGTAGCCGGTCGGCAGCGACGCGGGGTTGACGCCCCACGAGCCGTTGAGCAGACCGTTGCCCACGCCCTGGCAGAGCAGGTTCAGCATCGAACCGCCCGTGGGCTGGTACTTGCCGCGGAACGAGCCGGTGGTCTGGCCCGAGCCCAGGCGGTTGATCGACGTGACGAGCGAGTCCACGGGGCCGCTCAGGATGAGCGTGCCGTCCATGTACGTGCCCGGGACGCTGGCGTTCGGCGGCGACGACGGCATGGCGTTCGCGGCCGGCGTGTTGCGCGGCGTGCCTTCGTACACCGAGAACGTGCCGCCCGTGTACACCGTCGTGTACTTGGTGCCGCCACCGGCGATCGGCGCGGTGACCGTGCCGTTCGAGCCGCCGGTGATGACGAACGTGTACTCCTTCGCCGGGTCGGCCGGGTTGAGCCCGTTGAACGGAGCGCACCACAGCGTGATCACGCCCACCACCGTGAGCTGGCTGCCCGCGGCGGAGTTGAACGTGGCCGGCGTGTAATTGGTCTCGTAGGCGAAACCGTTGCTTCCCCACTGGAACAGGAGACCGGTCCCCGTTCCCGTGTTGCACTGAGCCATCGCACGCGGTGCGAAAGCAGTGGCAGCCACCATCACCAGAAAGGCCGCCAGCCCGATAACCTTCTTCATGAGCTACCTCCCAGAGGCGCCGAGACGCCCGTTGCGGGTCGTGGCCTTAGCGGTAGAGCGACTTGATCTGACCCCACGACTTGGTCGTCGCGGAGGTCGCGTACGGAATCTGAACCTTGCCGGCGAGCTGGTGTTCGTAACCGGCGGGAATCGTCGGGTTCGGAGCGCCAGCGGTGCCGCTGAGGAGCCAGCCGCCACGACGGGCCGGCGGGATGTTGCCGAGTGCGCTGCCCTCGTCGAGCGTCGCCGAAGCGTCGAGCGCGCCCTGGAGAGCGTTGTAGTCGTACACGAGCACGAGGTTGTCGACCTGCGCGCCGAGCAGCACCGTGCCGTCCACGAACGTGGAGGGCGCCGTGGCGTTCGGCGGGTTGACGCCGTAGGTCGCCGCGGTGCCGCCGAGGAACGGATCCTCGTACACGCGGAACCGCGCGCCGGGGTTGAAGTACACCTGCAGCAGACCGTCGGTGAAGTCGCTCGTGTTCACCGTCGCCTCGTAGAGGTAGAACGTGTACTCGTTCGTGGCCTCGTTCGACGGCACGATGGGATTGATCGACGACGCGAAGCCGAGCGCGCGATAGCCGTCGCCCGAGGCGCCGAGGAAGTACAGGCCCGGAGCGCCGGTCACCTGGTAGTCGAATCCGGTGAAGATGAGCAGATCGTCGCGCTGCTGTGCCGCGGCGGGCGAGGCCAGCGCGATGCAGCCAGCAATGAGGAGTAGCCAAGCCTTACGCATCATCGAGCACCTCCAAAGAAATCCAGAACGGAGCAGAACGTCGAGTCGCGGTTCCGCTACAGCCGTCGACGCGGAGACCACCGGAACTGGGAACGGACAGCGGGGGCTTCCGCTCGGGGGGCGAAACCAGACGCCACATCGAGGGGGGACTCGAGTCGAGCATCCGGCAACAAATACTCGAACTTCAGTTGTTCGGACCTGCGGCCCGCATGGAGGGACGCGGACTCGGGCAGTATAGGAAGTGTCCGGTTCTTTTCAAGGCTCGAATCGCCCGGCTCGAGTGGATTCTTCTCGCATGATCAGAATGGTTTGGCCGCGCTGAAGCGAGTTCTCTTGCGTGCCCCGAGTTCGATCGGTCCGTTCCAGAAGTTTGGTGATGCGCATCCGTGTTGTGTCCTGCGGAAACGATCCGGCTCCGTCATTGCGAGAGGCGTCGCGCCGCTCGAGTCCGTCGCCGCCGCGATTCTCCATAGAGAGGTGGGGCCGCGCGGACCACCCGGCACGACGCTGCCCGCCGGTCGCGACCGGCGCGGCGCTCCCGCGCCGGTGGATGCGTCAGCCCGCGATCGCCGACGCGAGCCGGGGCAGGCTGGCGTCGAAGCGGTAGCTCACGTTCATGTGGCCGTCGCGGAACTCCTCGTGCACGTGCGGGATTCCGCGCCGCCGCAGCTCGGCCGAGAACATCCGGGCGCCGTGGTGCAGGTGGTACTCGTCGCGGCTGCCGCAATCCAGGAACAGCAGCCGCAACGAGCGCAGCGCCGCCTCGTGGCGCGGCAGCAGCACGAGCGGGTCGTGCTCGAGCCAGCGGCGCCACACGTCCTCGCGCACCGCGCCGGTCGCCAGGTCGAACGGCAGCGCCACGCCGAGCTCCTCCGCCGGGTCGGGCGAGTAGCAGGCGGCCATGCCGAGCACGTTGTACGCGGCGAAGTCGTCCTTGCCCTTCTGGAGCTTCGCCTCGAACGCCTCGAGGAACGCGCGCGGGCCGCCGGCTTCCTGCAGCACGGTGCACGCGAGGGGGAACTCCGTGCGGTAGCAGTATTCGAAGCACATGTCGCCGCTGTGGCAGGCGAGCGCGCCGAAGACGCCGGGGTGGCGCATGCCCAGCACCATCGCGCCGTACCCGCCCGACGACTTGCCGACCACGCCGCGGTGCTCGCGCGCGGCGAGCGTGCGGAAGCGCTCGTCCGCCCACGGCACCAGTTCGCCCACCACGTGGTCCTCGTACCGGCCGGTGGCCGACGAGTTCACGTACTGCGAGCCGCCGAAGCGCGTGAAGCAGTCGGGCATCACGAGGATCGCCTCGGGCGCACCGGCGGCGATCAGTCGGTCCATGCGCTCGTCGAGCGACGGCGACCACGCGTTGTCGTTCAGCAGCATGCGCCCGCGGCCGGCGAAGCCGCTGAGCACCACGATCACCGGGAAGCGCCGCCCGGGTTGCGCGTCGTAGGAAGGCGGCAGGTACACGGGCACGCGCCGCTCGTGCGGGTCGCCCGCGGCGTTGCCCCGAAGCACGCGACTGTCGAACGTCTCGATCACCACGCGACCGCGCGGGTGCGTCATGGCGTGTGCCCTCCGGAGGCCGGGTTCGTGAACGACGCGATGCTGCCCACGCGCAGGCCGCGGCGGTCGAGCGTCCGCGCGAGCGGCACGATCGTGGAATCGCGCGACCAGTCGGGTCGCACCGCGCGCAGCGCCTGGAACTCGCGCGCGGCGGACTCGTCGAGCCGGGCGGCGAGCAGGCCGGCCACCAGGTCGCGCCGCGAGATCCAGTCCTGCGGGTTGAGCCACACCGCCGCCTTGGTCTCGAGCAGCGCGTACTTGGGACTGCGGCCCGCGAGCAGCTCGCCGAGCGCGGCGTGCCCCTCGGGCCGCCCGATGCCGGCGAGGTTCGCCTGCGCCACGGCGCGTCGCGCGCCCAGCGAATCGCCGGCCGCGAGCGCGCCGCTGGCCTCGCGCAGGCGGGCGGCCCACGCGCTGGAATCGTCGCGCGCGCCGAGCTGGCGCCAGCTGGCCTCGGCGGTGGCGCGGTCGCCGGACCACATGGCCGCCCAGCCGTACCAGTAGAGCTGGTCGCGCGTGACCTGCCGCGCCGCCGCGCGGCGCAGCGCGTGCATCGCGCCCGCGTGGCGGTCCAGCAGCATCAGGTCGCACGCCACCTGGAAGTAGGGATCGTCCGCCGTCGAGTAGAGCCGCTCGAAGTGCTCGCCGTTCCAGAACAGGAACACGCACGGGTGCTCATTCGCGGTGGTGTCGGAGAACTGCGAGTAGAAGTAGGACTCGATCGTGGGATCGCGGTACAGGTCACGGATCGCCGGCCCGTTGCCCACCTGGAAGCCGGCCCACGGCGGGAGCACCGCGAAGAAGAAGCGGGTGCCGGGCTCGGGCGCGGGCACGCTCGCGCGCAGCTCGCGGCGCAGCTGCGCGGTGAAACGCGCCGCCTCGGTATCCAGGCGGAAAGTGCGAGGTCAGCCCCACGCGCCTTCCTCCACCGCGAACGCGCGCGTGGCGCTGGCGCCGGCGTGCCACCACAGGCCGCCGTGAGCGCGAGCCAGCCGAGCCGCCCGATGCGCCGCGCGGCGTACGCCACGAGCAGCGCCGCGCCGACCGCGGCGAGCGTGGCGTGGTAGCCGCTCCAGATGTACGACACGGGCCCGGTCGCGAGTGCGAACAGCACGAGCCAGGCGAGCGCGAACCGCACGGGCGAAGGCGCGGCGGCCGCGGTGGCGGGCGCTGGCGGATGCGGCTTCGCGCGGGGCGCGGCCGCGGCGCTCGCGGCGTCGGGCCGGCTCGTCGCGCCCAGCCACAGCGCGAGCGCGCCGAGCAGCGCGAGCGCCACCGGCGCGGGCGGCGTGGACAGCAGCGCCGCGGCGAAGCCCGCGGGGTGTTCGAGCCCGAGCAGCGACTGGCCCACGTGCACGAGGCCGGCGGTCATGTGCGACGGATCGAAGTGCAGCCGCGCGGCGGCGGCGCCCATGTGGCCGCGCAGCCACTGCGTGCCCACGAACCACACGAGCACGGGCAGCAGGAACGGCGCCGCGCGGCGCAGCGCGCGCGCGGGCGTCTCGCGATCCACGAGCAGGGCCCACGCCGCCAGCACCAGCGGCAACGGCAGCGACGACTCCTTGGAGAGCGCCGCCACGAGCGCCGGCAGCAGCGCCCAGCCGTGGCGGCGCCGGCGGAACAGCGCCAGTGCCGCGAGCGAGCCCACCAGCGCGAGGAGGTCCTGGCTGCACGAGATCCAGCGCAGGTTCACCTCGTGGAACGGCATCACCGCGTAGGCGAGCAGTCCCGCGAGCGCCGCGGGCCACGGCACGAACACGAGCAACAGGTCCATGAGCAGCGCGAGCGCCGCCACGAACAGCCCGAACTGGGCGGCGTGGAACACCCACGGGGCGCCATCGCCGATGCGCGAGAACAGCTCGAACCACACCTGCCGCGCCAGCGGGCGGAAGTAGTTGCCGAGCCCGCGCGGGTCGGCCACGGATTCGACCAGCGAGCGGGTCCGCGCGTCCTCCAGGAACAGGTAGTCGTCGTTGAGCAGTCCCGAGCCGAGCGCGCGCCCGTACAGCGCGGCCAGCCCGAGCACGCCCAGCGCGAGGCCCAGCGGACGAGGTGGAGTGCGGGAGTTCACGGCGGCGCACTCTACGCGGGCCGGGCACGCGGGCCAACGGCGCGGCGGGCCCGGTGGGGCCGGACACGCCGGCGCCGGTCGCCCGGCGGAGCCCGGCCGCGCGGCGAGCCGAGATGGACGTAACTCCGCGGCGGGCCCCGGCCGATAACGCCGGCGGACGATGGCACCCACGGCTCGGAACATGAACCCGATCGATCAGCGCAATTCTCCCGCCCGCTCGCGACTGCGTCGCGCCCACTGGCTGCTGTGGGGCGTGACGTTCACGCTGTTGCTGTCGCTGGCGCTCACCGTGCCGGCCCTGTACGTGCCGCTGCGCGAACTGGCCGGGCTCGACGACGAGTTCCAGTGGATCCGCGACGCGTACCCCGTGCTCGTGGCGCTGGTGGGGCTCGTGGTGGTGTTCGTGCTCTACACCGCGCTCAAGCAGGCCGAGCTCGACCGCATCCGCACGGCCCTGGAGCGCGAGGAGCGCGAGAAGGAAGGGGTGCGCACGCGGCTCTCCGAGCTGTCGTCGCTCTTCCAGGTGTCCACCACGCTGCACATGCAGCTGCGCCTGGAGGTCATCCTCGAGATCATCGTGCGCCGCGTGGTCAACACGCTGGGCGCGCAGCAGGCCTCGATCATGATCCTGAACCCCGAGTCGGGCGTGCTGGAGACGCGCGCGTCGTACGGGCTCGAGGCGGAGTTCTCCCGCGGCGCGCAGCGTCGCGTGGGCGAGGGCATCGCCGGCTGGGTGGCGATGCGGCGCGAGGCCGTGCTGCTGGGCCAGCGCGCGCCCGGGGACGAGCTGGGCCGGCACTACAAGACGAACCGCAACATCACGTCGGCCGTGTCGATGCCGCTGCTGCTGGGCGAGCGCGTGCTGGGCGTGCTGAACGTGAACCGCATCGGCCACGACGAGTCGTTCGGCGAAACGCACGTGGAGATGCTGCGCACGTTCGCGGAGCACGTGGCGGCCGTGATCGACCGCGCCGCGGCGCTGGAACGGCTGGGCGATCGGGCGCGCCGGCTGGAAGCCGACAACGAGAAGCTGAGCGAGCTGAACCGCCTGAAGGACGTCTTCCTGGCCACCGCCACGCACGAGCTGAAGAGCCCGCTCGGCTCGGTGCTGGCGTACGCGGACCTGCTCGAGGACGAGGACGGACGCCTGAGCCGCGAGCAGGCGCGCGAGTTCGTGGGCCGGCTGCGCGCGGAGGCGCAGCGGCTGATGGCGCTGGTCGAGGACATCCTCGACCTGTCGCGGCTCGAGAGCGGCAAGCTGGCGCTCAAGTCGCGCGTGGTGACGCCGGCCGACCTGGTGCGCGGCGCCGTGGAGACGAGCCGGGCGCTGGCGCGCAAGCGCGGCGTCGAGCTGGCGGAGGAAGTGCCGGCCGCGCTGCCGGGGCTGGCGATGGACGAGGTGCGCATGCGGCAGGCCGTGGCGACGCTGATCGCCCGGGCGCTGCAGGTGACGCCGAAGGGCGGCAAGGTGACCGTGCGTGCCCACGAGGACGCCGGGTGCTGCCGGATCGAGGTGCTGGACGGCGGCGCCGCCGTGCGGCCGGAGGCGGCCACGCACCTGTTCGAGCTCTTCCAGCACGGAGCCCCGGAGGCCGACGCGCCCGAAGGGCCGTCCCCGGGCATCTCGCTGCACCTGGTCCGGCGCCTGGCCGAGCTGCACGGCGGCCACGTCGGCTACGACCACAACGAGCGCAATGGCAACGTCTTCTGGGTTCGGCTCCCGTCCCCGGAAACGGCCGTCCTCGACGAGCCGGAGGCGCGCGCCGCCTGATCCGGGGTGGACGAAGCGGGCGCTCGAACGTCCGCACCGTCCGCGAGCCATGCCGCCGAGCCGTCCGCGGAACGCCCCCGCCACGCTCCGATCCGGGTCCGGCGGGCACCCCCGACGCCCCCGGGCGCGCGGTCGATCGGCGGCCGGCCGGGCACCGATCTCCCTCCGGGCCTTGACGCTTCGGACCGCCCTCCCGTAGGCTGCCCGACCTTTGCCACTCCACCTACCGATGCCGAGGTCCTTCGCACCATGAAGCGCACTTTCCGTCCCCGCAACCGTCACCGGAAGAAGACGCACGGCTTCCGCGCCCGCATGTCGACGAAGGGCGGCCGCAAGGTCCTGTCCGCTCGCCGCAAGCAGGGCCGCAAGCGTCTGACCGTGTCGTCGGTCAAGACGACCAAGACGTCCCGATAAACGCACCGTCCGCGCCGCTCGCGGCCGCGGTCTTCCCGCGAGGCCTCGTGCCGAGCCCGCCGCCCTCCGAACGTCTTCGTTCCCAGCACCGACTTCGCAAGGGCGCCGACTACGCCACGGTCCGGGAACACGGGACGGCGTTTCGCGGTCGCGCCTGCCTGCTCCTCGCGTACGCCCGCTCGGGAGAGATCTCCCGCGTGGGCTTCATCGCCAGCAAGCGGGGCGTCGGTGGCGCAGTGCAACGCAATCGCGCGCGGCGCAGGCTGCGCGAGATCGTGCGGCGTCGCTGGCCGCGCATGCCGCATGAGGGGTTCCTGCTCGTGTTCATCGCCTCCCGCGCCACGCTCACCACGGCGCACCAGCAGTTGGCCAGCGAGGTGGAGAGCCTGCTCGCGCACGCCGGCGCCTTGAAGCCGGTGAGCGAAGCCTGAGCCTCATGCGTGCGTTCCTCCTGTTCCTGATCCGCACGTACCAGACCCTTCGCCCCGCGTCGATGCGCGGGGCCTGCCGGCACGTACCGTCCTGTTCCGAGTACGCGTTCCTCGCCGTCGAACGGCATGGCGCGCTGCGGGGAGGCTGGCTCGCGATCAAGCGCGTGGCCCGCTGCCATCCGCTCGGGACACACGGGCTGGACCCGGTCCCCTGACCATGGATCGCAGAACCGTCGTCACGCTGCTCGTCGTTCTGCTGGTGTTTGCCGGTTTCTCGGCCCTGCAGAGCCGCTACGCCCCCAAGCGCAAGCCCGTGCCCCCCGCGGTCGCGGAGTCCACGCTCGCGCACGCCGACTCGAACGCCGCGGACACCACGCAGGTGCGCTCGCTGTCGGGCGCCGCTTCGATGTCGCCCACCGCACCGTCCGTCGCCGCGCCCGCCGCGGTGTCGCTGCCGGTGCGCGAGGTGTCGCTCGAGACGCCGCTCTACCACGCGGTGTTCAGCAGCCGCGGCGCGCGACTGCTGGCGGTGGAACTCAAGCAGCACGCGGCCGCGCACGGCGTGTCGAACTACGGCGTGTACCCGGGTCGCCGCCCGCATCGCGGGCAGGAGATTCCCGAGGGTGACCGCGTCGTGCTCGGGAACTCGCCGCTGTTCGGGCTGGACCTGGGTTCGCGCGGTTCGCTGCGCTCGCTGTCGGACGTCGTGTACGCCGTCGCCGAGAGCGCCGACGCCTCCGGCCAGGTGCGCGCGCTCACGTTCACGTCGCGCGATTCGGCCTCGGGCACGCTGCTGCGGCAGACGTGGCGCGTGCGCGAGAACACCTACGCGCTCGACCTCGAGGTGGAGGTCCGCGGCCTGCCCGACGCCTGGCGGCTCTCGGAGTACTCGCTCACGTCGCGCACGTGGCCGCTGATCACCGAGGCGAACTTCCAGCAGGAGCAGCGTTCGGTCCGCGGCGTGAGCCTGGTGGGCACGAACCTGCACCGCGACGGCGCCTCCGGGCTCGTGAACAAGGCCGCCAAGGTGCACGACGGTGCGGCCCGCTTCGCGGGCGTGCAGTCGCACTACTTCATGGCGCTGGTCGCCAGCACCGGCGACGCTGGCCGCGCGGCCATCACCAGCGGCGTGAACGCGAACTTCACCACCGAGCAGCTGCAGCGCATGCCGTCGAGCACGCCCAAGCAGATGCCGACGGCCATCGGCACGCTGGTGATGCCGCTGCCCACGGCGAGCGCCCCGGTGCAGCGGTTCGTGGCCTACTTCGGCCCCGGCGACTACGAAACGCTGCACAAGCTGGGCTTCGACCTCGACCGCGCGGTGGACCTGGGCTGGAACTGGATCACGCCGGTGAGCAAGCTGCTGCTGGCGCTGCTCAAGGCGATCGAGCGCCTGGTGCACAACTACGGCGTCACGATCATCCTGCTGGCCACGCTCGTGCGGCTGCTGCTGCACCCGGTGAACATGTCGAGCATGAAGAGCATGCGCGCCATGACCAAGCTGCAGCCCGAGATCGAGCGCCTGCGCGAGAAGTACAAGAACGACCCGCAGGCCCTGAACGCCGCCACGATGGCGCTGTACAAGGAGAACAAGGTCAACCCGGCGGGCGGCTGCCTGCCGATGCTGCTGCAGATGCCGCTGTTCATCGCGCTCTACTCTGTGCTGATGAGCGCCATCGACCTGCGGCAGGCGCCGTTCGTGGGCTGGATCCACGACCTGTCGGCGCCCGACCAGCTGTTTTCGCTCGGGCCGCTGCCCCTGCGCGTACTTCCCATCCTGATGGCCCTGACGGGGTTCCTGTCCCAGGTGCTGACGCCCACGAATCCGCAGCAGGCGCCCACCATGTACATGATGAACTTCGTCATGCTGTTCTTCTTCTACAACCTGCCTTCGGGTCTGGTGCTCTACTGGACCGTGATGAACGTGCTGACGGCGCTGCAGCAGTGGATGGTCAACCGCAGCGACGTCGGCGTGGTCGTGGTTCCGGAGGCCGCGGGAAAGGGCGGCAAGGCCGGGAACCCCAAACGTCGCGGGTAGGCGCGGCGCCACGATTCGGCATGGCGGGACGGGCCCGTGCCGAAGTAGTCTTGCCCGTCACACACGACGCGGCCCCAGTGGCCGCGCGGCCCGGCGAACGACCCGCTCCCGGCGCGTGCTTGCGCGCGACGGTGCGAGCGGACGAGCGCGGCCGCGCCCCGGGGCTCCATCCAACAGAACGCGGATCCGCGACATGACGAGCCACGTTCGCGCCACGGCATCGAGCCGATCGGCGCGGGCGCCCGATCGGGCGACGCTCGTCACCGCCAGAGGTTCGCGCATTCCGGGGAATCACATGGCAGCCAAGGGTTCGGTGTACGAAGGGAAGACTTACGAGGAAGCGGTCGCGAAGGGGTTGGCGGAGCTCGGGCTCAATCGGGCCGAAGCGCTCGTGACCACGATCGAGGAAGGCAAGGGCGGGTTCCTGGGCTTCGGCGCGCGCCCGTTCCGCGTGAGCGTGATGCGCCGCCCCGGTGGCGCGATCCGCGAGCCGGAGGACGGCGGCGGCGATCGTCGCGGTGGTCGCGCGGGTCGAGGTGGCCGCGAGGAGTCGCGCGGCGGACGCGGCGGACGGGGTGGCCGCGAGGAGTCGCGTGGCGATCGCGGTGCCCGCGGTGGCCGCGAGGAGCGCGGTGGCCGGGGTGGTCGCGACGAGCGCCGGGACGGCAAGAAGCCGCAGCCCGTGGCCGCGGAGGGTGCGCGCCGTGACGAGCCGCGCGCCGAGGAACCGCGTCGCGGTGACCGTCGCGACCGGGGACCGCGCGAGGACCGCGGGCCGCGTGAAGATCGTGGGCCGCGCGAGGAGCGTGTCGCCCGCGAGGAGCGCGCGCCGCGTGAAGAACGCGCGCCGCGGGAAGAGCGTGCGCCGCGTGAAGAGCGTGTCGCGCGCGAAGACCGCGGGCCCCGCGAGGAGCGTGCGCCGCGTTCCGAGCGTCGCGGGCCGGACCGCCCCGAGCGTCGACCCGACGAGCGTCGCGAGGAGCCGCGCCCGGCGGCCGCCGAGGCCTCGCCGGTGTCGGAGGTCCGTGCGGCGGGCGAAGGTGATTTCGGCGCTGCCGGCGCCGAGAGCTCCGAGGAGCGTCGCCGCCGCCGCCGCCGCGGCGGCCGAAGCTGTGAATGGAAGCGCGCACGCGGTGGACGAGGACGACTTCGAGGAGGACGTGATGCCGGTCAACGACTCGGCCAACGAGCCGGTTCCCACGCGCGCCGAGGCGCCCGTGGTGGAGCGTGCACCCGAACCGGTGCGCGAGGTCGAGCCCGTGGCCGCGATGGCGGCGCCCGTGGCGGCTCCCGCCATTGCGGCTCCGGCCGCGGCGGCTCCGCTGCCCGCGCCGCGCCCGGCGCGTCGCGAGGAGCCGGCCGACGATCGCGCGCCCGACCTGAACGAGGCCGAGCTCGCCGAGACCAGCCGCCGGCTCACCGCCGACCTGCTGGCCGCGATGGGCTTCCAGGCCACGGTCGAGGTGGTCGTGCAGGGCACGCGCGCCGACGTGACGGCCGAGGTGTCGCAGGACGACGACCTGCTGAACGGTCGCAAGGGCGAGGTGCGGCAGGCCCTGCAGCACCTGCTCAACCGCTTCCTCAATCGCGGCGAGGGTTCGCACTACCACCTGCAGCTCGAGATCAACGACTTCTGGAAGCGTCGCGAGCTGGAGCTCGAAGAGCTGGCCCGATCGCTCGCCGACCAGGCGGTGGAGAACCGCGCCGAGATGGTGACGGAGTACCTGAACTCGCAGGAGCGCCGCATCGTGCACGTGACGCTGAAGGAAGACCCGCGCGTGCGCACGTACGCGCTGGGCACGGGCATGATCAAACGCGTCGCCGTTGCGCCGGCGGACTTCCCCGAGCGCACCGGAGACGACGAGGCCTGATCCGGACCACATCGCATCGCGCACCGGGCCCGGGCCTCACGGTCCGGGCCCGCTGCTTTTTCGCCCACGCTTCGCACCCCGAGGCTTCGCCCGTCCCATGACGCTCGGCTCGCTCGACGACACCATCGCCGCGATCGCCACGGCCCCCGGCGCGGCCGGGCTGGCGGTGGTGCGCGTGAGCGGCCCGAGGGCGCTCGCGTGCGCGGACGCGGTGTTCGGCGGCGGCGTGCGGCTGGCCGAGTCGGCCACGCACACGCTGCACCACGGCTGGGCGGTGGACGCCGCCGGCGCGCGGCTGGACGAGGTGGTGGCCGCGGTGTTCCGCGCGCCGCGCTCGTACACGCGGGAGGACGTGGTGGAGCTGTCGTGCCACGGCGGCGCGTTGCCGGCGCGCGCGCTGGTGGACGCGCTGCTCGCCGCGGGCGCGCGTGCGGCGGGGCCCGGCGAGTTCACGATGCGCGCGTTCCTGAACGGACGCATCGACCTGGTGCAGGCGGAGTCGGTGGCCGACCTGATCGACGCCGAGACCGAGTCGGCCCGGCGGCTGGCGCTATCGCAGCTGGCGGGCGAACTGTCGCGCCGGCTCGCGGCGCTGTCGGAGCGCGTGGCCGACGCCGCGGCGGAGGTCGAGGCGCGCGTGGACTTCGCCGAGGACGTGGGCGGCGTCGAGGTGCCGCCGCACGTGGTGCAGGCGATCGGCGCGGTGGCGGCCGAACTCGACGGGCTGCTCGAGGGCGAAGCGTGGGCGCGCGCCGTGCGCGGTGGCATGCGCGTGCCGCTGGTGGGCCGGCCGAACGCCGGCAAGTCGTCGCTGTTCAACCGGCTGGTCGGCGAGGAGCGCGCCATCGTCACCGCGGTGCCCGGCACCACGCGCGACCGCGTGAGCGAGAGCGTGGTGCTGGCCGGCGTGCGCGTGACGTTTTCGGACACGGCGGGCCTGCGCGAGACGTCGGACCCCGTCGAGTCGATCGGCGTGGCCCGCACGCACGCGACGCTGGACGAGAGCCCCGTGGTGGTGCTGGTGGTGGACGGCGCGCAGCCGCTGTCGGCCGAGGACGCCGCCATGGCCGCGCGGCTGGCGGACCGGCGCGTGGTGGTCGCGCTCAACAAGCTCGACCGCCCGCGCGCGGCGGACGCGGCGACGGTGGCCGCGGCGCTCGGCGTGCCGCCGGCGAGCGTGGTGGACGTGAGCGCGAGCACGGGCGATGGGCTGGACGCGCTGCGGAGCGCGCTGCTCGCGGCGCTCGGCGTGCGCGACGGCGAGGCCCCCGAGGCGTCGGTCGCGAACCCGCGACACGGCGAGGCGCTCGAGCGCGCGCGCGCGGCGCTCCGCCGGGCCGCCGAGGTGGCGGGCCGCGGCGAGCCCGGCGAAATCGTGGCGATGGAGCTGCGCGAGGCGCTCGCCGCGATCGGCGAAGTGCGCGGCACCGACGTGGGCCCCGACCTGCTGGAGCGCATCTTCTCGCGCTTCTGCATCGGCAAGTGAGCGGGGGTGGGCGCGATGGTGCACACGCACCGGATGGACCCGGCCGCGCTCGCCTTAGCCGAAGCCGCGGCGCAGGCGGCGGCCGAACGGCGCGAGGGCGCGTGGGACGTGGTGGTGGTCGGCGCGGGCCACGCGGGCTGCGAGGCCGCGCACGCGTGCGCGCGGCTGGGGCTCGCGACGGCGCTGGTGACGGTGAAGCTCGCCGACGTCGCGAAGATGTCGTGCAATCCCGCGATCGGCGGCATCGCCAAGGGCCACATGGTGCGCGAGATCGACGCGCTCGGCGGCCTGATGGCACGCATCACGGACCGCGCAGGCATCCAGTTCAAGGTGCTCAACCGCGGGCGCGGCCCGGCCGTGTGGTCGCCGCGCGCGCAGTGCGACAAGGCGCTCTACTCGGCCGAGATGCTCGCCGAGCTGCGCGCCACCCCGCGGCTGGAGCTGGTGGCGGGCGTGGTGAACCGCGTGCGGCTCGAGCGCGGCGCCGCGGCGGGCGTGGAGCTGGCCGACGGGCGCTTCCTGGGCGCCAAGGCGGTGGTGATCACGCCGGGCACGTTCCTGAACGGGCTCATCCACATCGGTCCGCGGCAGCTCGAGGGCGGCCGCATCGGCGAACACGCCGCGCGCGCGCTGAGCGAGTGCCTGGGCGCGCTCGGCCTGCAGCGCGGCCGACTCAAGACCGGCACGCCGCCGCGGCTGCAGCGCGACTCGATCGACTGGGACGGGCTCACGCCGGCGCCCGGGGACGACCCGCCGCGCGCGTTCTCGTACTGGACCGAGCGGCTCGACGTGGAGCAGGTGCTCTGCTGGCGCACCGAGACCAACGCGCGGACGCACGGCGTGATCCGCGACGCGATGCACCTGTCGCCGCTCTACTCGGGGCAGATCCAGGGCTCGGGCCCGCGCTACTGCCCGTCGCTCGAGGACAAGGTGGTGAAGTTCCCCGAGCGCACGTCGCACCACATCTTCCTGGAGCCCGAGGGCCGCGACGTGCCGGAGATCTACGTGAACGGCGTGTCCACGAGCATGCCCGAGGACGTGCAGTTGTCGTTCGTCCGCACGATCCGCGGGCTCGAGCACGCCGAGATGATCCGGCCCGGTTACGCGGTGGAGTACGACTTCGTGCTGCCGCACCAGCTGACGCCCACGCTGGAGGTGCGCGACGTGCCGGGCCTGTGGCTGGCGGGCCAGATCTGCGGCACGTCGGGCTACGAGGAAGCGGCGGCGCAGGGCTTCGTGGCCGGCGTGAACGCGGCGCGGCGCGTGCGCGGCGAAGGCGAGTTCGTGCTGCGCCGCGACCAGGCGTACGTCGGCGTGCTGGTGGACGACCTGGTGAGCCGCGAGCACCGGGAGCCCTACCGCATGTTCACGAGCGCCGCCGAGCATCGGCTGCTGCTGCGCGCGGACAACGCCGACGAGCGGCTGGCGGGCCTCGGCCATGCGCTGGGCCTGGTCGACGACGCGCAGCTGGATCGCGTACGCGCGAAATACGCGTCGATCGAGGCCGAGCACCGGCGGCTGTCGCGCGTGACGGTGTTCGTGCCCGGCGATCCGCCGCGGCCGACGCGCGCGAGCGAGTACCTCACGCGCACCGACGGCTCGCTGGCGGGGCTCGCGGAACTGGGCGTGACGAGCGCGCTGCCGGGCGAGTGGGGCGAGGCGATGGAGATCCGCCAGCGCTACCGCGGCTACATCGAGCGGCAGGAGAAGATCGCCGAGAAGGACGCGCGTCTCGAGGCGATGCGGTTGCCCGCGTCGCTCTGGGACCGCGACCTGAACGGGCTGTCGCGCGAGGCGGCCGAGAAGTTGCGCCGCTGGAAGCCCGCGACGATCGGGCAGGCCGGCCGCATCGCGGGCGTGTCGCCTTCGGACGTGGCGGTGCTGCTCGTGCACCGCAAGCGGCACGGAGCGGACGAGGACTGATCCGCAGCCGGTGCGCGGAAGATTGCGGCTGATCGGGGCACCGCCTTGCGCCGCAGCGGGATGACGCCGCGGCGTCGCGATGCTCGGAACCCGTTGGAGGCCATCGCACTCTCGTGGTCCATCCACGATCTTCCGCGCACCGGGGCGTCGCCCGCGGTGGATGCACTCCCCGGGAGATGCCGCCGCGTGCGTGCTGGCTTCGGCGCGGGTGGCGGGCTACATTGCGCGGTCCATGCGAGACCGACCTTCCGAGAAGCGCCGCGACGATCGCGGCCCGCGACAGCAGCGTGCGAAGAACGAACGAGGCGCCGGCGCCGGGCGCGGCGCGGATGCCGGGCGCGGAGCGGGCGCCGGGCGCAGCGGTGGCCCGGGACGAAGTGCCGGTGGTGGACGCGCGAGCGGGGCCGGGCGCGACGACCGTCCCGGTCGCGGTACGGGCCCGGGGCGCAGCAGCGGCGCCGGGCGCAGCGCGGGCGGTGGCCGGTCGGCCGACAGTCGGCGCGACTCCGGACGTGGGCGCAGCGCGGGTGGCGGGCGGAGC
>JBGAMH010000076.1:0-17193 GCA_044223135.1 Candidatus Eiseniibacteriota bacterium | reverse complement strand
GAAGGTGCTCGACGCCCTGCGCACGCTGCCGGTGAAGGGCTGACGAACGCCCGGGGGGCCGCCGGCGGCGCCCCTCCCGGCACCTCTCTTGCGAGGGAACGACCGTGGTAACTTCCCGCACCCGCCTCGACGCGGGCCGCGGTGGTCGTTCGCCGCACCCCACAAAGACCGGGCCCGGGCCCCGCGAGGGTCCCGGACCCGTTTTACGACGATTCTCGAGACCTCCGAAAGGTGTTCCCGCCCATGCACCCTCCGCTGGCCTTGATCCGGCAGGTCCGCCCGTTCACCCGATGGCTGGGGCTTCCGGCCCTGCTCCTCGTGCTCGCCGCCGCGCGGCCGGGCGTCCTGCACGCCGACGCGGTGATGTATCGCGTGAACTGCGGCGGCCCCGAGCTCGCCCCGATCGACGCGGGCCCGGCCTGGTCGGCCGACGTGCGCGTGACGAACCCGTCGCCCTATGTGAATGCGGCCGCCACCGGCGACCAGACGTTCACGTTCAGCCTGCCGCTCCAGAGCCCGCATCCGTCGGTGCCGGCGTACGTGCCGGCGGCGGTGTTCGACGACGAGCGCTGGGACCCGGATCCGGCGCCCGACATGCTGTGGCAGTTCCCCGTCGCGAACGGTCTCTATCGCGTGAACCTCTGCATGGCCGACGCGTGGCAGGGCACGCAGACCCCGGGTGCGCGCGTGTTCGACACGCGCATCGAGGGCGTGCTCGTGCAGGACGACTTCGACATCGTCGCCGCGTTCGGCAGCTACACGCCCGGCATGGTGACGTTCGACGCGTGGGTGGCCGACGGCGCGCTGTCGATCGAGTTCGGCCACGTGGTCGACGCGCCCACCGTGCGCGGCATCGAGGTGCGTGCACTGAACGCCGCGGGCGTGCTCGGCGTGACGCCGGTGAACCTGGCGTTCGGATCGCGGCTCGTGGGCACGCTGTCGCCGCCGCAGAGCGTGACGCTCACGAACCTGGGCGGCGTCGGCGATCCGGTGGTGCACCTGGGCTCGATCACCGTGAGCCCCGGATTCCTGCACGACCTGTCGCCGCAGGACCTCGCGCCGGGCGAGTCGCGCACGTTCCACGTGCGCTTCGCCCCGCAGGCCGCGGGTGCCGCCCTCGGCACGCTCGCCGTGTCGCACGACGGTGTCGGCAGCCCCGTGTCGGTCGCGCTCTCGGGCACCGGCGCGACGAGCTTCCCGGTGGGCTTCGGCAAGAGCTTCGTGCTCGGCGGCAACCGCGCCAACCCGACCTCGCTGCAGTTCGGGCCCGACGGGCGGCTGTACGTGGCCGAGAAGGACGGACGCATCCTGGCGATGACCGTGAGCCGCGACGCGGCGAACACGTACACGGCGGTCGCGACCGAGTCGATCCTCGTGGTGCGCGACATCCCGAACCACGACGACGACGGCCAGCTGGCGCCCGGCATCACCGACCGGCTCGTGACGGGCCTGCTCGTGACCGGCACGGCGGTGGACCCGGTGATCTACGTGACGTCGTCCGACCCGCGCATGAACGTGGGCGGCGACATCGGGCTGGACACGAACTCGGGCGTGCTCTCGCGCATCGACCGCGTGGCGGGCGTGTGGACGCGCACCGACCTCGTGCGCGGCCTGCCGCGCTCCGAGGACGACCACTCCACGAACGGCATGGCGCTCGACCCGCTCACGAACACGCTGTACGTGGGGCAGGGCGGCCAGTGCAACATGGGCGCGCCGTCGTACAACTTCTCGTTCCTCGCCGAGTACGCGCTGTCGGCCGCCGTGCTGTCGGTGGACCTCGACGCGATCGGCAACACGACGTACGACCTGCCGACGCTCGACGACGAGGACCGCGCGGGCGTCGCCGACCTCAACGATCCGTTCGGCGGCAACGACGGCAAGAACCAGGCGAAGCTGGTGCCGGGCGGGCCGGTGCAGGTGCACTCGAGCGGCTATCGCAATCCGTTCGACGTGGTGATCCATTCGAACGGGCACCTCTACACCGTGGACAACGGCCCGAACCTGGGCTGGGGCGGCCCGCCGATCGGCGAGGGCCCCGGCGGCACGTGCACGAACGCCGACAACGACGCGAACAGCGCGAGCCTGCCCGACAACCTGCACATGATCCCGGGGCCCGGCTACTACGCGGGGCACCCGAACCCGACGCGCGCGAGCACGTCGAACACGTTCAACGTCACGAACCCGCAGTCGCCGGTGCCCGCCGGCGACCCGCAGCAGTGCGAGTACCGCGAGCCGGGCACGGACGGATCGCTGGCGCAGTGGAACGCGTCCACGAACGGACTCGTCGAGTACCGCGCGAGCAACTTCGGCGGTGCGCTGCAGGGCGCGATCCTCGCGGCGAGCTTCGACAACTCGGTGCAGCGGATCGACCTGAACGCCGCCGGTGACTCGGCGATCGCCGTGGCGGCGCTGTTCGGCAACATCGACATCACCCCGCTCGACCTGACGGCGCAGCCCGACGGCGCCGTGTTCCCGGGCACCGTGTGGGTGGCGGACTACGTGACGGGCCGCGTGTGGGTGTTCGAGCCGTCCGACTACGAGGGCGGCGGCAACGCCTGCTCCGGCGCCGACAGCCCCGCGCTCGACGAGGACGGCGACGGCTTCAGCAACGCCGACGAGATCGACAACGGCACCAGCCCGTGCTCGGCGGCCGACCGGCCCGCCGACTTCGACGGCGACCTGCTGTCGAACCGGAACGATCCCGACGACGACAACGACGGCCTGCTGGATCCCGAAGACGCCTTCGCGCGCGACGCCACGAACGGCTCGAACACCACGATCCCCGTGGTCTACACGTGGGACAGCGGCAACCCCGGCTTCGGGTTCTTCGGCCTCGGCTTCACGGGGCTGATGGCCAACGGCACGACGGACTACCTCACGCAGTTCGACCCCGCGCACCTGACTCCCGGCGGCGCGGCGGGCAAGCTGACGGTGGACGTGGTCGACGCCGGCGACGCGCTCGGCGCGGCGAACTCGCAGAACAACGCGTTCCAGTTCGGCGTCGCGACCGACTCCACGAGCACGCCGTTCACCGCGCGCACGCAGCTGTCGATCCCGTGGTTCGGTGGCGCGCCCGCCGATTCGATGTCGTTCGGTCTGTTCGTGGGCGACGGACGACAGGACGACTACGTGAGCGTGACGCTCGCCGTCCGCGGCGGCGTCCCGGGCATCGCGGTCACCACCGAGCACGCCGGCGCGCCGGCCGAGAGCTTCACCCCGGTGCCCGGCATCCTCGCCGCGGACGGCGTGGAGCTGCTGCTCGACGTGCAGCCCGCCGCCGGCACGATCCAGCCGCGCTACCGCGTCGGCGCCGGTGCGCGCGTGGCCGCCGGGCCGCTGCTGACGCTGCCGGCAGGTCGCGTGCGCGACGCCGTGCGCACGGCCGCGCCGCTCGCCGTGGGCATCCTCGGCACCTCGCGCGGGGCCGTGCCGTTCGGCGCCACATGGGACTTCATCGAGGTGGTGACCGCCGCTTCGGTGGACGCGCCGCCTGCACCGCGCACGCGGGCGGTGACGCGGCTGCTGCCCGCCGCGCCGCACCCGATGCGTCGCGCCACGAGCGTGCGCTTCGAGCTCGCGGCCGCGTCGCGCGCGCGCGTCACGCTGCACGGCGTGGACGGGCGGCTCGTCCGCACGTTCGCCGACGGCTGGCTGGCCGCCGGCCCGCACGCGATGGCGTGGGACGGTCGCGACGCGCGTGGCCAGCGCGTGGCGCCGGGCGTCTACTTCGTGCGCTTCGAAGCGGACGGACGGCGCGAATCGGGGCGGATCGTCGTGATCGAATGACGCGCGCGGACCTCCCGCGCCGAACACGAACGGCCGGCTCCGCGAGGGGCCGGCCGTTCGCATCGCGTCGCGCCGTCAGCGCATGAGCTGCTCGAGCACCGCCTTCTCGGCGGCCGGCAGCGCGTGCACCTGCTCCCAGGTGGCGAGCTTCGGCCGGTAGATCCACGACGGCGGCGCCTTGCGGTCGATGCGGTCCTGCAGCGGTTGCAGCACCGCTTTCGCGGCGACGTCGCGCTTGTAGGCGTGCTCCGCGGCCGCGGACAGGATGCGTGCGAGGTCGCACTCGGGGCCCCACTTGAGCGCCTGCAGCGCCCGCAGCCGCGCGGGCTCGAAGTGGTTCTCGGCCAGGTCCACCCACGCGCGCAGCGCCTCCGACGTGGCGTTCTCCTCGTCGAGCAGCTTGGCTGCGTCCAGCTGCACGCGCGCCTCGGCCACGCGACCGGCGCGCAGCAGGTCGCGCGCGTATGCGTTGCGCAGCTCCACCACGCCCGTGCGCATGCGCACGGCTTCGTCGTACTGCGCGAACGCGTCGTTCCAGCGGCCGGCCAGCGCGAGCGCGGCGGCGCGCGCCTGCTGGCCCTCGGGGCTGTCGGACTGGTAGGCCAGCACCGAGTCGGCCGACGCCAGCGCGGCGGCGGCGTCGCCCGCGACCCACGCCAGCTCCGAGAGCTGCGCGTCGACCACGTAGCGGTCCTCGGCGCGCACGTCGGCCCGGCTCTGCGCGAGCGCCGTGCGGGCGGCGTCCACGCCGCGGCCGGCATGCCACGCGGCCTCGGACATCTGCACGCGCACGCCGCCGCTCGTGGGGTGTTCCTGCACGGCGCGCCCGGCGACCTTCTCGGCCTCGGCCGCGCGGCCGCCCAGCACGAGCGCACGCGCGTAGGCGGTCAGCGCCGTCTCGTTCTTCGGGTCGCGCGCCAGCGCCTTCTCGTACAGCACGATCGCGTCGTCCACGCGCCCGCGCTCCACGCGGTCGTCGCCGCCGGCGGCCCACGCGATCGGGTACGACGCGCTCACGTCGGTGCGCGCCATCAGCGACTCCACCTCGCGGCGCAGCGCGGGATCGATGCGGTCGAGCCGGTCCTGCACCACCTCGCGCGGGTCGTACGCGTCGCGCTTCGGCGAGTACAGCGCGTTCGCGCCCTCGGCGAAGTACTCGAACACGCTGCCGCCGGCGTAGCGCGACAGGTAGCCGTCGCGCGTGGCGTCGTCGCGCTCCTTCGCCTGCCGGTACAGCTCCTGGATCGCGCGGCCGTCGTCGGCCGGCAGGATGGCGTGCACCTGGTGCGACAGCTCGTGCAGCACCGTGTTGTAGCGGTCGAAGATCGTGCGCTCCACGTCCTCGATGCCCGTCACGGTGTGGTAGCCGCCGCAGCCGCGCACGTCGTCCCACAGGCGCGAGTCGTAGTTGATGCGCTGGTCGCGCAGCGTGTTCAGGTTGGGGCACTCCGACAGCTGCATCCACAGCGGCTTGATGTAGTAGGTCGCGCCGCCCTCCACGAGCACGGGCAGGAACGCCTTCCACGGCGCCACCGACAGTGCCACGCGCTTCTGGTGCCGGGGCGACAGCGCGGCCCAGTTGGCCACGAACTTCTCGATGCCCGGCAGGTGCGGCAGCGGGGCGGCGGCGAAGCGCGCCTCGTAGCCGGCCCGGTGCACGTCCACGGCGAAGCGCTGCGACTCGAGCGCCTTCGCCAGCACCGCGTGCGCGCGGCCGTATTCGGGACAGGCGCGCAGCGCGGCGAAGCAGCCGTCGCGCGCCTCGGCGAAGCGCCCGTCCTCGAAGTCGAGCGAGGCCAGCCGCACGCGCGCGTCGGCCCAGGCGGCGTGCGCGAAGATCACCGCGCCGTAGCCCGCGCGCGCGGTGGCGCGCTGGCCCAGGCCCAGCAGCGAATCCGCGCGCGCGAGCACGCGCCGGCCGGACGCGTCGGCGAACGCGTTCGGGTAGGCCGCCACGAGCTGCGTGTAGTTCTTGCGCGCGTAGCCGTTGCCGAGCAGGTAGTGCGCGGCGTCGTGGTAGGGCGCCAGGCGCACCGCCCACTCCGCCGCCGAGATCGCCTCGTCGGTGCGGCCCAGCCGGATCAGCGTCTCGGTGAGCACCATCAGCACCTCGGCGTTCGCGTCGGCGTCGAGCCCCTGCTTCAACGTGGCGAGCGAACGGTCCCACTCGCGGTGCTTCTGCTGCACCAGCGCGAGGCCCGCGAACGCCGCGGCCCGGCGCGCGGAGGTCGCGTCGCCCCACGCCGGTCGGTCCGCGGACTCCGGCAGCGCGGCGAGCGCGCGCGTGAACAGCGACTCGGCCCTCGGGTAGTCGAGCCGGTCGTACGCCACGTGGCCCAGCGCCAGCAGGTCGGGCGCCGAGCGCGCGTCGCCCTCGCGCGCGAGCTGCGCGGTGGCGCTGGAATCCACGCCGCGCGCGTCGTCGCGAGCGAAGCTCCACTGGTAGCGCAGCGCGCGCGCGCCGTCGGTCTGCCGCGCCGCGGGCAGCGCGGCGATCGTGGCGCCGAGCGTCGCGAAGTCCTGCCGAGCGAGCGCCGCGCGTCCGCGCGCGATCGGCGTGAGCGGATCGGTGGCGGGCAGCGAAGCGGCGAGCTTCGCCGCGCCGTCGGGATCACCGGTCGCGATCGACAGCAGCACGCGCTCGGCGCTGGCCGGCCCCGAGGCGAGCGCCGCGAGCCGGTCGAGCCGCGCGCGGTGCTGCTTCGCGACCGGCGCGAACAGCCCCGTGTCGGGCAGCGGCACGGCGGGAGCGGCGGGGAAGCCCGCGGCGCGTGACGGCGCGGCAGCGGGAGCGGCGAGCGCGGCGGCCGGCAGGAGCGCGGCCACGAGCGGGGCGAGCACGAAGCGGGCGAGAGAGCGCATGCGGGTTTCCGGGAGGGTGGAGGCGGCCGGCGAACGTCGCGGGCACGGGAACGGCGCGCATCTTAGAAGGTGGCCGCGCACGCCGCACGGGGCCGGCTCCGCGGTCGTCCGGTCACGCACCGCGTCCGCGCCGAAATCCGCACTTGTCGCACGTCCGGCGCGGGGCGCACGATCGGCCGCGCCCGGGATTCCCGGAAGCCCGCGAAGGCTGAACACCCGGAGGTTCGACTCATGCCTCGCCCGCTTGCCCCGCTCCGCGCCCTGGTGGGTGCGGCGAGCCTCGTCGCGCTGCTCGCGCTGGGCTCCGCTCCCGTGTGGGCGACCGCGAGCCACGCGTCCGCTCGGGCTGGCCCCACCTTCGCCACCGTCGACGACGCCGTGGCGCCGCTGGTCGTGCGCATGGACCGCTACCTGCAGCAGCACGAGGTGGACGGGGTGACCATGGACTGGCGCTACGACGTGAGCCCGTCCGAGGAGATCCGCCAGACCGTCGTGTGCCAGTTGCTCGCGTACGTCGAGCTGTACCGCCTGCAGCCGCGGCAGCGCCTGCGCGAGGACATCGTGCAGCACGCCGATTTCATGATCGGCCGGCTCGCCGACATCCGGTCGTACACGCCGTTCGACGGCATGCTCGCCTACGCGCTGCTCGGCGCGTACGAGGCCACGCACGAGACGCGTTTCCTCACCGTGGGCACGCAGGTGACGAACGACCTGGTGGCGATTCCCACCGAGCAGTGCGTGCTGAACGGCGGGCTCATGCTGGCCATGGCCACCGCCGAATACGCGCACTTGACCGGCAATGCCGCCGCCGCGCAGAAGACGAGCGACATCCTCGGCCTGCTGGGCGCCTACCAGAACGCCGACGGCAGCTTTCCGCACTGGTGCCCGGGCTCGCGCGACATCCACTACACCGGTTGGATGGCGATGGAACTGATCCACCTGGACCGGCTGACCGGCGACGCGCGCATTCCCGGTTTCCTCGCGTCGATGACTTCGTTCCTGGCCGGCCGCATCGGCACGGACGGCCGCGCGATCTACGAGCAGCCGTGCCCGGGCGGGCCGCCCGGCTGCATGGAGTACTTCTACAGCCGCGCCACCGGCTGCGGGTACGACTACGACTCGCGCGGGTGGACCGTGGAGCCCTCGTACTGCGTGCTCGCGTTCGACCACATGGCGAACGCGAGGCTGTCGATCACGCTGCAGTTCCTGCTGTCGCTGGAGTCGGGCGGCACGTTCGAGGACCTGTACGCGTACTGGCCGCCGCCGTCGGACCCCGAGTACCCGTGGACGATCGCCGACACGTCGGTGGTGAACATGAGCATCATCTTCTGGGCGATGGCCACCGTGCTCACCGACCGCGCCGCGCGCGGCACGCCCGAGACGCTGGTGCTGTACGACGACACGCTCACCGAGGTGCCGCCGCCCGCTCCGGGCCCGCCGCCGCTGTTGACGCTGACCGTGGGCCCGAACCCCGCGCGCGGCACGTGCACGCTGCGCTTCACGCTGCCGCACGCCGATCCGGCGCGCGTGGAGGTGTGGGACGCGGGCGGCCGACGCGTGCGCGCGTTTCCCGCCGCGTGGCGCGCGCCGGGCCCGCATGCCGAGGCGTGGGACGGCCTCGACGACGCGGGTCGGCCGGCGCCGAGCGGCGTGTACTGGGCGCGCGTGGCGACGCGCGACGGCACGCGCACCGCGAGGTTCGCGCTGGTGCGCTAGCCGCGCGTGGCGGCCGCGGCGGCGATCGCGCATGCTGCGCGCGGTCGTTCGCCCGCCACTCCCTGAGGAGCCCGCCCGTGCTGCACGTGTACGTGGATGCCGACGCCTGCCCGGTGAAGGACGAGGTCTACCGCGTCGCGCGCCGGCACGACCTGCCCGTCACGCTCGTGAGCGCGCAGAGCATGCGTGTGCCGGCGGAAGGCCGCGTGACGATGCAGGTGGTGGCAGCCGGGATGGACGCCGCCGACGACTGGATCGCCGCGCACGCGGGCGATGGCGACGTGGTGATCACCGCCGACGTGCCGCTGGCCGCGCGCTGCATCGCCGCGGGCGCCGCCGTCATCGGCACGAACGGCCGCGCGTTCACCGAGGACAACGTGGGCGACGCGCTCGCCACGCGCGACCTGTTGGCCGGCCTGCGCGGCGCGGGCGAGATCACCGCCGGCCCGCCGCCGTTCGGGCCGAAGGACCGCAGCCGCTTCCTGCAGGCGCTGGAGACCGCGATCCAGGCGATCCGGCGGCGCGCGCGCGGCTGAAAGCCGGGCGCACGCCGCACAACCGGACAGTTCGGGCACGCCGCCCCGGTGCTACCGGAGCATGACGGCCTTGCGGCTCTGCCGCAGCCCACCCGCAGCGACCTCGACCATGTACACGCCGGGCGAGAGCCGGCGCCCGTCGTCGTCGCGTCCGTCCCACGCCTGCGAGTAGGTGCCGGCCGGTGCGGAGCCCTCCATGAGCGTGCGCACCCCGCGGCCCGCGGCGTCGAACACGCGCACGCTCGCATGTCCCGCCTGCGGCAGCGTCCACGACACGAGCGATCGTGCGCGCATCGGATTCGGCGACAGCGGCGCGAGCGCCAGCGCCGGCCCGATTCCCGTCGTCGGCGGGGCCACGCTCACGGGTTCGTTCGTGCCGAGAACGCTGACGGACACGCCCGAGGGGCCGTTGTCGGGGTGGGTCACGAGGATCTCGTCGCGCCCGTCGCCGTCGAGATCGGCAAACGAAACGTCGTAGGTCGTGAATCGGTCTCCACCGGTCGCCTGCGAAAGATCGATGCTCTGCAACAGCGAGCCGTTCTTGTCGTAGATCTTGAGCGCGTCCTGCGGGAAGTGGATCACGATGTCGATGTCGCCGCCGCCTTCGACGTTCACGAAGTACAGGGGCGGCATCGCACCGCCGGCCGGGGAGACCGTGATCCGCCAGGCCGGAGCCCGGTTCGTGTAGCCCGGCCCGGGGCCACCGGGCCCCGGTGCGGTGTAGCAGACGAGTTCGGTGCCGCGAATGCCGTCCATCCAGACGAACAGGTCGGGCAGGCGGGGCGGGCTGAAGAGCGAGAGGGCCCCCAGGGTCGTGGGCGTGGTATCGAGGACCTCCGCCGTCGAGGCGCGCACGACGCCGTCTTCGGAGCGCACCCACTCGTAGTGGAAGCGTGGGTGCGGGCCCGGATCGGTTTGCAGGTTGAGCAGGTCCAGTCGCGGGTCCCCGATGTCGCGGGCCACCGGGATCGGCTGCCACTGCTGCATCGGCTCGGTCCAGCGGGTTTCGATGAGGGCCAGCGCTGGCCGCGCCGGGACGAGGGTCGCGAGCGCGAGCGCGAACGCGAACGGAACCAGGGGGAGCGGACGGGCCATGGGGTCCTCCAGTGTCGAGTCGGCGATGCGCCGCCTCGCTTGTGGAACGCCTCAGCCCGCCGTTCGTCACAGCCCCGGGGGCCTTGCACCGCCGCCCGGCGGCTCGCTAGGCTCGGCCGCGCTCCACCGCTCGCGGCCCACCCGGTCACCCCCGGTTCACGAGGACTCGATTCATGCACAAGCTCCAGCCCGCGCGCCTGAAGCCCGGCGTCACGCTCGATACCCTGCCCGCGCCGCGTGCCGCCGATGCGCCCGCCGCGCCCGGGGCCTCGGCCGGCCGCCTGATCCGCGGCAAGGCGCTGATCTTCTGGGACCCGAAGGTGCCCGGGAAGAAGCTCGACGCGATCGACACCGATCAGATCACGCCCGCCGCCGACTGCGTGAGCGAGAGCCTCGAGACGCTGGACGAGCGCTGGAAGGCCGGCAGCTTCCGCTACCTGATGCCCGACTTCCGCGCGCGCGTGCATCGCGGCGAGACGTTCCTGATCGCCGGCGATCGCTTCGCCATCGGCAGCTCGCGCGAGATGAGCCCCGCGGGCCTGAAGGGCGTGGCCGAGGAGAAGGGCCTCGAGATGGTCGTCGTGTGCGGCAACAACATGGGCGACATCTTCCGCCGCAACGCGTTCAACCTGGGGCTCCAGGTGGTGCAGGCGCCGGACGCCGTGGCCGACGCGCAGGAAGGCGACGAGTTCACGTACGACCCCGACTCGCGCGCGCTGGTCAACGTGACGCGCGGCGTCGCGTACACGCCCGTGCCGCTGACCGCGAAGGAAGACGAGATCCGCAGGAGCGGCGGCATCTTCGCGCTCGGTCGCCGCGAGTTCCGCAAGTCGGTGGAGACGGAGCCGGCGATCGTGTGGCCCGACGCCGACACCGCGCGCAGGCTGACGACCAGCGAGCAGATCCTGTGGGCGCACCGCGTGGACAAGTCGGCCGAGATCCGCGCCGGCGCCACGGTGCGCGTGTACGCCGACCTGCTGCCCGCATCCGACGGCACCGCGCCGTTCTCGATCCACACGTTCAACCAGATCACCGGCGGCCACGCGATCTGGCCGCGCCAGCTCGCGATCGCGAACGACCATTTCGTGTTCACGGGCGTGGACTCCGACGACAAGCAGACCGGCATCGGCCGCGAGTTCGCGAAGGTGCACGGCATCGAAAAGCCCTACTACGCCACGCCCGGCGACGGCATCTTCCACTTCTACTTCCCCGAGCAGGGCCTGGTGCACCCGGGCATGATGATTCCCGGCGCCGACTCGCACTCGCGTGCGTACGGCGCGTACGGCGCGATCGGCATCGGCGTGGGCTCCACCACGCTCGGCTTCGGCTGGAGCACCGGCTACATCTACACGACGGTCGCGAAGCCGCGGCGCGTCACGTTCCGCGGCGCGCTGCAGCCGTGGGTCACGGGCAAGGACCTGGTGCTGGAACTGCTGCGCCGCTGGGGTGCGAAGCAGTCGCAGGGGATGAGCGTGGAGTTCGTGGACGCCGACAAGCAGCTGCCCATCGCGTACCGCAACACCATCTGCAACATGATGGCCGAAGCCGAGAGCTGGAACGGCATCTTCGCGCCGGACGACATCACCTACGCGTGGTTCGCGGCCAAGGGCATGAAGGAGCTGCCGTACCCACGCATTCAACCCGGTGCCGACGTGGCGTGGGAGATCGACGAGGTGCTGGAGCTGTCCGACGTGCGGCCGATGATCGCGAAGCCGTTCAGCCCCGGCAACGCGTTCCCGGCCGAGGACGTGGCGAAGGAGAAGCTCGGCTTCGACAAAGCCATGATCGGTTCGTGCACGAACGGCGGCTACGACGACCTGCTGTCGGCCGCGCTCGTGCTGCGCGCCGCGCGCGCCGGCGGCCGCACGAGGGCCGCGAAGGAGTTCGTGATCTTTCCGGGCTCGGGCGGCGTGAAGGAGCAGATCGAGCGCGCCGACGCGCGGCTCGACGGCGAGAGCATCGCCGAGGTGTTCCGCTCGGTGGGCGGCGAGATCCGCCAGAGCTGGTGCGGCCCGTGTTTCGGGCAGGGCCCCGACTCGCTCAAGCCCGGCCAGCGCGCGATCACGAGCTTCAACCGCAACTGGACGAACCGCATGGGCCTGGGCGGCGAGGGCTTCCTCGCGTCGCCCAGTGTGGTCGCGGCCAGCGCGATGCTCGGCTACATGGCGCCGCCCTCGGAACTGGGCCTCGCGTGGCAGGCGGAGGCGTTCGCGGTGTAGGGGATCGGGGCGAGGATCCCCGCGCAGCTCACCTGGCCGCTTCCCGGAGGAGTCCCGCATGCCGCGACTCGACGAAGCCGTGCGCTACGCGAACGATCCCGCCACCGGCGCCGACGAACTGCGGCGCGCCTGCGAGATCCTGGCGCTCGACGCGTCGGGATCGGCCGACGCGCTGCGCGCCCGGTTGCACGCGCACCTCGGCACACTGGCCGCCGACCGCCCCGTGGCGTGCCTGAACCCCGGGCCGCTCGCGCGCCGCGCCGCGCAGGCGGGGCCGCGCGTACCGCGCCCCGCGGCGGACGAGTACGCACCCGTGTTCGCGGACGAGATCGCGCTCGTTCCCGACGCCCCCGACTTCGCCGCGATGCTGGCGGAGCAGCTCGACGTGACGCGCGCGCTCGTCACCACGTTCGGCGAAGCGCACGCGGCGGTCGCGTACGCGCCCGGCAAGTGGACCGTTCGCCAGACCGTCGGGCACCTCGCCGACTGCGAACGGGTGCTCGGCTACCGGCTCGCGCGCGCCCTGCGCGCCGACGGGAACGTGGTGCCCGGCTTCGACACCGACGCGTGGATGGCGGCCGCGCGCTTCGAGGAGCGCCGTCTCGCGGACGTGATGGACGAGTTCGCGAGCGTGCGTGCGGCCACCGTGTCGCTCGTGCGCCCCGCGGCGCCGGAGGCGTTCGCGTTCCGGCTGCGCGTGGGACAGGGCGGCATCACGGGCCGCGGCCTGGCCTACCTGATCGCCGGGCACGAACGGCAGCACCAGCGCCTGCTGCGCGAGCGCTACCTGCCGTGCCTGCCCCCCGCGACGGGAGGTTGAGCACCGGCCGTCGCTGCTCGGTCCCGCGCCTCAGGCCGCCCGGCGCTCCTCGCTCGCGTCCCCGCGCGCGGCCGGCCGCGTCGCGCCGTCGCTGCCCAGCGTGAACTGACCGACCTGCCGGCGCAGTTCGCCGGCCTGGGCGGCCAGCGAGCGCGCGGTCTCGTCGAGTTCGCCGGCCTGCCCGGCAGCCGACTGGGTGACGCCCTCCATCTGCTCCACGGCGCGGTGGACCTGCTCGATGCCGCGCGCCTGGTCGGCCGACGCGCCGGCGATGCCGGCCACCAGCTCGGCCACCTGCTTCACCTCGTCCACGATGCCGCCCAGCGATTCGCCGGCGCGCGTCACGCGCACGCTGCCCTCGTCCACGCGCGCCACGGCATCGCCGATCACGGTGCGGATCTCCTTCGAAGCCACGGCGGATCGCTGGGCCAGCGCGCGCACCTCGCTCGCGACCACCGCGAAGCTGCGGCCCTGTTCGCCCGCGCGCGCCGCTTCCACCGCGGCGTTCAGCGCCAGCAGGTTCGTCTGGAACGCGATCTCGTCGATCGTGCCGCTGATGTCCGCGATCCGGCGCGACGCGGCGGCGATGTCGCCCATGGCCTGCACGGCCTCGCGGAGCGCCTGCCCGCCCTCCTGCGCCTGGTCGCGCGTGTGCGCGGCCAGGTCGCGAGCCTTCTCGGCGTCCTCGGCGTTCGTGCGCACGGTCTGGGTCATGGCCTGCAACGACGACGCGGTCTCCACCAGCGCCGCCGCCTGTTCGTGATTGCCCCGGGACAGCAACGTGGCGCGATGGGACACATCGCCCGAGGCGCTCTGCACGGTGTCCACGGTGCGCGCGAGTTCGCCGAGGACGGACGCCACGCGGGAGCGCGTGTCCTCCACGGCGCGGGCGATGCGCGCGATCTCCGCCACGGCCTGCACCCGCACGGGCCGCGAGAAGTCGCCGCGCGCGAGCGGCTCCACCGCGGGCAGCAGCGTGCCCACGGGGCGCTCCACGAGGCGGCGCAGCATCCACAGGATGCCCACCACCATGCCGGCCGCGATCAGCACGAGCAGGGCGATCGCGCGGATCGTGTTCACGCGCGCCGTGGCGAGCGCGGCGCCGAGCGGAATCTCCACCACGAGCGCGCCGATCGGGCGCTGCTCGGCGACCTGGTGCGATCTTCCGGCCAGGTTGCCGCTGTGGCAGTCCACGCACAGCGACGACACGGCGATCTCGGGCCGCATGTACGTGAACGTGGGCTCGCCGTTCACGGCGTGCACGCGCGACGAATCGGCGAGCGTGTTCGCGAGGAAGCCCCGCAGCGTGCGCGCCTCGAACGTGTCGCGCGCGGCGTGCTGCGGGTTGATCGGCCACAGGCCCAGCAGGTTCACGTGGTACAGGCCCTGGCCGGACTCGCTCATGCCGATCTCGTGCAGGAACGTCGGGTCGGCGCCTTCGGTGGTCATGCGCCGGATGTACTTCTGGCGGTCCTGCCCGACCTGGTGGGCGATCGCGCGCGCCGACTGCCCCGCCTGCGACTCGATGCTGCGCCGCGACTCGAGCACCAGGTACACGGCGCCGAGCAGCGTGACCAGCAGGCCGCACAGCACGACGGGCGCCATCATGCGCGAAGCCAGCGTGTCGGTGGTGCTGCGCGATCCGAACATGTCGCCCCCGTGATCCGGCTGCCTCATGAGAGAGCACGCGCGAGCCGCGGGCGTGCTCCACCCGTTCGCGGCGAGTGTCGGGCGCGGCGGCCGCGGCTTGAGCACGCCACGCCGCGACGGGGCTTTGCGGAGGCGTGGCCGGCGGGCCGGGTGCCACGGCGACGGTCGGGCACGGCCCGACGCGCCGGGCCGAACCGGCTTCAGCCGCCGCCGGGGGGCCCGAGACTTGACTCGTCCCCTCGGACGACCCGAACCAGGCAGGCCCAGGTGTCCATCGACTTCGGCGGTCTTCCGCGTGCGCTGCGCTCGAACCTGGCGCTGCGGACGCAGGTGCTCCTCTGTGGCGTGACGGCGCTGGCGTTCGCCGTCCTGGCGGTGGTCGCGTGGCAGACCACCTCGCGCGTGGTGCAGCAGCAGGCGCGGCGCGAGATGACCGAGCAGGCCGGGCGCGAAGCGCTGCGCATCGAGAACTTCGTGATGCAGCCGTACGCCGCCTCGGTGGCGCTGCGCCACGCGCTGGTGAGCGAGATCCGCCACGGCCGCGGCGACCGCGAGGAGGCGAACACGCTGCTGCGCGAGACGCTGCGCGAGCACCCCGAGTGGCTCGGCGTGTGGATCTGCTTCGAGCGCGACGCGTGGGACCACGCCGACGCGCGGCACCGGGGCGAAGTGGGCTCCGACGCGAGCGGCCAGTTCATGCCGTACTGGCGCTGGGTGAACGGCGAGATGAAGCCGGAGCACGAACTGGAGCTGTTCGATCCTTCCGACGAGTACTACGCCGTGCCCCGGAAGACCGGGAAGCCGCTCGTGATCGATCCGTACGTCTACGACATCGAGGGCAAGTCGGTGCTGATGACGTCCACGTGCGTGCCCATGCAGGTGGACGGGCGCTTCGTGGGCGTGGTGGGCGTGGACCTCTCGCTCGACGGGCTGCGCTCCGTGCTCGACGAGGTGAAGCCCTACGGCCACGGCTTCGCGGCGTTGATCGGCGCGAACGGCGCGTACGTGGCGCATCCCGACACGGCGCGCTTCGCGAAGGCATGCGAGACCACCGCGCTGTTCCAGCGCGGGCTCGAGGAGAACCGCGCGGGCCGCGTGTGGGTGGGGCAGGAGTGGTCTCCGGAGCTGCACTCGCAGGCGCTGCGCGTGTTCGTGCCGCTGCGCTTCGGGGGCGCGGTGGAGCGGCCGTGGTCGTTCGTGGTGACGGCGCCCGCCGACGCGATGCTGGCGCCCGCACGGCGCCTGGCGTGGCTGCTCGCGGCGCTCGCGGTGGCGGCGCTCGCCGCGCTCGCGTTCGCCGGCGTGTGGCTGGTGCGCGGCGTCACGGTGCCGCTGCACGACACGGTGCACGCGCTCGAGGCGGTGGCCGCGGGCAACCTCGATGCCACGCTCCACGCGGAGGGCGACGACGAGGTGGCGCGGCTGGGGCAGGCGCTCGGCAAGGCGCTGCGCTCGATGCGGCACACGCTGGACGGCGTGCGCCGCACGGGACGTGCGCTGTCGGCCGATTCGCGCGAGCTGTCGGGAGAGGCGACGGCGCTGGCGCAGGAGGCGCAGGAGCAGGTGCGGCGCGTGGCGCGGGCGATCGACGCGCTCGACACGACCCGGCGCCACGTGGCCGAGAGCACCGAGCACGCGGCGGCGGCCAGCCGTTCGGCGGCGCACGCGCGCGAGGAAGCGCGCCGCGGACGCACCGTGGCGAACGAGGCCGTGAGCGCCATGGGCCTGATCGTCGCGCAGTCCGACCGCATCACCGAGATCACGCGCACGATCGACGACCTGTCGTTCCAGACGAACCTGCTGGCGCTGAACGCGGCCGTGGAGGCGGCGCGCGCCGGCGAGAGCGGGCGCGGCTTCGCGGTGGTGGCGGCCGAGGTGCGGGCGCTGGCGCTGCGCAGCGGCGAGGCGGCGAAGCAGATCCGCGACCTGCTCCATGATTCGGCGGCGCGCATCCACGGCGGCACCGAGCTGGTGAACCGCTCCAGCGAGGTGCTGGGCACGATCGCGCAGGCCGCCGAGGACGCGGCGCAGCGGATCGCGGGCATCGAGGACTCGGCGCGCGGACAGCGCGAATCCATCGAGCGCGCGGTGGCCGACGTGCGCGAGATCGACGGCAGCGCCCGGGCGGGTGCGGCGCACACCGACCGGCTCGCGTCCACGGCGGAGGAACTGGCACGGCTGTCGCAGCAGGGCGAAGCGCTGCTCGAGGACTACCGGCTGAACCGCGCCGCCTGACGGGGGCGCGGCGCGGCGGCGCGGCGCGAGCTCACGAGCGCCACCACGGTGCTCGCCACGAACAGCAGCACCGCGAGCACGTTGAGCTCCCCGCCGTGCCGGCGCAGCGACGCATGGCCCGCGAGGTCGCCGACCACGCGCAGCAGCACCGACAGGTGCAGCAGGCCGAGCGGGATCCAGAAGCGCGGGTGGTACGTCACGCGCGCGCCGGTCACCGCGGGCAGGATGATCGGCGCGTGCCCGAAGATCATCGAGAACACGAAACCCAGCATCA
>JBGAMH010000380.1:0-2070 GCA_044223135.1 Candidatus Eiseniibacteriota bacterium | reverse complement strand
GGTGGCACGACCTGTCCATCGCCGAGCGGCACGCGATGTTCGCCCACGCCGAGCGCACCCACATCGCGTGACCACACACGACGGCCGGCGATGTCGAACAGCTCAAGCTGCGCGGGTCCGGCAGACGGCAGCGTGAAAGCGACGGTCGCGGGGCCGACGGCGGGATTCGGACGCACGCCGTGGAGCGCGAAGGCGGGCGCAGAACCGTGAGCGCGATCGTCGGTGCCGGTGCCGCGCGAAGCGACTCGCGCGGCTGCGGGCTCGGTCGGATACGCAGGAGGCGCCGCGGGTCCGTCGGGCTGGAGCTTCGTCACGAATCCCTGCTCCGGGTCGCCCGTGTTCACGCCGTCGCGAACGATCATGCGCGTGTCTACCTAGGTCAGGAATGCAACGCCGCCTCGCAAAGCGGTCAGCTGCATGGACTCCACGGCCGCGAACCGTCCGGCGCCGTACGTGGTGTCGGGCATGGCCGCGCAGATCGGCGTGCCCTCCGCCGACCACCCTCGTGCGAGCCGGCCGGAGGGTGTGATGCGCGCCCCCTGGATCTGTCCGCTCGGTCTCCCGTCGCGCCACACGACATATGCGCCTTCACGCCCGTCAGTGACTGCACAAAGGAAGTCCTTGTCGCTGGCGGCCGCGCAGACGAGCGCTCCGACCGGGCGCCAGCGCGGCATGCCGTGCTCGTCCAGGCGCTGGGCCTTCACCCGGCGTTGGCCTTCCGGCGTCGCCTCGCACCACGCCACGATCGCGTCACGCCCGGCGGGCGCCAGCGCCAGCTCGTTCGCGCTCCTGCCCGGATCGCCGAGCAGCACATCGCGCGGGGCCGTCGGGCGCCGCCCCCGCTCCAGGTGCGTGGCGTAAACGTGCCGGCCGTCGCTGCTGCCGCCCAGCCACGCAACCGTCGCGTCTCCTCGCATGCCTGTCACCACCTCCACTTCGTATCCGCGCGTCACGGCCGGCCGCGACAGGCGCACGCCGTTTTCGCCCCATCGAAGCGTCCCGCCGGCATCGACGCGTTGTCCGAACACACCGCCGGCTCGCCCACCGATCGAGTCCGCCCCCCAGAAGACGAGCGCTCCATCGGAACCGTCAGGAACGAGCGCTGGACTGAACCCGCCGCCATGGTCCTGATCGAGCACGCGTGCCTCGGTCCCCCAGCGCAATGCGCCATCGCGGCCGATCGACTGGACGCGGATGCTCGATCCCGGATTCACCACGTGATGTTGCGCGCGCCACGACACGAGCACGCCGCCATCGGCCGTCACCGCGGTCGCCAGCGGCCCTCGCCACATCGAGTAGTAGTTCAGCCACAGAGGGTCGACGACGACGCCGTCCGCCGGCCAACCCCGTGCGGGTGCACCACTGGAAGTCGTGCGCACAACGACGAGCTGGACTCCGTCCACGAAGAGGTGAGGGACCATCGGCCCGGACCGGTAGGCGAATACGTACAGGCCGCCCGCGCCGTCGGGGACCAGGGCCGCGGGCGCGAAGCCGGCGTGCTCCGAAGACGGACGTGGCGGCAGTCCGAGGGCCGTGATCAGGTCCCCGTCGCCCGTGAAGTGCGAACCTCCGACACTCGTGCGCCCGTGCGTGGCCACCCAGACGCCACCGGCTCGGTCCGGCGCGAGCAACGTGAGCTCGGTCAACCCGGGGCTGGAACCGAAGACGGAAGTACCGTTCGGGATCCATGCGCCGTTCGACGAGGACACGAATGCGAAGGACAGCAAGAGCGTCACGACGAAAAGCCGAGGAGCGAACCGCACGGCAAGCCTCCACTGCGAGAAAGCCGACCGGATCCCGAATGGACACACTCGATGCGATCCGGCACCGGGGAACAGGCAAAGGCTATCGTGCGGTGCGACGCGCGGGACAGCGTCAACACGACCAGCGTGCAGTTTTCCCCCGCGACCTTCTCCGGGGGGGGTAACGTGCCCCCTACCCGACCTTCGCCCGGTAGGCCTCGAGCGCCGCGGCCAGCACCTTCATCGCGCTGCGCAGCTTCGCCTCCTCGAGCACGTACGCCAGCCGCACCTCGTCCTTGCCCAGCCCGGGCGTGGCGTAGAAGCCGTC
>JBGAMH010000379.1:0-2076 GCA_044223135.1 Candidatus Eiseniibacteriota bacterium | reverse complement strand
GGGCCGCGAGCTGGACTTCACGCCGCCGTGGCCGCGCGTCTCGATGCTCGACGCGGTCAGCGAGAAGGTGGGCGAGTCGATCCACGACCTGGACGAGGCGAAGCTGGGCCGCCACGTGGCGCGCCACAGCCTGCACCCGCGCGCCGGCACCGGCGCGGGCGGCATGCTGGACGAGCTGTTCTCGGCGCTCGTGCAGCCCGAGCTGCAGAACGCCACGTTCGTCGTCGACTTCCCGCTCGCCACGTCGCCGCTCGCGCGCGTGAGCCGGCGGAACCCGCACGTGGTCGAGCGCTTCGAGCTGTTCGCCGCCGGCTTCGAGCTGGCCAACTCGTTCAGCGAGCAGAACGACCCGGCCGCGCAGCGGCAGGCGTTCGAGGAGCAGGTCAGCGCGCGCGAGCGCGGGGACGAGGAGGCGCAGGCGCTCGACGAGGACTACCTGCGCGCGCTCGAGTACGGCATGCCGCCGACCGGCGGCGTGGGCATCGGCATCGACCGCCTCGTCATGCTCGCCACCGACGCACGCTCCATCCGCGACGTGATCCTGTTCCCGCAGCTGCGCCCCGAGGAGGGCCGGCCGGTGGACGACGCGGTGGAGGCGCCGGCCGAGGACGGGGAGGGAGCCGTCTCCGGGTGAACCTGCCGCTGTGGATCGCGGCGCGCTACCTGCGCAGCCGCCCGCGCAGCGGGTTCGTGACGCTGCTGACCGGGATCTCGATCGCCGGCGTCGCCGTGGGCGTCACCGCGCTGCTCACGGTGCTCGCGGTCATGAACGGCTTCGAGAGCGAGATCCAGACGCGCATCGCCGGCACCGACGCGCACGTCGTGCTGCTCGGCGCCAACACCGCCGGCGTCGCGGACGCGGCGCCGCTCGCCGAACGGCTGCGGCGCGAGCCGGGCGTGACCGGGGTCGCCGCGTTCACCTACAGCAAGGCGATGCTGTTCCGCGACGGCCTCACCGAGGGGCTGGTGGTGAAGGGCGTGAACCTCGCGGACGAGCGCACGGTCACCACCATCGGCGAGCACATCCAGCCGCCGCTCGACGCCATCCCCGACACGACGCTCGGCGGCGAGCCCGGCATCGTGCTCGGCTCGGAACTGGCCGCGCGCG
The DNA here is from genome assembly GCA_044223135.1 of Candidatus Eiseniibacteriota bacterium. Lineage (GTDB taxonomy): Bacteria > Eisenbacteria > RBG-16-71-46 > RBG-16-71-46 > RBG-16-71-46 > JBGAMH01. The sequence continues at coordinate 968 of JBGAMH010000379.1, read as the reverse complement.
TGGGCGCGCGCATCGGCGACGTGGTGCTGGTGGCGACGCTCAAGGGCGACGCGAACTCGGCGTTCGGCTGGTCGCCGAAGCTCAAGCCGTTCCGGCTCGTCGGCACGTTCACGTCGGGCCTGTACACGTACGACTCGAGTTTCGGGTTCGTCAGCGTGGGCTCCGCCCAGCGCTTCTTCGACCTCGGCGACCGCGTCACCGGGCTCGAGGTGAAGCTCGCGGACATGTTCGACGCACCGGCGGCCGCGCAGCGCCTGCTGCGGACCGCGGCGCGCGACGACCTGCGCGCGAACAACTGGATCGAGCTCAACCGCAACCTGTTCACGTGGATGAAGCTCGAGAAGACGGTGATGTTCCTGATCCTCGCGCTCATCGTGCTCGTGGCGGCGTTCAACATCGTGAGCACGCTGTTCATGGTCGTGCTCGAGAAGCGCCGCGACATCGGCGTGCTGAAAACCATGGGGGCGGCGCCCGGCGTGGTCCTGCGCGTCTTCCTGCTCGAGGGCCTGCTGATCGGCGGGCTCGGGACGGCGCTCGGCACCGCCCTGGGCGGGCTGCTCATCGCCGTGCTCCAGCGCTACCCGTTCGTGCGCCTGCCCGGGGACGTGTACTTCATCGAGCGGCTGCCGGTCCGGGCCGAGGCGGGGGACTTCGCCGCCGTGATTCTGGCCGCCGTGGTGCTGTGCGTGGCCGCCGCCTGGTACCCGGCCTGGCAGGCCGCCCGGCTCGACCCGATCGAGGCCATTCGCCGGTCCGCCTGAGGCGCGACCTGATGGGAGCGAGGCAAGTGTCACTCAACGCGGCAGTTGACCAGCAGGGCCCGGTCCTGGTCGCACGCGGGCTGTGGAAGAGCTACGCGTCCCCGACGGGGCGGCTGGACGTGTTGCAGGGCATCGATCTGGAGCTGCCCCGTGGCATGCTTCTGGCAATCACCGGGGCGTCCGGCTCGGGCAAAACCACGCTGCTCA
>JBGAMH010000075.1:0-17372 GCA_044223135.1 Candidatus Eiseniibacteriota bacterium | reverse complement strand
CCCCGCCGCGACGGGGGCGGGGTCGCGTCGCCTCGGGGCGCCCGCGCGCCCGGCCCGGCCGGCCCCGGGCCCGGCCCGGCCTGCGCCCCCGCCACCTGCCCGGCGGTCCGGGACCGCTCCGTTCAGGACACCGGGGCCCCCGGCCGATAACCTGCCCGTGTTTTCGGGTGGTCGGTGGCGCTCGTCCGGCCGGCGCGCGCCGCCCCGTCGTGATCGTGGACGCCCGCGTCCCGGCCCGGCGGATTCGACCGATGCTCGCACCCTCCTTCGAAGGAAGACCATGGTCATGCGCTTCGCCGTTCGTGCTGCCCGCCTCGCGCTCGGCATCGCCGCGCTCGCGGCCACCGTGCTGCTCGCGGGCTGCGGTGAGTCCGCGCTTCCGGTCGCACCCACGCCGGATACGCCGCTCCAGTCGCTGACGCTGAACCTCACCACCGACACGCTGCAGACCGGCGGCACCCGCCTGCTGGTGGCGGTGGCCGTGGACACGTCCGGCAACACGCTGTCGAACCCGCCGATCCACTGGAGCAGCTCCGACGCCGCCGTGGCGAGCGTGAGCTCCTCCGGCCTGGTGACCGCCGCGGGCGAGGGCGTGGCGTGGATCCGCGCCCTCTACGGCGGCAAGGCCGACTCCGTGCGCGTGTTCGTGTACGCGGCGACCGGCTGGGTCGTGCAGGGCAGCGGCACGTCGAGCAACTTGAACGGCGTGTGCTTCCGCCCCGACGGCCGCAAGGGCTGGGCCGTGGGCGACGCCGGAACCATCCTGCGCACCACGAATGCCGGCGGCTCGTGGACCGCCTCGAGCCCCACCACGTTCGCGTTGAACGGTGTGTGGTTCACCTCCGACACGAAGGGCTGGGCGGTGGGCGCGGGGGGCACCGTGATGCTCACCACCGACGCCGGCGTGTCGTGGTCGCGGCTCGCGAACATCCCGTCGTCCGACGCGCTGATGGACGTGTGCTTCCCGACCGCGCTGTACGGCTGGGCGGTGGGCGACAACGGCACCATCCTGCGCACGCGCGACGGTGGCGTGACGTGGGAGAAGAAGAACCCGACCGCCGTGCAGCTGCAGTCGGTGAGCTTCGCCGACACGTCGAACGGCTGGGCCGTGGGAGACAACGGCGTCATCCTCGGCACGCGCGACGCCGGCGCGAGCTGGTTCCTGACGCCCAGCATCACGGCGCAGTCGCTGCGCGGCGTCTGGCGCCTGAGCAGCACCTCCGCGTGGGGGGCCGGCCAGCAGGGCGTCACGCCGCGCACGTCGCTGGTCACCGCCACGCCCGCCGACACCGTGGGCTGGCAACTCGACAACGCCGGCGGCGCGAACCAGCTGGAGGGCGTCTGCTTCCCGGCGGCCAACGCCGGCTGGGTGGTGGGCTTCAACGGCGGCGGCATCATCATGAAGAGCACGAACGGCGGCTCCACCTGGAACACGCAGGTGTCGAACAGCGCGCAGCGGCTGATGGACGTGTGGTTCGTCGACGACCAGCGCGGCTGGGCCGTGGGCGTGGGCGGCCGCATCGTGCACACCGGCCGGGGCGGCGAGTAGCACCGCGCGCCGACGGCGCGACAGCAGTCGAGTTCCGGCACCGGCCGCGCTTCGCAAGAGGCGCGGCCGGTGTGTTGGCGGGGGGCAGGCACTCCTCGCGCCCCGCATTGACGCCCGCCGTTGGCATCGCGCAGGCTGCCCCGTCCGCCCCTGCTCGAGGAGAAGCGCCATGTCCGAACGGCTCATCGTCATCGACGGCTACAACCTGATCCACCGCACGCCCCAGCTGAAGCCCGGCGTGGACGGCCGCACGCTGCGCGACTCGCGCGACAAGCTGCTGAACCTGCTGTCGTGGATGATGGGCGGCGAGGCCGCGCGCTTCATCGTGGTGTTCGACGGCGCCGAGGACGGCGGGCGGGACGAGAAGTCCGGACGCATCGACGTGCGCTGGTCGCGCCCGCCCGAGAAGGCCGACGACCTGATCCGCCGCATCGTGGAAGACCAGGTGGATCGCGTGGACCGGCTGACCGTGGTGACCGCCGACCTCGAGGTGGCGCGTCACGCGCGCGCGATGGGCGCCGACATCTCGCTGTCGGACCTGTTCCTGGCGGCCGCGCTGGGTGGCGGCGCGCAGGCCGAGAACGAAAAGCCCACGCAGCTCAGCCGCAAGGAGCTGGAAGCCTGGGCCGAGCTGTTCCGGAACCGGAAGACGAAGAGCGAGGACGAGCCCGAGTCGGAGCACTGAGCAGCGCCGGGCCGACGCTGCGCGCACGCCTGGCGGCCGCCGTGCGCTCGGCGAGCGCCTCCTCCGCCGAATCCCGCCCCGCCCGGCGCACATCTGACACCCGCGTGACGACCGCGGGCCGTCCCGCGCATCAGTGTGTACACGCCCGCGCGAGCATCGCCGCCGCGCCGGCCCGGCCGCCGAACCCCGCACGTACCCGAGGAGCCCCGATGACCGTCCGCCCGATCGCCCGCGCCGCACTGGCGCTCTCCGCGCTCACCCTGATCTCCGCGGCGTCCGCGTTCGCCGCCGCGAAGCCCGCCGCCAAGCCGGCGCCGGCGCCGCCCATCGCGACGCCCGTCATGAAGACGCAGGTGGCCACGTTCGCCATGGGCTGCTTCTGGTGCGGCGAGACCCAGTTCGAGAGCCAGCCGGGCGTGGTCGACGTGATCTCCGGCTACACGGGCGGCCCCGAGCAGCACCCGACGTACGAACAGGTGAGCAATCACAAGACCGGGCACTACGAATCGGTGCAGGTGACGTTCGATCCCACGAAGACCAGCTACGACAAGCTGCTCGACATCTTCTGGCACTCCGTGGATCCCACGCAGGGCGACGGGCAGTTCTGCGACATCGGCAAGCAGTACCGCTCGGCGATCTTCGTGCAGGACGAATCGCAGCGCCGCGCCGCGCTCGCGTCGAAGGCGCGCCTCGAGGCGTCGCACGTCCTCAAGAAGCCCATCGTCACGCAGGTGGTGACGGCGTCGCGCTTCTGGCCGGCGGAGGACTACCACCAGGACTTCTGGAAGAAGGACCCGCAGCGCTACCACAGCTACCGGGAAGGCTGCGGCCGCGACAAGCGGCTGGCGCAGCTCTACGGCGCCGCCGCCGCGAAGCCGCTGGTGCACTGAACGAGGCTTACCGCGGCGGGGGCCCGACCCGATCGGCGGTCGGGCCCCCGTCGTGTCCGGGCTCACGCGATGGGGGGCATGCCGCCGTGTGCCTCGCTCCGGATCTTCAGCGCATCCGTGCGCGGGATGCCGCGCAGGGCGCCCAGCACCATGTTGCGTTCGATCACGCGCCGGTGGATCTGCTCCAGCGCCTGTCGGGGCGCGGTCGACGTGAGCGTGGCCTCGAGATGCAGCGACAGGTAGCAGCCGGTGGCGTCCGCGGGGCCGCGGAAACCAGCCAGGCCGTCGAACTCGTCGCGTGGGTCGAACACGCCGTCGACCACGAACTCCACGCGGTCCAGGGCCACGCCGAAGTGTCGCGCGAGCATCGGGTAGTCCGAGCCCGCGCACGCGGCCGCCGCGAGGAACACCTGCTCCCAGGGATAGACGACGGCGGGCGGATTGCCCACGAGTGCCGCGGGGCGCTCCAGGCGTGCGCCGGCATACGGGTCCCGCGTGTGATCGTCGAACACGTAATGCGCGCGGTAGGTTCCGCGGACGGCGTCCCCGTGGCGCCGGAAGGCGTCGGCGATCTCGCCGACGTTGTTCACGTCCTGTCCGAAGACGTTGGGCATGTCGGGCTCCTCTCGGAGTGGGAGCCGCGGGCGTGGCCGGGCCGCGCCCGCGACGGAGGGCATCAGTGGCCGGAGGACGACGCGACGCGCTTCATCGTCGCGACGAACGACTCGGAAGGCCTGCCGGGCACGGTGACCGTGCTGCGGAATCGATACTCGTCCGCGCCCACGACTTCGAGCGGCAGCACCTCGACGAGCTTTCGGCCTTCGCGAACGCCCTCGTAGCGAAGCTCGGCGTGTGTCGCATCGCTCCAGCGCCCGGCGTGGTCGTGCGTGTAGGGGTCGTTCGTGACGGTGAACAGGTGCAACTGCCGTCGTGACGTGTCCCATCCGACGAGGTTGTCGGCCTCGTAGCGCCCGACTCCCGGCACGTCGGCCGTCTCGTGCACGGCGAGCCCGAAACCGCCCGCGGCGATGCGATTCGTGTGATGGAGCGTGAAGCGCACGGTCTTCCCGCCTGTGGTGAACTGCGCATCACCCGCGAACTCGCCCGCCAGCGCGGTCATCCGACGGATCTCGGGCGCAGGCCGGGGCGGCTCCTGCGCGCGCGTGGGCGTCGACAGGGCGGATGTGGCCATCGTGAGCATCGCGGCGGCCAGCAGCGTCGTGCGGTGGGTCGGCATCGGGCACTCCCTTCGGTTCGTGTCGGCGCCCGGCGCACCATGCGCCGGCGGTTCGAACGTGGGAGAACCTACGAGCCGAAACCCGGCTCCGACTTCGCCGCTACCGGCCAGTCGCGCGGCTCACGGGATGGCCGGAATCGGCCATCTCGGCGACGCGGTCGCGGCTCGGACTCAGTCGAGCAGCCCGAGTCGGGCCGCCTGCGCGACCGCCGCCGAACGTGAAGGCAGGTCGAGCTTGGTGAGGATGTTGGAGACGTGCCGATGGATCGTGTGCGGGCTCAGGCCGAGCCGGTCGGCGATCTCCTTGTCGGCGAGCCCCGCGGCGACCAGCTGCAGCACTTCGCGTTCGCGCGCGGTGAGCGGCGCACTGGCTGTCGCGTCGGAAACGCCCCGGGCGGGCGTCGAGATCGCGTCCTCCGCGGTCGAGCCCCGTTCGATCGCCGCCCCGAGCCGGCGAAAGATCGCGGCCGCGTGCTCGCTCGCCGCGCGGGCGGCCCCGGTGCGCCCCTCGCTCGCGAGCACCCGGGCGAGCGCCAGTTGCGCGTGCGCGGCCTCGAACGGCATCGATGCGCGCTCCAGCAGGTCCGCGGCGTCCTCGAGCGCCTGTCGCGCGCGGGCGGGCTCGCGGTTCGCGAGCGCGAGCCCGCGCGCACGCAGCGCGAACGCGCGCACGGGATCGGTGTCGATCACGCCGGCGATCTCCTCCAGTTCGGCGGCCGCCGTATCCGCCCGGCCCTCATCGCCCAGTGTGGCGGCGGCTCGCGCCAGCAGGTCGAGAGCGCTCACCCGCTCGGTGCGCAGCGCCGCCGGCACGCGGCGCAGCGCCTGCTCGGCCAGGTCGCACGCGTCGCGCGCGTGGCCCTGGTCCAGGGCGAGTTCGCCGCGGCCGAGCACGGCCAGGCGGTGCGTGCGCACACTCTCGAAGAGCTGGGCAGCCTCCTCGCGCCGTCCCTGGCGCCGGCGCAGCTCGGCGAGCCGGACCACGCCCGGTGCGACGGCGGCGGGGCGGTTCTCGCGCAGTTCGGCGATCGCCGCGAGCAACTCGGCCTCGGCGGCCGGCCACTCGCCCCGGTGCATGAGTACCGAGGCGTACTGTGTCCGACAGACGGTGAACATGGTGGTGTAGTGCCAGCGTTCGCAGAACTCGCGCACCTTCCCGCACCACTGCCCGGCGCGTTCGAAGTCGCGCACGCGCTCGCAGGCGTGGATCAGGTAGCAGCACGACTGGCCCACGGCCATCAGCTCCTTCACGTCGCCGCCCAGCGCGCCGACGGTGGCTTCGTCGAGCAGGCGCATGCCGTCACGAACCTCCCCCTGGCTGACGCGCGCAAGCCCCTCCAGCCCCAGGCTGAGCACCTCCAGGTCGGGGCTCGACAGTGCGCGGGCGAGTGCACGTCCCTCGGCCGCGCGTTCGAGGGCCGTGGCGAGATCGTTGTCGGCCATGAAGGCGAGATGACCCTCGAGCACACGCACCAGTCCGCGCTCGACGCTGCGCGGTGCGTCTTCGAGCAGACGATCGGCGCGCCGCATCCAGCCGGTCGCCACGGCGGACTCGTAACGGAAGTCCAGTGCGTCCAGCGCGAGCCAGAACGCCATGCGTGCGGCGGCGACCGGCTCGCCGCGCTCACGGTAGAGCGCGTAGGCGCGCTCGCGCGCCGCCATTGCGCCGTCGCCGTCGGCCAGCATGCTGCACGCGGTGGCGTAGCCGTCGTGGGCCGCCGGGTCGGACCCGATCTCGATCGCGCGCGCGAAGCACTCTCTCGCGCGCATCCAGGCGCCGTCGGCGAGAGCGGCACGCCCGGCCGCGAGATCGCTCGTGGGGTCGTGGTCCCGAACCATGGCGACGACGGTAATGCCGCGTGCGGGGCACGTCACCTGATTCCGTACGCGCGATTCGGTCGGTTCGGAATGCTCCACGCGCCCGCGCGCGCACGGCACACGCCGCACAAACGATGGGCGGGGCTCCGATCACCGGAGCCCCGCCCGCTTCGCTTCGATCGCGGGGGAATTCCTACTGCAGCGCCGCCACCGGGTCGTCGGTCGGGCGCACCACGAACGGCAGCACCCATGCCTTCGAGTCGTACGCCGCGGTGTCGTCGTACAGCGTGCCGTTGCTGAGCACGTTCACGCCCAGGTGGCGCAGGCCGCCGAAGTCCGACGTGGTCCACTGGAACGTGTAGGTGCCGTCGCCGTTGTTCACGAACCGGCGGCGCTCACCGAAGCGGTACATCAGCACCACGTCGTTCGAACGGCCCGTCGTGGCCGTCAGCGTCACCGGCGTGCCGCCGGCGATCTGCAGCACGTGGCGCAGGCGGAACATCTCGAGCGGGTTCGTGATCGTGGTGTCGAGCGCACCGGCCTGCACGCGCAGCGACTGCACCTGCGACGTCGCGTCCTTCGCGGTGACTTCCACGCCCGACGTGCCCACCACGCGCCAGCGCTCGTGGTGCCGGTTGTGCAGGCTGTCGTCCCACACGCGCGTGCGCACCAGCGCGAGCCGGCGCACCCAGTGGTCCTCGAGCGGCTTGCGGATCAGCGAGCGCGTGGTGTCGGCGCTCGCGGGGTCGCCGGCGACCACGTTGAACGTGCCGGTCAGGTTGCGACGCACGGTGGCGATGGCGCGCGTGGGGCGACCGGCCGAGTCGGGATCGCTGAACGTGAAGTCCATGCGCGTGGAGACGTTGGTGATGGTGCGCCAGAAGCGCAGCGGGTTGATGGCCGCCAGGCCCGGTCCGCCGCCGAACTGCGTGACGTCGGCGGTGGCGTAGACGTCTTCGTCGATCATCTCGGGCGACTGCGCCACGGCTTCGGTGGCGAGCACCTGGTCTTCGGCGTTGCTCCCGCCGGCGTCCGGCGCGGAGAGGTTGTTGGATTTGCCGCAGCCGGCCAGCGCGAAGGCGCCGGCGAGCAGGGCGATGGTGAGAGCGAGACGGCTGGTCATCGGTACTCCTCCTTGGGCAAGCGCCCCTCGTGGAAGGGCGGTGAGATCCAGGGCATTGGGTCACATCTGGCGGGGGAGTTACGCAGTGGTTGTGCCACGGTCCGGATCCTGCCAACTCGTTGCGCCCCAACCGGGCCCGCGACCGACGCGGGGCGGTGGTGTACGCCCCGGGACAGGCGCCGCCCACGGCGGTGACGGGGCGGGACAGGCGCGCTGCGGATGCGCGCTCCGTCGCGGCCGTACCGATACCGTCCCGGAAGCACGAACGGCGGAGCCCGATGGGCCCCGCCGTTCGGAACGACTGCGCTGCTGCGTTCGGCTACAGCTTCACCTTGGTGTCGCTGCTCACGCGGAACGTGGCCTCGGAGCCTTCCTTCACGACGACCTGGAAGCCCTTCGAGCCGGCCACGGCGCCCGTGGCGGCCGCGCCGCCCAGGATGCCGCCGATCACCGCACCCTTGCCGCTGCCGCCCACGGCCTTGCCGATGAGCGCGCCCGCGGCCGCACCGCCGGCGATGGCGCCGAGGTTCCGCTTGCGCGTGGAGCCGGCGATGATGCTGTCGCCCGCGGCGCCGATGCTGACCGTCCGGCCGTCGGCCTCGATGCTGCGCACTTCGAGCAGCAGGAACGCGCGGTCACCCTTGGCGGCGGGCTTCACGCCCGACACCACGCCGTGCACGATGCTGCCGGCCGGGAACGGCGCGGCGGTGCCGATCACGACGGGCTCGGTGATCTTGCCGGTCCAGCTGTCGCCCTCGTTCGCCGTCTCCGACGAGATCTGCTGGTCGATCGAGATCTTGAGCGCGGTGCCGGCCGGCACGGTGACGCTGGCCGTGGGCGCGGGAGCCGGAGCCGGCTTCGGCTTGGGCTTCGCGGTCGGCTTGCTGGGCGTGGTCGACGACGGCGCCGGCGTCGCGGTGGGAGGTGCCTGGGTTTCGGGCTGCGGCGTGAACGCGGTGTCCGGCTGCAGCTCGCCCGACGGCGGCGGCTCGATGGGGCTCTGGGCCAGCAGGCTGTCGCTGGTCGAGGTGGCGGCGGACTCCTCGCCCTTCTTGGCGCAACCGGTGAGGGCTGCGGTGGCGACGAGTGCAGCAAGCAGCAGAATGAGGATTCGACGAGACATTAGGGACCCTCCGTGCGCGGCCGGCATCCGTGCCGGGCGATGTATCGGTGAGCGGAGTGGGGAGCTTCGCGGTCCTTTCGGCGCGAGCGCCGTGGAAGCGGGCGCGAGAATGCCCGCATTCGTGGGCCCCCGCAAGCATGGATCGCCCCCGGGACGCACATTTCGCTGCGCATTCGCGTGGGTCCGGGGTGGTTCTTGCGATTCCCGGACGTGGGCGTGCGTTCGGCGGGTTCGGCGGGTGTGAACGGTCGCGAGTCTCGCCGCTGCGTGGCCGCGCCACGGCCCCGGGGAGCGCGGTCCGCTGGCGGATCGCGAACGCGCGGGACTACGGTGTGGACGAACGCGCGCCCCGGCCGCAGGCCCAAGGCCCCGCCCCGGCGTCTCGCGCGACCCGACACATCGGTCTCACCGGGAGATCCCATGGACGTGCTCATCCGCAAAGCCGAACCCGCCACCCGCGCCACCGGCCTGCTGGCCGTGGGGCTGTTCGAGGACAACGGGCCGCTCACCGGCGCGGCGCGCGCGGTGGACCGCGCCACGCGCGGCGCGATCTCGGCGCTGATCGCGAGCGGCGACTGGAAGGGCCGCCGGCTCGACTCGGCGATGCTGTACCCGAAGGGCATCAAGGCGAAGCGCCTGCTCGTGGTGGGGCTGGGCCGCCGCGGCGACGCGACGGCGCACGCGCTGCTGCTGGCCGCCGCGCACGCCACTCGCCGCGCGCGCGACCTGGGTGCGGGCACGGTGGCGCTGGCGCTGCACGGCGCCGAGGGCGTGGAGGCCGCCGAGGCCGCCGCCGCCGTGGCGCAGGGCGCGATGCTCGGGCACTACCGCCACACCGCGTACCGCACGCAGGCGCCGTCGCCCGCGCTGACGCGCGTGGAACTGCTCGAGCCCGGCGCGCCCGCCGCGCGTCGGCTGGCCGAGCCCGTGGAGCGGGGCGCGCTGATCGGCGAGTCGGTGTGCCTGGCGCGCGACCTCGCGAACACTCCCGGCATCGACCTGACGCCCGAGCAGCTCGCCGAGCGCGCGCGCGACGTGGCGCGCGACGCGGGCGCGAAGTTCACCGCGTACGACGTGGAAGCGATGGAGCGGCTCGGCATGGGCGCCGTGCTCGCGGTGGGACGCGGCAGCCCGCACGAGCCGCGCTTCCTGGTGCTGGACCGCCCCGCGAGCGGCGCGAAGCGCGGCGCCAGGGCGCCCACGATCGTGCTGATCGGCAAGGGCGTCACGTTCGACACCGGCGGCATCTCGCTGAAGCCGCGCGAGGGCATGAGCAAGATGAAGTACGACATGGCCGGCGCCGCCGCCGTGCTGGGGCTGTTCCACGCGCTGCCCGCGATCGAGCCGCACGCGCGCGTGATCGGCCTGATCCCGAGCGCCGAGAACGCCGTGGGCAGTCGCGCCATGAAGCCCGGCGACGTGATCCGCGCGCTGGACGGCACCACGATCGAGGTGACGAACACCGACGCCGAGGGCCGGCTGCTGCTGGCCGACGCGCTCGGCTTCGCGAAGCGCTACGAGCCCGACGCGGTCGTGGACCTGGCCACGCTCACCGGCGCGATCTCGATCGCGCTCGGCCGCCACTCGGCCGGCCTGTTCTGCGACGACGACAAGCTGGCCGCCGAGCTCACCGCCGCCGGTGCCGCCGTGGCCGAGCCGCTGTGGCGCATGCCGATGGGCGACGAGTACCTGGCCGAGATGAAGAGCGACACGGCCGACCTGGTGAACTCGAACGAGAAGCGCGAGGGCGCCGCCAGCACCGCGGCCGCGTTCCTGAAGCACTTCGCGCGCGGCCTGCGCTGGGCGCACCTCGACATCGCGAGCACCGGCTGGACCTACGTCGAGCGCGCCCACGAATCGCGCGGCGCGAACGGCTACGGCGTGCGCCTGCTGGCCGAGTGGCTCACGAAGACCGTGCGGCGGGGGTAGGCACGAGGCGGAGGGCCGGACGGGCCCCTGCTGGAAGCTCGACGCGCTCGCCCTACCGCGGGCGGCGGCGCGACGCCGGCGGGAGCTTGGGCGCCTCGCGCATCACGCGCAGCTTGCTGTCCGGCTGTTCCAGCTGGAGCAGCCGTCCCTCGGGCGAGAGCCACATCAGGAACTTCATGTTCTCGTCGCCCAGCTCGTAGCGCTGGGTGACCACGCGCTTGCCGCCCCAGCGCAGCGTGTCCGCGGGCAGGCGACGGATCGTCGCCTGGATGACCGTCGGCGGCGTGCTGAACGCCACCATCGACAGCGGCCGGGAGTCGAACGTCTGGCGGTAGACGTTGCGCCCCACCACGTCGATCAGCGTCCAGAGCTGCGGATCGAGCACGAACAGGCGTCCCGGAGGCCGCACCAGCCGGTCGGCCCCGCCGCCCGCCGGGGTCTCCATGAACACCGTGATCGCGGTGTCGCCCGGCACGATGCCGCGCTTGGTGGTGTCGGCCCCGAAGCCCTGCCCCGAGTTGTACGTGAGCAGGTCGAAGTCGGCGGCGTTCGCGATCAGCGTCATGTCCTTGCTGAACTCGACCGCCGTCCCGTCGGCGCGCTTCATCTTGCGCGTGGTCGCGGCGAAGACGACCATGGAGTCGGTGTACTGCGCGTACTCGAAGTCTTCGTGGGCCACCGGCAGGCCGTTCTCGTAGACGATGAAACGGCCGCGATCCACGGGCGTCGGGCCGTCGGCGAGGACCACGTTGAAGCAGGCGAGGCCGGACACCACGGCCAGCAGGGCAAGCACGCGTCGAGAGATCATTCGAAAATCGTAACACCCCGGGAGGGAACCCCATGCGCATCACTTTGCAAACTCTGACCCCCGCGGCGGCGATCCTGCTGCTGCTCGCCGGCTGCGGCTCGAAGACCGAGATCCCGACGCCCTCCGCGAAGGACCAGGCTCCGGCCGTGGAGGCACCGGTGGCGGACGGGGGCAGCCCGTTCGGCGGGGCGGCGAACGACCTCAAGCGCGAGGCCGAGGCCAAGCTGCCGGCCCAGATCACGCCCGAGGCGGCGAAGGAGTTCCTCGCGAAGCACTCCGAGACGCTGCTGCTGGACATCCGCGAAGCGGGCGAGGCGAGCAGCGAACTCGGCCGCATGGACGGCGCGAAGGAGATCCCGCTGAGCGAAGTGCCCCAGCGCGCCGGCGAGATCCGCGAGTGGGTGAGCAAGCCGGTGATCCTGGTCAGCCGCGACGGCATGGCCAGCGACATGGCCGCCGACATGCTGCGCAAGGCGGGCTACTCGAACGTCGCCGTGCTCACGGGCGGCCTCGAGGCGTGGCGGAAGGCCGGCTACTGACGCACCGGGCGCGGCGCCCGCGGGCGTCACGCGCGACCGCTCAGGCGCGCGCGAGCCTCGCCACACACTCGATGTGCGGCGTGTGCGGGAACATGTCGAACGGCGTGACCTCCGCCAGCGACCAGCCCGCGGCGGCGAAGTCCTTGAGGTCGCGCGCCAGCGTGGCGGGATTGCACGACACGTACACGATGCGCTTCGGGTTCAGCTCGCCGACGCGCGCCACCACGCGCGGGTGCAGGCCCGCGCGCGGCGGGTCCACCACCACCACGTCGGGCTTCGGCGCGTCGGGCCGTTCGCCGCGCGCCCACTCGCGCAGCACCGCGCGCGACTCGCCGCACACGAAGCGCGCGTTGCCGAGCGCGTTGCGTCCGGCGTTGCGCTCGGCGCGGCGGATCGAGTCGGCCACGCTCTCCACGCCGATCGACTGGCGCGCCGCGCGCGCGAACAGCAGCGTCAGCGTGCCGGCGCCGCAGTAGAGGTCGAGCACCGTTTCGTCGCCCGCGAGCTGCGCGGCTTCGATCGCGGCGGCGTACAGCCGCTCGGCCTGCGCGCTGTTCGTCTGCAGGAACGCGTTCGCGACCACTTCGAACTCCAGCCCGAGCAGCTTCTCCACGATCACGCCGTCGCCCACGATGGCGCGCTCTTCCTCGGCGAACGCCACGTTCGCGCGCTGGCGGTTGAGGCCGAGCGTGACCGTGGTGACGTCGCTCGAAAGCGCCGCCACGCCGCGCGCCCACTCGCCCAGGTCGGGGATCTCGTTGGACGCCGCCAGCAGGTGCACGCCGCACTGCTGCGTGTGCGGCAGGTGGCGCACGGTGAGAAAGCGCACCACGCCCTCGTGCCGCGCCGGGTGGTACGCGCGCCAGCCGTGCTCGGCCGCGAAGCGCTGCGTGAAGTGCACGATGCGCACCGTGAGCTCCGACGGCAGCACGCACTCGCGCAGCTCGAACACGCGATCGAACGAACCGCGCACGTGCATGCCCAGCACCGGCCGGCCGTCGGGCTCGGGCGCGAAGCTGAACTCCATCTTGTTGCGGTAGTGCCAGTGCTCGGGCGCCGCCACGATGGGCCGCACCGGTGGTTCGGCGATGCCCGCCAGGTGCTGCAGCGCCTCGGCGACCTGCCGCTGCTTGAGCGCCAGCTGCGCGTCGTACGGCAGCTCCTGCATGCGACAGCCGCCGCAGTGGCCCGTGTGCGGGCAGCGCGGCTCCAGCCGCCCCGGGGCCGGCTCCACCACGCGCTCCATTCGCGCCTCGGCGAAGGTCTTCTTGACCCGCGTGAGCCGCGCCTCCACCCGGTCGCCCGGCAGGCCGCGGTCCACGAACACCACGCGGCCGTCCACGCGGGCGAGCGCCTTGCCGCCCAGCGCGATGTCTTCGATCGCCAGCGTTGACAGGTCTCTGACTTTCATGGCGTTCGCGGGGGGCCGGGGGGCGCTCGGAAGGAGGTCGGAAGGAATCTGGAACCATTCGGGGCATTGGACTGTCTATCTCATGCGAGTCGTCCGATCCCCGCCCAGGATCCCGACGCTAACACAGGGGGAATCATGCGCAGAACGATGCGACGCATGGCCGGCATGGTGCTGGCCGCGGCGCTGCTCACCACCATCGCCGTCGCCGCCCAGGCCCGACCGTGGCTGGGGGTGGTGACGCAGTCGGTGGATGGTGATCTGCGGGAAAGCCTGGATCTTCGCGACGATGGCGTGCTGGTGAACCGCGTCGTTCCCGACAGCCCGGCCGACCGCGCCGGTATTCGCAAGGGTGACGTGATCGTGCGCTTCGACGGGCACGACGTGTCGTCGCCCTCGGAACTGGTGGACCTGGTCGGCGACCAGAACGCGGGTGAGTCGGTGAGCCTCGTGGTGTGGCGCGACGGCGCGCGTCGCGAGCTGTCGGCGCGACTGGCCGAGCGCGAGGATGCCGAGATGAACGCGCCCGAGCCGCCGGATGCCCCGGAAGCTCCCGAGGCGCCGCGTGCGCCGCGTGCGCCGCGGTCACCGAACGCGCCCGACGTGCGGATCAAGGCGTTCCGCAACGGCAAGCCCGTTCCCGAGGCCGAAGCGCGCCGGATGCTGGAAGGGTTCGGCGACATGGACCACTTCCGCGTGCACGTGGACGGTGACGACGAAGGCGATTCGTCCGACGACTCCGGCGACGACGGCAAGCGTATCGAGCGCCGCATCCAGATCAACGGCCTCGACGGGCTGCAGGGACTCGAGGGCCTGCGCGGGCTCGACCACATGCCCGGCGTGATGGCCACCGTGGGCAGGGGCCGCCTGGGCGTGCGCGTGGAAGAGCTGTCGCCCGACCTGGCGTCGGCGCTGGGCGCCAGCGGCACGCGTGGCGCGCTGGTGCTGGAAGTGATCAAGGACACGCCCGCCGAGCGCGCGGGCATCAAGGCCGGTGACGTGATCGTGGAGCTGGACGGCAAGCCGGTGTACGACACGGACGACATCCGTGGCGCCCTGCCGAAGGACGCCGGACGCGTGAGCGTGTCGCTGGTGCGCCGTGGAATGCGCCGCACTGTGGAAGCTTCCGTGGACGCCGCTCCGCGCACGATGACGTGGCGACAGAGCGGACCGATGGGGCTGGGCCGAACGGGGGACGATCGGGTCAAGGTGTTCCGCCGCTCCACGCCGGGAGCGCAGCGGGACCAGGCCGACGTGCGTGACGAGCTGCGACAGCTGCGCGAGCAACTGCGCGACCTGCGCGAACAGTTGGAGGAGATGAAGCGTTAGCCGTTTCGAGCCAAGCGAGACGGCGGCACCTCACTCGAAAGGTGTCGCCGCCGCATCCGGGGGCGTCGTCCGAACCGCCACACCGCAAGGTGCCAGCATGGGGCGAAGTTCAGGCGGGGAGGTGCAGCGCGGCGCTCCCGATGATGCGGCGGTGACCGCACAAGGCCCGGCCAGGCATAGGTGGCCGGGCCTTCGTGCGTCCGGCGGAGTGCTCGCGGCGGCGCTTGCCCGGTCGCGTGGCGCCGCCTAGTGTGCGCGGTCCATGTTCGAGCCCACGTACTGCCCCCGCTGCGCCACGCGCCTGGAGCCGCGCCCCGAGCACGGCATCGTGCGACCCACGTGTCCCGCGTGCGACTACATCTGGTATCGCAACCCCGTGCCCGCCGCCGGAGTGCTGCTGGTGGAGAAGGGCGACGTGCTGCTGGTGAAGCGCAAGTACGAGCCGCGCGCCGGCGCGTGGTGCATTCCCGCCGGCTTCATGGAGGCGGGTGAGTCGCCCGAGCAGAGCGCCGTGCGCGAGCTGCGCGAGGAGACCGGCCTCGAGTGCCGGCTCACCGGGCTGTTCGGCGTGTACGCCGGTTTCGACGACCCGCGCGTGCGGGCCGTGCTGATCCTGTACACGGCCGAACGCACCGGCGGCGAGCTGGTGGCCGGTGACGACGCGATCGACGTGGGCTGGTTCCCGCTGAGCGATCCGCCCGACGACATCGCGTTTGCGGCGCACCGCCAGGCGCTGGTGGAGCTGCTGGCGGAGGTGGGGGAGTAGGGCGCGTATGTCCCGCTTCTGCGGATGCGCGGCAGGCGGCCCGCGTCCGCGGGCGCCTGCTGTGTGACCCGGCGGATCCGATTCGGTAGGGCTCAGTCCCCGAGCGAAGCGTCTTCGGGCCAGCCCTCGGGTGCATCGAGCACGCGCAGCTGCCGCCCCGAAGCGATGTAGTAGCGGAGCGCGAGCGGCTCAGGAACGTCCTTCAGCGTGAGCCACGCCGCGCCCAGTGCGCCTCGGAAAGATGCTTCGCTCGCCGCGAGGGCTTCCGCGCGGTCGATGAAGCGATCCGGGTGCTCGCGGATCAGGTCCTCCAGGTGGCCGGCGCCGCAGATCACGAGCTCGTCCGGCGTCTGCGCGGCACGCGTGATCGCGACCACGGCCCGCCAGGCGTCGTCGGGGGAGTCCCGGACCAGGTCGGCGACCGCATCGAACGTCCACAACTTCGATCGGTACTGGAACCAGGCAGCGATCTCCTCCTCGACCTGTGGGTCCATCCGATGGGATTCCGCCGGAGGCAGGTCGGAGTTGCACAGGGTGGTTCCAGCGGCCGCGGCTTGAAAGCGTGCCCAGAGTTCGGCGGGAATCGAGTATTGCCGGCGCCGCACGTTCCAGATGACGCGACACACGGCCACGGACCGTCGTGCAGCGGATTCGATCTCGTCGATGACCTCCACGCCGAGTTCCCGAAAGACATCCAGCAACGGACCATCCACATCCTCCGTGTCGAAGCCGAATGCGGGTCCGCGCTCGATCACCTCCAGGGCGAAGCGCACTCGCGAACGTGGGTCGTCGTGGACGGATCGCTCCGGATCGGGCAAGAGCCCGCGCGCCCGAACACGGTCGAGCCACATCGGCGCCAGTTGCTCGGGCTCGGAGTAGCGAGGTCCGTACTCCGCCTCCACGAAGACCTCCGGCCCGAGGAGGCGGTCGAGGCATCTCGACTCGGCGAGCAGTGACACCACACGGTCACGGAAGCGCGTGAAGTCGCGCTGCAACAGCAGCGAGACGTGCCAAGCAACCAACTCCATGACTTCCGCGTCCGCCGGCGCGCGTGCGACCAGTGCCTGCAGCACTTCCCAGCCGCGCTCGGGCGAATCGTCGAGCCATCGCTGGAAGCGAAACACCGGGGGCTCGGCATCCTCGTTTGTGCTGCGCTCCCTCGCCCAGCGGATGAGTGCTTCGGTCAGGTTCTCGACGGACGGTTCGTTCATTCGGACTGGCCCCGGTCGGATTCGGTTCGCGCGCGTTCATGCCGTGGCGGCTGCTCGGCTCCCAGTGTGTCCGAGGAAAGCTGATCGTCCGTGTACACCAGCCCGCAGGTGTCGTCCGGCACGACGATCCGAGCTCGCTCCGTGCCGTCGATTCCCCAGGCGTCGGACAGCCAGGGCACCTCGCAGACGACGCTGCTCTGATCGGTTCTGCGGAGCAGGATCCGGCCGCTTGCGTTGCCCTTCCGGGGGAGTGCGAAAGTCGTCTCGCGGCCGGCAGGAACTGATCCGATCGATCGGCGCTCGTCACCGTCCTCCAGCACCCCACCCACGACAGCCAGCGCGCCTTCGTTTCGAATCGTCAGCGCGTACGACTTGTGGGTAGTCAGCTGCGGCCAGATCCAGAGTGCGATCCAGCAGAACCCGATCGCCGCCAGGACCGAGGTCGCGAGCTTCCACGCACCACCTCGCTTCAGCGCCCAGAGGATCACGACCAACGCAGGTAGCACCCACCACATCGCGTAGATCGCACCGAAGAACAGCACGCTCATGACGCCGCCGTAGACATTGGAGCCCAGGATGGCTGGAGCTTCCCGGACGCTCTCCAGCCCCCAGCCGACACCGATCGCAACGAATGTCACGGCGACAATCAACACCGCCGACACGACGATGTGGATCCCCGTCGATGGCCTGTCGTCGTACCACACGAGCGCGGACGCAAACGCGCCGATGAAACAGCCGGCAAGGGGCGAGGCCGTCCTCAGTATCATTGGCACGAGCTGGCCCATGGCCAGGAAGGCGCCGCCTCCGATCAGGGCAATGATCAGCGCCGCAGGCAGACGACTCCTGAGGAGTTCCCGCCGTTCGGCCCACGGATCCGGATTCGTACTCACACAACGCCCCCTGTGGAATAGGGGCGTGATTGTCCTGCCGGCCGAGGTCAGGGGCAAGCGGAGGTGG
>JBGAMH010000074.1:0-17489 GCA_044223135.1 Candidatus Eiseniibacteriota bacterium | reverse complement strand
GGCGGTGCTGCTGGTGCTGGCGCTGGCCGCCCAGGTTCGCTCGCCGCCGGCACGGCCACGTGGCTGACGCGCCGCGCGCCGGGTCCGCCCTGGCTCGCGCTGCCCCGATCCCCCCGAGCCATCGGGCGGCACCTGCTCGGCGAGGCGCGGATGCCGGCGGCGATCGCACTGCCCGCGGCGGCGGCGTGCTCGCGGCGGGCGTCGAGATGCTGCCGTCCACGTGGGTGGCGCTGCTCGCGGTGGCGTTCCTCGTGGCGTGGCTCGAGTGCACGCGCCTGGGCGCCGCGATCGCGTGGCGGCTCGCGGCTGCGCGCTCTCGGGCGTGGCGGCGGCCCGGCCGCTGTTCGTGCGCGTGCTCGCCGCGCGCCCCACCGTGGACGCGTCGCGCACGCGCGCCGGCGCGCGCTGGCGCACGGTGGCGGCATGGCGGGCGATCGCGGCGAAGGACCGTGCGCTGTCGATGCGCCACGTCCTGCTGCGCTCACGGCTCGCATGGGCGCTGGAGGTGTTCACGCTGCTCGCGCTGCTGTCGTGGTTCGCGCCGCAGCCGCCGGCGGGGCGGGCGGCGTTGTCGTTCGGGGCCTACCTGGTCGCCATGGGATCGCTCGACCGTGGTCGGCGGCGCTCGTCGGACGCCACCCGCCCGCGCTGTGGCGTCCGCTGCCGGTGACGCTGCGCGAGACGTGGCGCGCCCGCGCCGGCGCGCTGCTGCTGGTGGGGCTGGCGCTGCCGTTCGCCGGATCGGCGTTCGCCGCCGGCATGTCGGTGCCCGCGCGCGCCGGCGTGGCGCTGCTGTGGTGGCCGGCCGGCGTGATGGTGTCGCTGCTCGCGCTGCACCACGCGCTCACGCTGTATCCCGAGGCCCGCACCGCCGAACGCGTGACGACCTCGTGGCTCACCGTGTCGATCACCACCAGCCTCATGATCCCGCTGCTCGGGTGGATCGTGCTGCTGGGCGGCTTCATCCACGCCACGCGCCGGCTCGCGCGCGGCTTCACCTCGGACACCCGCTGATGCTCGAGGTCCGCGAACTGGCCCGCCGCTACGGTGATCGCGTGGTGCACTCGACGGCGTCACGCTCGACGTGGAGTCCGGCGAGATCGTGGGGCTGCTGGGCGCGAACGGCGCCGGCAAGAGCACGCTGCTGCGCACCGCCGCCGGGCTGCAGACGCCGGACGCCGGCACCGTGCGCATCGACGGCCACGACGTGTGGGACGCCCCGCTCGCGGCGCGCGCGGGGCTCGGCTACGCGGCCGAGGAGCCCACGTTCTACGAGGAACTTTCGGGCGCCGAGCACGCGGCGTTCGTCGCGAGCGTGCGCGCGCTCGATCCGGCGGCGGCGCGCGAGCGCGCGCTCGCGCTCGCCGCCGCGCTCGGCATGCACACGCGCATGGACGACGCGGTGCGCGCGTACTCGCACGGCATGCGCAAGAAGCTGTCGTTCATGACCGCCGTGCTGCACTGCCCGGCGGTCGTGCTGACGAAGCGAGGAAGGACGATGCGCCCGCCGCCCTCGCGGCCAAGGACGAGCTGCGCGCGCTCGCGAAGCGGCGCGGCCATGCGTTCTCGAGCCACGTCACCGAGACCGTGGAGCGCCTGTGCGCCCGGGTCGTCATGCTGCATCGCGCCGCGTCGCCCGCGCGCTCACCTCGCGGACAAGGGTTCGCCCGGCGATCGCGTTCGCGGCTCGAGCACGCGTTCCTCGACGTCGTGCAACGAACCTGACCCGGGAGTCCCGCATGCGTTCGCGTTTCACACGCTCATCTTCGTTCTGCTGACCTCGGCCGGCGCCCGCGCACGCCATCCTGCCGCCCACGCGCCCGCAGGTGCTGCTGCTCGAGGCGCGCACGCCGGCCGAGCTGCGCGAGACGCTCGCGGCGTTCGCGAACTCGGCCGCCGGCTCCACCGACGCCGGCGTGCGGATGGAAGCCGGCGAGGCGAGCGCGCTGCTCGCGCAGAGCTGGTCGCGGGCGGGCGAGCGCGACCCGGCCATCGCGGCGTTCCGCCGGCGCTCGCGCGGCATCCCCGAGGACGTCCTCGCGCTGATCGACGAGCTGCTGCTCCGGCACTCGCGCGCCGACGTGGCGGCGGCCGTGCGCATGCTCGAGGGCGACGAAGGGATGCGCCGAGCTGTTCATGGGGCGCGCCGCGCCGAGCGCGACGCGCGGCTCGAGTGGGCGAAGACGTTCCAGGGCGACAGCCTCGCGGTGCAGGCGATCGAGCCCGAAGTCCGCAGGCTGCTCGAAGCCCGCCCGGAATGGAACGACCGCCTCGGGCGCATGCTGTTCGGCGCGGGCGACCTGGCGGGCGCGCGGCGGCCGCTCTTTCCCGTCGCGGTCGAGACGCGCCTGCAGGACCCCGGCGTGATGGGCCGGCTGTCGGCGGCGTGGGACGCGGACCGGCAGTCAGCCCTGATCGAGACCGCGCTCGATCGCGAGCTCGCCGCACGACAGTGCCGACGCGCGCGCGACGACGCGCCTGGGCGGCCAGCGCGTGACGATCCGGGGCGCCGACGGCGCGCCGCTGGGCGCCGTGGCCACGGGCCTCTCGCCCGCGCGCCGGCGCGCGGCGATCGTGCTGATGTCGCCCGAGCAGAGCATCGTGGACGCCGACAGCCTGGCGCGGCACCTGCAGCGGGCCGGCCTCGTGGCGTGCTTCGTGGATCCGCGCGGCAGCCGGCTCTCGGCCTCGGCCGAATGCCCCGGCCCGCAGGCATGGGCCGGGCACGAGGACGAGATGCAGCTGCGCGTGGCGGGCGACGTGCGCGCCGCGCTGCGCGCACTCGCGCGCGCGACGCCCGTCGACACCACGCGCTACCTGGTGGCGGGCGTCGGACGCATGGCACCCGTCGCCGTGGGCGCCGCGTGGCAGGACCGCCGCGCGGCCGTGCTGTTGCTGATCTCGCCGTGGCCCGCGGCCACGGACCGCGGCCCGATGCGCGCCGCGCTCGGTGGCCTCGAACGCCCCGTGTACCTGCAAACCGCGCCCGAGGAGTTCGACGCCGTGCAGTACACGAACCGGCTGGCGGACGCCTGCAACCCGCGGCTGGTGCGCGTGGCGGAATCGTCGGCATCCGGCGTGGGCGTGCAGGCGTTCCGTGCGGGCCCCGAGATCGGCCGGCGCTTCGCGACGTGGCTCGTGGATCAGTGGCCGAAGCCGGCGGCGCCGGTGCGGCGAGCGGCCCCGGCGCCCGCGCGCCGGCGCTGACTCACGCGGCGGCGCGCGCGGCGCGCCACTCCACCATCACCACCGCCGAGAGGATCAGAGCCGCGCCGGCCCACCAGCGCGGCTCGAACCTTTCGCCGCCCAGCGTGAGCGCGATCACCAGCGCGAACACCGGCTCGAGCGCGAACAGCAGGCCGATGCGGCCGGCGGGCAGCGTGCGCTGCGCGGTCACCTGGAGGAACGGCGCCACCATGCTGCCGGCGATCGCGAGATAGAAGAACTGCAGCCACCCGTGCGTGCCGAGCGGCCGGTACGCGGCGCGCAGGTCGCCGCTCAGCGGCCACAGCACGAGCGCCACGATGGCGCTCTGCGTGGCGGTGAGCAGCAGCGGGTCGAGGCGTTCGGCGTGGCGCGCCAGCCACACGATGTAGAGCGCGAACACGCACGCACCGGCCAGCGTGATCAGTTCGCCGCGCCCCAGGTGCAGCGACGCGTCCAGCGACATCAGCGCGGAGCCGGCGAGCGCCAGCAGGATGCCCGCGAACAGCGTGGGGCCGGGGCGCTGTCGCAGCAGCGGCCACGCGACGAACGCCGCGAACAGCGTGCCCGCGCACGTGAGGAACGCCGACGAGCCGGCGCTCGTCCAGCGCAGGCCCAGCGCCTGCAGGAAGAACCCGCCCACCATGAGCAGTCCGCCGACCGCGCCCACCCCGAGCGTGTGGCGGTCGGGCGCCCGGCGCTGCGCGAGCGCGACCAGCGCCAGCAGCACCGCGGCGACCGCGAAGCGTCCGCAGACCAGCGCCTGCGGGGGCAGCGCCTTCACGCTGTCGCGGATCGCGACGAACGTGCCGCCCCAGAGCGCGGTGGCGGCGACCATCGCCGCGACGGCCGCGCCCTCGCGGGCCCGCGTGCTCACCCGCGCGTGCGCCGGCGGCGGGGCAGCGTCGGCTGCGACAGCGCGAACGACAGGCTCTCGAACTCCACCGTCATGTCGACCGTGCGCAGCGCCACCGTGTCGGGCACCTTCAGCTTGCGCGGGGCGAAGTTGAGGATGCCGCGCACGCCGGCGGCCACGAGCATGTCGGCCACGTCCTGCGCGGCGCGCACGGGCGTGGCGATCACGGCCATCTCGTACGGGCCGTCGGTGGAGAACCCGGCCAGGTCGCGCACCACGAGTTCGCCGATCTTCTGGCCGATCACGGCGGGGTCGCGGTCGTACACGGCCACCACGTCGAAGCCCTGGTCCGCGAATCCGCGGTAGGCCATCAGCGCGGCGCCGATGCGGCCGGCGCCCACGAGCGCCACGCGCCAGCGGCGGTCGAGCCCCAGGATGCCGCGGATCTCGGTGCGCAGGTGCTCGACGCTGTAGCCGAGCCCGCGGCGGCCGAACG
This sequence comes from Candidatus Eiseniibacteriota bacterium, assembly GCA_044223135.1. Classification (GTDB taxonomy): domain Bacteria; phylum Eisenbacteria; class RBG-16-71-46; order RBG-16-71-46; family RBG-16-71-46; genus JBGAMH01. The sequence continues at coordinate 12,933 of JBGAMH010000074.1, read as the reverse complement.
AGCCGAAGTACGACAGGTCCTTGCGCACCTGCGCGGACGTGATGCCCTCGCGTTCGGCGAGCGTGTTCGACGAGATCATCCGCTTGCCCTCGGCCGACACTTCTTCGAGCACGCGGTAGTAGTGCGACAGGCGGCGGATCGTGGATTCGGCGATGCGACTCATCGGCGGGCCCTTCCCGCGCGGAGTGTCCGCGGGCAGGTGAACGATTTCACTGGCCCGATCTATTCACGAGCCCGGGGCGTGCGAGCGCCGACCCCGCGGCGCTCGCGGCGTCGCTGACGTCGGCCCCGCCTCGACGTGTCACCGACACGACTGCGGTGGGGCCGGCGCCAGCTCCTTGCGATCGACACGGTTCCGTCACTCTCGGCTCCCGGTTCATGAATAGATCAGGCCAGGGCGCGACGAAACGGCCGCGAGCCGGTGGGCCCGCGGCCGTCGCGCGTCAGTTGCCTTCGGTCTCGGGTCCCGGCTCGGACGCGTCGCCGGCATCGACGCCGGCCTCGTCCTCGTCGGGCACCACGCGCGTCACGCCGCCCACCGAGTCGGGAAGGAGACTGCCGTCCTCCCCCGCCCCGGACAGGTTGACCAGCCGCACGCCCTGCGTGTTGCGGCCGAGCACGCTGATGCCGGACACGGGAATGCGGATCAGCTGGCCCGAGCGGGTGATGATCATCAGCTCGTCGCCGTCGACCACTTCCTTCACGGCCACCACGTTGCCGTTCCGCTCGGTCGTCTTGATCGTGATGATGCCCTTGCCGCCACGGTGCGAGACCCGGTACTCGGAAATCTCGCTGCGCTTGCCGTAGCCGTTCTCGGTGACGGCGAGCAGCGTGGCCTGCCGGCGCACGCCGACCATGCTCACGACCTCGTCGGTGTCGTCGTCGAGCGCCACGGCCTTCACGCCGTACGCCGTGCGGCCCATGGCGCGGACTTCGTTCTCGTGGAAGCGGATCGCGAGGCCCTTCTTCTTGGCCAGGATGATGTCCTGCGTGCCGTCGGTGACGATCGCCTCGAACAGCGCGTCGCCGTCCTCCAGCAGCACGGCGTTGATGCCGGCCTTGCGCACGTTGCCGTACGCCGACAGCACGGTCTTCTTGATCAGGCCCTTGCGCGTGGCGCAGACCAGGTAGTGCTGGTCGTCGAACGTCTTCACCGGCACCACCGCCTGCACGCGCTCCTCGCGGCTCATGCCCTCGAGGTGGTTCACGAGCGGTCGGCCCTTGGCGGTGCGGCCCGCGGACTCGATCTCGTGCACCTTGAGCCAGTAGCAGCGGCCGCGGTCCGTGAGGATCAGCAGGTACGCGTGCGTGTTCGCGATGAAGAGGTGCTCGATGAAGTCCTCTTCCTTCGTGCGCGCGCCGATCACGCCCTTGCCGCCGCGGCGCTGCGAGCGATACGCGGAGATCTCCTGGCGCTTGATGTAGCCGGCGTGGGAGATCGTGATCACCATGTCCTTCTGCTCGATGGTGTCTTCGTAGTTGATGTCGCCTTCGTCGGCCACGATGTGCGTGCGCCGCTCGTCGCCGAAGCGCTCCTTCAGGTGCCGCACCTCGTCCTGGATGATCGCGAGCATCTTCTTCTCGCTCGCCAGGATCGAGCGGAGCTTCTCGATCAGCTTGATGACCTCGAGGTACTCCTGCTGAATCTTGTCGCGCTCGAGGCCGGTCAGGCGCTGCAGCCGCATCTCGAGGATGGCGTTCGCCTGGATCTCCGACAGCTTGAACGTGCTCATGAGGCCTTCGCGCGCCGTGTCGACGTCCTTCGACTTGCGGATCAGCGCGATCACCTCGTCGAGGTGGTCGAGCGCGATCTTCAGGCCTTCCAGGATGTGGGCGCGACGCTCGGCCTCGGCGAGGTCGAACTCGGTGCGCCGGCGCACCACTTCGCGGCGGTGGCGCACGTACTGGTCGATCAGGCCGCGCAGCGTGAGCACCTGCGGCCGGTTGTCCACCAGCGCCAGCATGATCGCGCCGAACGTGGTCTGCAGCGGCGTGTGCACGAACAGCTGGTTCAGCACGACCTTCGGGTTCGCGTCCTTCTTCAGCTCGATCACGATGCGCATGCCGTCGCGATCGGACTCGTCGCGCAGGTCGCTGATGCCGGCGATCTTCCCCTGCCGCACCATGTCGGCGATCTTCTCGAGCAGCGACGCCTTGTTGACCTGGAACGGGATCTCGGTGGCCACCAGGCTCATGCGGCCGCCCTTGCCCTCCTCCACCTGCACCTTCGCGCGCATCTTCATGAGGCCGCGACCGGTGAGGTAGCAGTCCCGGATGCCCTGCAGGCCGTAGATGATGCCGCCCGTCGGGAAGTCGGGCGCCTTCACGATCTTCAGCAGGTCCTCGTCGGGCATCTCGGGCTTGTCGATCACCGCGACGATCGCGTCGCAGATCTCGGTGAGGTTGTGCGGCGGCAGTTCGGTGGCCATGCCGACCGCGATGCCCGAGCTTCCGTTCACGAGCAGGTTCGGCACCACCGACGGCAGCACCGACGGCTCCTCGCGCGTCTCGTCGTAGTTCGGCCGGAACTCGACCGTGTTCTTCTCGAGGTCGGCCAGCATCTCCACGGCGATGGCCGTGAGGCGCGCCTCGGTGTACCGCATGGCCGCCGGCGCGTCGCCGTCGATCGAGCCGAAGTTGCCCTGGCCGTCCACGAGCGGGTAGCGCATCACCCAGTCCTGCGCCATGCGCACGAGCGTGGGGTACACGACGCTCTCGCCGTGCGGGTGGTAGTTGCCCGACGTGTCGCCGGCGATCTTGGCGCACTTACGGAAGCCGCGTCCCGGGTACAGGCTCAGGTCGTTCATCGCGACCAGGATGCGCCGCTGGGAAGGCTTGAGGCCGTCGCGAACGTCGGGGAGCGCGCGCGAGACGATGACCGACATCGAGTAGTTGATGTAGCTGGTCTTCATCTCTTCTTCGATGTTCTGATTGACGATCTTCGACCGATCGTTCAAAGGCATGCTCGGATCCCTTCCCGCTGTCGGGTCAACGCCCCGCATCCTGCGAAGCGTGCGTGTCTCGAATCGTCAGTTGCGCGCCCAGCGATACTCGAACGCCGCCGCGGCCCAGCCCGTGGGCAGGTTGCTGCGGCGCTGGAGTTCCCACGCGGCGAGCTCGTACTGCTGCACCGCGACGGGCGTGGTCGACGTGAACTGCGGAGGAACGGTGTCGCCCGCGTCGTCGCGGTCGAGGAACACCTGCTGCCAGCGGATCGACAGCCCGAGCGACTGCCCGGGCGCCATCCGGCGGCGTGCGGCGAGCGTGGCGTTCGTACCGACGGAACTGATCGCGCGCGTGGTCACGCCGCGCTCGTCGTCCTCGATGCGATGGAAGCCCCAGCCCACCGAGCCGTCGAGGTTCCAGCGGCCCTTCGCGGCCAGCGTGGTCTCGCCGATCCAGCCGAGCCCCCACGCCCAGCGGTGACTCTCGGCGTGCGAGCCGAGGTCCGCCCCGGTCGTGGGGTCCACCAGCTGCGTGAGTTCGGAGCCGAGGTCGTCGGCCCAGCCGGCGACGCCGAAGTGGAAGCGGCCCATCACGGGCCACGTCAGCGCGGCCGTGGTGGTGAATCCGCCGTCCGACGGCAGGCCCGTCACACCCAGCGACTTGCCGGCGCTCAGCGTGATGTGCGGAAGGTCCAGCGCGTGCGCGGCGACGGGCGCCAGCGCGAGGAGCGTGACGAAGAACGGAACGACGATGCGGCGGGAACTCATGATCAGATGTCCAGGTTCTTCACGGCGAGGGCGTTCTCCTCGATGAACTGCCGACGAGGCTCCACCTGCTCGCCCATGAGGATGGTGAAGATGCGGTCGGCCTCGACCGCGTCCTCGGAATTGACGCGCAGCAGCGTGCGCGTTTCGGGATTCATCGTGGTGCGCCAGAGCTGCTCGGGGTTCATCTCGCCGAGGCCCTTGTAGCGCTGCACCAGCACGTTCTTCTTGCCGATGCGCGCGATCGCGTCCTCGCGTTCCTTCTCGTCGAAGCAGTAGATCTCTTCCTTGCCCTGCTTCACCAGGAACAGCGGCGGCTGCGCGATGTACACGTGGCCGGCATCCACGAGCGCCCGCAGCTCGCGGAACAGGAACGTCAGCAGCAGCGTGCGGATGTGCGCGCCGTCGACGTCGGCATCGGCCATCAGGATGATCTTGTGGTACCGCAGCTTGGCGATGTCGAACTCGTCCTTCACGCCCGCGCCCAGCGCCGTGATGATGCTGCGGATCTCCTCGTTCGCGAGGATCTTGTCGATGCGCGCCTTCTCGACGTTCAGGATCTTGCCGCGGATCGGGAGGATCGCCTGGAAGCGGCGGTCGCGGCCCTGCTTCGCGCTGCCGCCGGCCGAGTCGCCCTCGACGATGTACAGCTCGCACTCCTCGGGGTTGTCCCACGCGCAGTCGGCGAGCTTCCCGGGCAGCGAACCGCCGTCGAGGATGGTCTTGCGACGCGCGAGGTCGCGCGCCTTGCGGGCCGCCTCGCGCGCGCGCGCCGCGGCGATCATCTTTTCGACGATCTTGCGCGCCACCGAGGGGTTCTCCTCGAAGTACTCGCGCAACCCCTCGCCCACCGTGCTCTCGACCGCGCTCTTGATCTCGTTGTTGCCGAGCTTGGTCTTGGTCTGCCCCTCGAACTGCGGGTTCTGCATCTTGATCGACACCACCGCCACCAGGCCTTCGCGAACGTCCTCGCCGCCGATGTCGGCCTTGAGGTTCTTCGTGTGGCCTTCACGGCTCGCGTAGTTCGTCAGCGTGCGCGTGAGCGCGGCGCGGAAGCCCACCACGTGGGTGCCGCCCTCGATCGTGTTGATGTTGTTGACGAACGACAGCACCTGCTCGGTGTAGCTGTCGTTGTACTGGAAGCACACCTCGACGGACACGTTGTCGCGCTCGCGGGAGAAGAACACCGGCTTCGCGTGCAGCGTCTCCTTGTTCTGGTTCAGGTACTTCACGAACTCGAGGATGCCGCCCTTGTAGTAGTACTCGCTCGTCTTGCCGCTGCGCTCGTCGCTCAGCTTGATCGTGAGGCCGCTGTTCAGGAACGCGAGCTCGCGCAGGCGCGCGGCGATCGTGTCGTAGTGGAACTCGGTGGTCTCGAAGATCGTGCCGTCCGGCTTGAAGCGCACCATCGTGCCGGAGCCCTTTTCCTTCTTCTCGGCCGGGCGCGACTTCATCGCGTAACGGGGCACGCCGCGGTCGTATTCCTGCGTGTGCACCTTGCCGTCGCGCAGCACTTCGACCTGGCACCACTCCGACAACGCGTTCACGCACGACACGCCGACGCCGTGCAGACCGCCGGAGACCTTGTAGCTGTTGCTGTCGAACTTGCCGCCCGCGTGCAGCGTGGTCATGACGACTTCGAGCGCCGGCTTCTTCGTGGTCGCATGGATGTCGACCGGGATGCCGCGTCCGTTGTCGCGCACCGACAGGCTGCCGTCCTTCTCGACGACGACCGACACCTCGGTGCAGTAGCCCGCCAGCGCCTCGTCGACGGCGTTGTCCACGACTTCCCAGATCAGGTGGTGGAGTCCGCGCACGCTGATGTCGCCGATGTACATCGCGGGACGCTTGCGCACCGCCTCGAGTCCCTCGAGCACGGTGATGCTGGTCGCGTCGTAATGGTGGCCCTTCGGGTCCGCCGTCAAAGTCGCTTCTCCTTCCTTCCCACTCATCGCCGGTGTCCTCCCTGAGCCGGCACCAGACGCACTTCGCGCACGATGTCCGAGCCGAGATGTCGATTCGTCTTGCGCACGAGCTCTCGGCGCAGGAAAGCGAGCTCGTGCATCCAGGCCGATCCTTCGACCTCCACCGTCAGGACGCCTTCGCGAAACGAGACCGCGTGGCTGTGACGGGCGATGCGCGCGCCGGCGACCGAGGGCCACTCGGTCACCGCGCGCCAGCCGTTCGCCTGATCCGCCAGGCCGAGCGAGTCGAGCAGGCCCGTGAGGATGCCAGCGATCGGCTTCAAAACGTCATCCCACGGCGTCCGGAAGACGCAGCGGCATGATCAGGCAGAGCAGATCCTCGTCGGCCTGCGGCAGGGCGCCGACGGGTTCGATGACTCCGGCCGAGAGCGCGCTCTTGAGCCGGAACGTGACCCTCTCGGTCGGGATGCCGCGGAGGATCTGGAGCAGGTACTTGGCGTTGTACCCGATCTCCATGTCCTCGCCCTTGTAGTCCGCGATCACCGTCTGCTCGCCGGCACCGAAGTCCGCGGTAGCCGAGGAGATCGAGAACTTGCCGTCGCGCAGCGAGAAGCGGATCTGCATCGTGTTGCTGTCCGCGTGCGACGCGACGATGTCCACCGCCTCGATCAGGTCGGCGCGCGCGGCCGAGAGTTCGCGCGGGTTGTCCTTGGGGATCACCTGTTCGTAGTTCGGGTACGGCCCCTCGATCAGGCGCGCGTACACCTGCACCTGGTACTCCCCCACCTGCGTGGCGAAGCCCACGTGGTTCTTCCCGTCGGCGATGCGCATCTCCACGGGGCTCGTGGCTTCCTGCGCGAAACGACTGACGGAGTTCAGCACGCGGCTCGGAACGATGACGCCTTCCTTGGTCAGGTCGCCGAACGCGCCCTTGCGGATCGAGCGCGCCAGCCGGTGCCCGTCGGTCGCGACGAACGCCACCTGCTTGTCGGTGCCGTGCACGAGCACGCCGTTGAGCTGCGGGCGGGCCGGTTCGTCGGACGCGGCGTAGGCGCTGCGTTCGATCAGGCGCGCCAGCGCGTCGCCTTCGAGCGCCACGCGCGTGTCGCCCTTGAGTTCGGGCACGCGCGGGAACTCGTCGGCCACCTGCACGGGGAAGCGCGACCAGCCCTTGCCGTCGCCGTAGCGCACCTCGCACTGGCTGGCCTGCAGCGCCAGGCTCACGGGGCCCTTCGGCATTTTGCGAATGACTTCGTTGAAATGCCGCGCCGACAGCGCCGCCCGACCGGGCGTGCGGACGGTGCAGGGCACGAGCACCGACGTGGTCACGTCGAGGTCCGTCCCGGTCACGCGAAGGCCGTTCTTGTCGGCCTCGAGGAGCACGCAGTTGAGCAGCGGCTGGGTGCTTTTCTGGGGAACCGATCCAAGGGCCCGACCCACGGCGAATGCCAGGTCGCCCTGCTGGATGGTGAGGTCCATACGGTCACTCCCTGACGCTTAGGAAGTTCAAGTCCGGTCACGAGTTCCGCCCTGCGGGATACACCCGGACCAGGGGGATTCGGAGGGCGCGAGCATCATAGGCACCCCCCCTCGTGCCTGCAAGAACTTTCAAGGCTGGCTATAGGCTTCTAACTTCTTTTATCTCAATAGTTAAAGAACTAGTAGCAGTAGGCGCTGTCAGGACTGGGGAGAAGGCGTCCCGGGAGAACTCAAACCCATGCCCCGCAACAGGCCACGGGCGCCGGGAGCGCTGTGGAGAACCGGCGAGTTGTGCACATGCTCTCCGCAACACCGCGGAACCGCATGGACTCTCCCCAGTCCTCCACAGGGTTTTCCACAGGTCATCCGGACGCCAACGTGGAGATCAGGCCGTTCACCTTGTCCCGAAAGGCCTCTTCCCCGCTGATGCGATCCGCCACGCGATCACACGCGTACATGACCGTGGTGTGATCGCGACCGCCGAAGACGCGGCCGATCTCGACCAGCGAGAGGTCCGTGAGCTGGCGCAGCAGGTACATGGCCACCTGGCGCGGCAACGCGATGTTCTGCGTGCGCCGCTGCCCCAGCAGGGCGTCCGTGCGCACCGCGAAGCGCTCGCTGACGAGCGACAGGATGCGCTCCGGGGTGAGTTGCTCGGGCTCGGGGTTCACGTACTGGGCCAGCACTTCCTCGGCCAGCTCGAGCGTGATCTCCGCGTGCGTGAGCGACGCCACGGCCAGCAGCCGCACGAGCGAGCCTTCCAGGTCGCGCACGTTGCCGCGCACGCGGTCGGCGATCAGCAGCATCACGTCCTCGGGCACCAGCTGCGAGGCGCTCTCGAGCTCGGCGCGGTTGCGCAGGATGGCGATACGCGTCTCCAGGTCGGGCTGCTTGATGTCGGCGATCAACCCCTGGTTGAAACGCGACACCAGGCGATCCTCGAGCCCTTCCAGGTCCTTCGGCGCCTTGTCGGCCGTGATCACGATCTGCTTGTGGGCGTCGCGCAGCGCGTTGAACGTGTAGAAGAACTCCTCCTGGGTGCTCTCCTTGCCCGCCAGGAACTGCACGTCGTCGATCAGCAGCACGTCCACGTTGCGGTACTTGTTGCGGAACGCGAGCGTCTGGCCGTGCTGGATCGCGAAGATCATCTCGTTCGTGAAGCGCTCGGCCGGCACGTAGTGCACGCGTGCGTCGGGACGCGCGGACTTCACGGCGTGGCCCACGGCATGCAGCAGGTGCGTCTTGCCGAGCCCGGAGCCGCCGAAGATGAACAGGGGGTTGTAGACGACGCCGGGACGCTCCGAAACCGCGCGACAGGCGGCGTGGGTGAACAGGTTGCTGCCCCCCACGATGAAGCTCTCGAACGTCAGGCGCGGGTTGAGCTGGCTCTCGATCCACAGCTTGCCGGCCGCCGGCTTCGCGGGCGGCGCCGCCGCGACGGGCTCGGCCACCACCGGTGCGGGCGGACGCAGGGAGTCGGACTCGGGCACGGCCGCGGCGGGCGTCGACGGCGCACCGCTCTGCGGGACGGCCTCCCGCGCGGTGAAGCGGATCTCGGGGCTGCGCCCCAGCGCCTCGGTCAGCGAAGCGCGCAGTGCCTCCAGGTAGTGCTCGTGGATCCAATCCACGAAGAATGCATTCGGGACTTCGAGCTCGACGGCCTGGGAGCTGACTTCGCGGGGGACGATCGGCCGAAACCAGGTCTCGAACGCCTGCCGGCTGGAGAGACGGGCCTGGACGAAGCCCAGCGTCGCCTCCCAGAGGCGGGTCTGTTCCTCCGGCTGAACAGATTGGACGGCCATTCCACGGTCCTTGCAGAAAGGTCAGGGGACTTTTCCACAGGGCCCGAAATCGCGAGAGCATTGCTCCATCGCGGGGGCGGGCTCTGGGGCGGGTCCGATGTGGAAACCCGCGGGCGAAACTGTCCACAATTCTTCCATGTGTCTCAACTTCAAACAGAGCAGTGTGTTAAGGCTCCGGAACGCCTCCTTCCTCCACAGCTTTTCCACACTCGGGCGGCGCAAAGTCCACCACGGTGGGGAAAACCCTCCGCGCGCGCCGCGGCGCGAAACGCCAAGCGATTGTCGATATTCGAGTTGTCGAGGATTGCCAGGTCCTGTGGAAGGCGGGAGGTCCGCACCACCTTCACGCGGGGGGGTCAGGCTAGCACCCGCCCAAGGGGCGGACAAGACCCGAGCTTCCGGGCTTGTCTATGCACCTGCAAGCCGATGTCTTCCATGGCGTTGCCGTATTCTCGCAGGCGCGATCGCAGCCGACGCGCGATGCTTGTGATCACGCGCATCCGGCTCGAAGGCGCTCAGAACGCGGTCTGGACACCCACGAGCGCCGAGAAGTTGTCGTTGAACTCGTCGTTGAAGTGCGGCTGGAGCTCCGCCAGCAGGTGGACGTCGCGCTGGATCTCCCAGCTCGCGCCGAGGGCCAGCCCCAGTCCCAGGTCCGTCTGGTTCTCGCCCGTGACGTCGAGCCGCGAGAACAGCAGCGAGATCCCGCCGTAGGGCGTGGCCGGGCGGCCCGCGAACTCGAACGTGCGGCTCACCTGCAGCACCGGGGCCACGGTCATGAGCGTGTACTCGTCGGCGGTCTCCACGCCGATCGCGCCGCCCAGCGCCAGGTCCAGCGGCATGTCGGGGGTCGACTGCGCGATCCGCGTGCGGAAGTCGGCGCCCAGCCGGATCGCGCTGCGCCGCCCGATCCCCACGTCCACGCGCGAGACGCCGCCCTGGAAGCCGAAGTCGACGCCCGGGTAGAAGCTCAGCCGCAACTCGCCGAGCAGGCCCAGCGTCTGCTCGCCCATCTGCAGCACCACGCCGGCACGACGGCCGTTCATCTCGAGCGGACGCGCGCCGCCCATCTGGCCGAACACCTGCGCGTGCGCCGAACCGGCGCCCAGCGTGGCCACCACGAGGATGGCCGCGAACGCGTGCTTCATGATCGCCTCCCTGTGAATCGTCCGCGCGCCGTCGTGGCGCGACCGCGCCAACGTGCGGCCGAGGTGCCCGGGCGGTCAAGCGGAACCTTGCCGCCGCGCGGGCCGGCGTGGTACCAGCGCCCGATGCGACTGCTCAGCGACTTCGACGGCGTCTGGACGCACCCCCGCGCCGAAGCGGAATCCCAGGGCCGCGTGCTCGACGAGGCGCTGGCCGGACTCGTCCCCGAGAACGAACGCGCCGACGTGCGCGCGTGGATCGCCGAGGCGCGCCGCGCCGTGGCCGAGGAGCCCACGCTGTGGGGCTGGGCGCCCGGCGGGCGGATCACCGCCTTCGCCGACGAGGACCCGTTCGCGCCGCATTCGGCGCTGCTGCACTACATCCACGAGCTGGCGCACGAGGACGCGGTCGTCCACGGCCACTCGATCGCGCACCGGCTGCGCGACGCGGTCGTCGCGAGCGAGCACCGCACGCTCGAGGCGTTCGGCGGCGCCTGCCACGTCGAGGGCGTGCGCCGGGTGGTGTCGGCGCGCGGCCCGGCCATCCTGCCCGATGCGCGCGACGTGGCCGCGGGGTTGCTGTCGGTGGCCGACGTCGTCGTGGTGTCGAACTCGACCACCGCGAAGCTGGAGGAGTGGTTCGAGCACGCCGGGCTCGCCACCACCGTGCACCCGGAAGCGCGCCCCGGCGCGTTCCGCCTGCGCGGCTCGGCGCGCAAGTTCGAGCTGTCGCCCGCCGAGAGCGAATGGCTCGAGCTGGGCGCGCTGCGCGTGGAAGTGGCGCGGCCCATGTACCTGGACGCGCTGCGCGAAGAAGCGCCCGACGCCGTGGTGGGCGACGTGTTCAGCATCGACATCGCGCTGCCGCTGGTGCTCAAGCGCAACGACCCCGCGTGGAGTCACGTGCGGCTGTTCTGGCTGGCCCGCGACTACGCGCCGGCGTGGCTCGCCACGATCCTGGCGGAGCTGGCGCCCGAGGTGGAGATCGTCCGCGACGGCCTGCCGGGCGTGGCCCGCGCGCTCGGCGCGGTGTAGCGGCGCGCGCGTCGCCGCGCGGCCGCGGCGTCAGTCGCGTCGCTCGTAGAACACCGAGGCCCAGGCCGAACGCGTGCGGAATCCGAGCCGCTCGTACACCGCGAGCGCGGAGGCGTTGAAGTCGTTCACGAACAGGCAGACCTGGGCGCTGCGCGCGAACAGCCGGCGACACAGCTCGCCGAGTCCGCGCGTGGCGAGCCCCTGCCCGCGGCGCTCCGGCGGCGTGTACACGCCCGACACCTGCGCCGCGTCCACGGTGAGCGCGCTCACGCTGGCCCGGAACGCGAGCCCCCGCGCGTCGCGCACGAGCCACGTGTGGCCGTCGCGGCAGTCCTCCTCGACGCGGCGCGCGTACGCGACCGGGTCGGCCTCGCGCGGGTCCTCGAGCAGTTCCTCGGCGCGCAGCGCGGCGCCGCTCTCGTAGACGAGCGCGTAGTCCTCGCGCCGGGCGTTCCGGAGTTCCGGCACGGCGGGGCCGGGAGGGAGGTCGGCGGGGGAGAGCGCGAGGTAGAGCTGGTCGCGCTCGAGCCGCGGCGGCGGGGCGCCCGGCGTGCGCGCGAGCACGCGGACGGCGTCGCGCGGGCCGATGATCTGCCAGCGCTTCGGCAGCGTGGTCAGCCGCGTGCCGAGCGCCTCCGAGAGCAGCGCGAACGCCTCCAGGTCGCCGCCGGCCGGCAGCACGGCGCCGGACAGCCCGCCGATGTACAGCAGCGCGGTGATCCGCCCGCTCCGCCGCACGGCCCAGAAGTCGTCCCGCGGGCGCGCGAGCACGTCGCGGAGCACGAGCGCCGTGAGGTACACGTTCAGCACCGGGTCCGCGGACAGGAACGCGAGCACCTCCGCCGCGTCGGGCGGCTCGAGGCGTTCGATGCGGGGCGTGTCGATGTCGAACGACGACGTCATGCCGGGTCTCGCGGGGAGTGGGCGCGCCGCCGGGCGCGGCGCCGGAAGGCGGCGGACTCTACCGTGCGCCCCGCCGCCGCCACCAGTGCCCGATACCGGCAGCGCGGCCTTTTCCGCGGCGCGCGGCCCGCGTAGCATCCCGGCCGCCCGGGAGGATCCATGAGCGAGCTCGTGCTGGTGATCGAGGACGAGAAGGAGATCCGCGACCTCGTGCGCTACAACCTCGAGCGCGCCGGCTATCGCGTGAGCGACGCGAGCGACGGCGAGGAGGGCCTGCGCCGGATCTTCGCGTCGCGCCCCGCGGCCGTGGTGCTCGACCTCATGCTGCCGGGCCTGTCGGGCCTCGAGATCCTGCGCGAGGTGCGCGGCGAGCCCGCGACCACCGACCTGCCGGTGCTGGTGCTCACCGCGCGCGCCGCCGAGATGGACAAGCTGCTGGGCTTCGAGCACGGCGCCGACGACTACCTGACGAAGCCGTTCAGCCCGCGCGAGCTCGTGGCCCGCCTGAAGGCGCTGCTGCGGCGCGCGCAACCCGAACGCGGCGGCGGCGCGGTGGAGCGCGGGCCGCTGCGCGTGGACGCGCTCTCGCGCGAGGCCACGGTCAAGGGGCGCAAGCTCGTGCTCACGCCGCGCGAGTTCGAGCTGCTCGCGTTCTTCGCGCGCCACCCGGGGCGCGTGCTGTCGCGCGAGGAGCTGCTGCGCAAGGTGTGGGGCTACGACTACGTGGGCGAGACGCGCACCGTCGACGTGCACGTGCGCCGGCTGCGCATGAAGCTCGGTGAGAAGACGCGCCTGATCGAGACCGTCACCGGGGCCGGCTACAAGTTCGTCGGAGGCGAGGAAGCCGCCGCGCCATGAGGCGCCCGTGACGCTGACCCCCCGCGCCCGCTTCGTGGCGGCGTACGTGGTGTTCGTGCTGGTGGCGCTCGCCGCC
>JBGAMH010000378.1:0-2108 GCA_044223135.1 Candidatus Eiseniibacteriota bacterium | reverse complement strand
GCGACGCCCGCCGCGCGCAGGTGGTCGAGCGCGCGCAGCACGTCGTAGTGCCACCAGGTCGGGAAGGCGAACCGCGTCCACACGGCGCCGCCCTTGCGGTCCCGCTCGATGGGTTCACCGGTCGACCGGCGCAGCCGGAGCCGGCGGTCCAGCAGGTACTCCTGGCCGCGGAGCCGGGCCGCGGTCACGTCGGGGCGGGCGTCCACGGACCGTTCGTATTCGAGCAGCGCCTCGAGCACGCAGATCGTGGTGTTGAACGACGACCGCGTGGAGCCGCGCGCCGCCTCGCAGTTCCACCCGCCGTCGGCCAGCTGTTCGCCCAGCAGCCGGTCGACGAGCGCGCGCACGTCCTGGCCGAAGTAGGCGCCGACCATCGCCACCTGCGCGTTGATGCACGGCTCGATCTCGCCCTCGAAGAAGCGGTGGTCGTCGCACTCGGGCGGGGCGCAGCCCCGCCACGTGACGCACTCGCACACGAGGTCCGTCGCACGCCGCGCCTCGGCGCCCGCGGGATCGAGGCCGAGGTCGCGCAGCAGCAACAGCGCGTGCATGGTGGAGTCCCAGCCGCGGTTCCACGCGGCGCCTCCCCAGCGCCCGTCGGCGGCCTGGAGCGCGAGCAGTCGCGCGCCTTCGCCCTCGACGGCCACGCGCGCACGCTCGGCCGCGATCTCGTCCGCGGACGCGTCGGTGAGGTCGCGCAGCACCTGCCAGCGGACCGAGGGGTCGGAGTCCAGCAGCCAGCGGAGCACCGGATCCCCGGTGGCCCGGGATCGACGAGCGGGTGGCGTCTTCGCCATGGTGGAGTCCCTCCGAAACGCGAACGACGAAACGTGGGGCGTCGCGCGCGGACGCCCGTGACGAGCGTCCCTACGCCGGCGGCGCCTCGCGCCCGAATCGCCGTGCACTGCGCTCCCGGGCCTTCGCCGCTTCCACCTCGCGGTTCTTCGGCGGCCCCGTGGCCACCAGCGCCGCGAGCAGTTCGCGCGACACGCGTGCGACCTCGTCCACCGCCCGTGCGAAGGCCGCCTCGTTCGCGCGCGACGGACGCGTGGCGCCGCTCAGCTTGCGCACGTACTGGAGCGCCGCGGCGCGCACCTCGTCGTCGGTCGCCGGCGGATCGAAATGATGCAGCGTGCGGATGTTGCGACACATGGCGCGCTCCTCAGGGTCGCGGCGTCGCGCCGCGGAACACGAACCAGACGGCGCCCAGCATGCACAGCGCCGCCCACAGGAAGTCCAGCCTCGGGCGCTCCTTCAGGAACAGCACCGCGAACGGCACGAACACCGACAGCGTGATCGCTTCCTGCAGGATCTTCAGCTGCGACACGCTCATGACCCGGTGGCCGATGCGGTTGGCCGGCACCTGCAGCAGGTACTCGAACAGCGCGATGCCCCACGACACGAGCGCGGCGACGAACCACGGCTTGTCGCGCATGTTCCGCAGGTGGCCGTACCACGCGATGGTCATGAACACGTTGCTCATCGCCAGCAGCAGCACGGTCGTGATTTCGGCGCGCATCCGTGGCCCCCACCCGGTAGACGAAGCGCGCCGCGTCCGGTGCTCCGGAACGCGGCGCGCGTGCAGTGCCGGCGGCGCGGGGCCGCCGGGCTTCTCAGCCCTTCAGCTCCTTGATCATGTCCGCGACGTCGTTCGCCGACTTGTGCAGCGCGGCGCGGTCGGCGTCCTCGAGCTTGAGCTCGACGATCTTCTCGACGCCCTTGCCGCCCAGCATCACCGGCACGCCGCAGAACATGCCGTTCAGGCCGTACTCGCCCTCCAGCATCACGCTGCACGGCACCAGGCGCTTCTGGTCGGTGAGGATCGCCTCCACCATCTCGACCGCGCTCATCGCCGGCGCGTAGTAGGCCGAGCCGGTCTTGAGCAGCTTCACGATCTCGGCGCCGCCGTCGCGCGTGCGCTGGATGATCTGCGCCAGCCGGTCCGCCGGGATCAGCTCGGTGATCGCGATGCCCGACACCGTCGTGTAGCGGGGCAGCGGCACCATGGAGTCGCCGTGACCGCCGAGCACCATCGCCTGCACGTCGGCGGCGCTCACGTTCAGCTCCATGCCGAGGAACGCGCGGAAGCGCGCGGAGTCGAGGATGCC
>JBGAMH010000073.1:0-17656 GCA_044223135.1 Candidatus Eiseniibacteriota bacterium | reverse complement strand
CACACCGGCACGCCGAAGGTGCGCAGCGCTTCGTTCAGCGACGTCTTGGTGTCGGTGCTCGCCTTGCGCTCGCCGATGATCAGCGCGCACGGCACGCCGAAGTTGCCGGCGGCGAACTTCTTCGGCCGGAAGCCGGGAATCACCACGGCGTTCGCCGGCACGCGGCCGCGCGTCTCGATCGCCTCGGCGCCGCGCACGTCCACGATCGCCGTGCTCGCCGTCAGCACGACGCCGGCGCCCAGCACGGCGCCGCGCTCCACGTGCACGCCCTCCACCACGATCGCGCGCGAGCCGATGAAGCAGTCGTCCTCGATGATCACGGGCGCCGCCTGTGGCGGCTCCAGCACGCCGCCGATGCCGACGCCGCCCGACAGGTGCACGCGCGCGCCCACCTGCGCGCACGAGCCGACGGTGGCCCACGTGTCCACCATCGTGCCCTCGCCCACGCGCGCGCCCACGTTGACGTAGCCCGGCATCAGGATCACGCCCGGCGCGAGGAAGCTGCCGTAGCGCGCCACGCCCGGCGGCACCACGCGCACGCCGGCCGCGGCCAGGTTCTTCTTGAGCGGCACCTTGTCGTGGTACTCGAACGGGCCCACTTCCATGGTGGTCGACACGCGCATGCGGAAGTAGAGCAGGATCGCTTCCTTCACCCACGCGTGCGTCACCCACGGCTCGCCCGGCTGCTCCGGCGGCGAGGCCACGCGGATGTCGCCGGCGTCGAGCCCGGCCATCGTGCCTTCGACCGCGCCGCGCAGGGCCGGGTCGTCGAGCGGGCGCTGCCCGCTCCAGCCCTCTTCCAGCACCTGCCGCCAGCGCTCGATCGGATAGTCGGACATGTCCGCTCCCAGGGTTCGAGAAGGGGCGGAAGCTACTCTTTCGCGTCGAGCTCCCGCAACGCGGCGAGCACCGGCTTCCACAGCTCCTCCAGCGCGCAGTACGCGAGGTCGTCCTCGCTCGGCAGCTCGCCGAGCCACACCGGCCGCGAGCGCGTGTCGCCCAGGAACTCGCGCCGGTAGTCGGACTTGTAGCGCGCCCGGTCCCGGTCCTTCTGCGCGCGCTCCAGCAGCGCCGGCAGCGACCACGAGCCCACGCCCTCCTTCCAGCGCGCTTCCGCGGCCTTCGCGCGGTCGGGCTCGGCCTTCCTGGTGTCGGGGTCGATCAGCGCGTAGCGCGTGCAGTCGCCCTCGGGCCGGAAGTCGGTCCACACCGTGCGCGCGAACGCCTCGGCCGGCACGGTGCGCCGGGCCACCGTGGCGCCGGTGCGCACGTCGATCACCTCGATCTCGGTCTGCAGCTTCACCTCGCGCGAGCGCGTGATCACGGTGAGCTCGCCGGCGTCCCAGCGCGGCTGCGTCACGCCCTTGTCGTCGCGCACGTCCACGCGGTGCACGAACGGCTGCACCGACTCCTTCGAGTCGTTCGACGAGCGCATCCCCGCGAACCGCCCGGTCACCACGCGCTGCGCGCCCAGCCGGCGGCCGGCGGCGATCGCGCGCTCGCGCGTGGGCTCCTGCGCGTCGGCCAGCGTCAGCGCGTCGTCCACGGAGTCCGTGGGCACGAGCGCCGTGAACGTGAACTCCCCGCCCGCCTGCCTCGCCACCTCGGCGGCGGTGCGGCGGTGCATCTCGAGCGTGAGGCCCGGCACGTCGATGCTCTCGGCGAACGGCAGCACGGCCACGCGCGCCGTGGCCAGCCGCAGCGCGCGCGCCTGCATCGACGCGGCGTCCGCGTAGCCGGGGATGAACCGGCGGCAGTCGCCGAACGCGGCCCACGCGGCCTTCGGCTTCTTCGCGGCGAGCGCGTCACGGCCCCTCTGGTAGTGGCGCTGCGCCGCGGTCCGGTAGAGCAGCGCCTCGTCGGCGGCCCAGCCCGCGTCCTCGGGCACCGACGCACCGTGCGCGAGCACCTCCGAGCGGAAGCGGCTGTAGCGGATCGCGGCTTCCGCGGCGGCCGTGCTGTCGGCGCCCACCTGCGAGCGGATCCGCTGGCGCCAGTCGGCGCCCAGCCGGTCACTCGCGCGCTCGTACGCGGCGCGCGCCTCGGCGTTCGAGGCGTCCTTCTCGACCGCGCGCCGCGCCAGGTCGTAGGCGTGGTCGAGGTCTCCCTGCGCCAGCTCCTGCCCCGACCGGCGCGCCAGCCGCGACGGGCTCGCGCACGACACGGCGAGCAGCGCGACGGCGATCAGCGTGCACACGCGACGCGACATGACGGCCTCCCGGACCAACGTGTGGACTACGCGAGCTGCTCGAGCCGCGCGATCGCCTCGCGGCACTGCGCGAGCGTGGGCACCAGCGCCCAGCGCACGAAGCCCTCGCCGCCGCGACCCAGGTACGAGCCCGGCGTGGCGACCAGCCCCAGCCGCAGCAGCTTCTCCACGAACGCCACGTCGTCGCCGCCCGGCGCCTTCATCCAGATGTAGAAGGTCGCCTGGCTGGCCTCGTGCTGCCAGCCGCGCTTCGCGAACTCGGCCATGAACAGCGCGCGCTTCTCGCCGTACTTGGCGCGCTGCGCGGCCGTGTGCGCGTCGTCGTTCCACGCCGCGATCGCCGCGTCCTGCACGAAGTCGGGCGTGGCCACGCCCGCGTTCGGCCGGAACGTGCGCAGCGCGTCGATCAGCCGCGCGTCGCCCGCCATGAAGCCCGAACGGTAGCCCGTCATCGCCGAGCGCTTGCTGAGCGTGTACATGGCGAGCACGTTGTCGAGCCCGTGCGCCAGCAGCGTGCCCGGTGCGTCGCCCTCGAACCACAGGTCGGCGTACGCCTCGTCGGACACCACCCAGAAGCCGTACTGGCGCGCGAGCGCCACGATCCTCGCGCCCGCAGCGCGGTCGAGCACGGCGCCCGTGGGGTTGTGCGGCGAGTTGATCCACAGCAGCGCCGTCTTCGCCCACACGTCCGCGCTGACGCGGTCGGGGTTGAAGCACCAGCCGTCCTCGGAACGCAGCGGCACGAAGTGCGGCGTCGCGCCGGCGAACCGCGCGCCCGACTCGTACACCGGGTACGCGGGGGTCGGGATCACCACCGTGTCGCGCGCGTCGGCGCCCGTGCGGTCGACGATCGCCAGCGCGAGCAGGAACACCGCCTCCTTGGTGCCGTTCGCGGGCAGCACGTGCACTTCCGGGTCCACCGTCACGCCGTGGCGGCGCCCGAGCCACGCCGCGCACGCCGCGCGCAGCTCGGCCTTGCCGGTGGTGGCCGGGTAGCTCGACACGGCGGGGATCGACTTCGCGAGCGTCTCGCGGATGAACGCGGGCGTCTCCTCGCGCGGGTCGCCCATGCCGAAGTTGATCGTGGCCACGCCCGCCGGCGCCAGCTCGCGGCGGCGGCGCTCGAGCTTCACGAACGGATATTCCTCGCCGCCCGAGAGCAGCGGATGGATCGGACCGGGTTTCGCGACGACCGTGCTCATCTCAGGCCTCCGTGGTCAGGAACGCGGCCAGCCAGTCGTAGGCGCGCCCCAGGTTCTCGACCGGGCACCGCTCGTCGGCGCGGTGACACAGCTCCGCGAGCCCGGGCCCGAAGTTGAAAGCCGGCACGCCCGCCGCCGTGAAGCGCGCGACGTCCGTCCAGCCCTGCTTGCCCGCGACCTTCGCGCCGAAGCGGCGCACGAACGCCTGCACGTCGGGGTGGTCCATGCACACCGCGCCCGCGGGCGCCGCGTCCACGACCTCGAAGCCGAACGCTTCGGGCACCAGCGCGCGCACGCGCGCGGTCGCCTGCTCCACCGTGCGGTCGGGCGTGAAGCGATGGTTGACGTTGGCCACCATCTCGCCCGGGATCACGTTGCGCGCCGTGCCCGCGCGCAGCGTGGTGACCTGCAGCGTCTCGCGGTACGTGATGCCCTGCACCAGCACCTCGGTGGTCGGGAAGCGCGTGATGTCGGCGAGCCAGCCGGCGCCCTCGCCCACCGCGTTCCGCCCCATCCACGGCCGCGCGGCGTGCGCCGATTCGCCGGGCACGCGCACTTCCACGTTGAGCACGCCGTTGCAGCCCATCTCCACCGCGAGGTCGGTGGGTTCCAGGATCACCGCCAGCGACGCTTCGGTGAGCCACGGCATCCCGGGCAGGATGCGAGCGAGACCGTTGTTCGCGTGCGGCCCCTCCTCGGCGTCGTAGAACACGCACGCCAGGTCGAAGCGCAGCGCCGCCGGGTCGAGCGTTTCGACCAGCGCCAGCATCACCGCGTCGCCCGACTTCATGTCGGTCGTGCCGACGCCGAACAGGTCGCCGCCCACGCGGCGCGCGCGCTCGTTGCCCTGCGGCGGCACCGTGTCGAGGTGACCCGCCAGCACCACCAGCGGCCGCCCGCGCCGGGGCCCGCGCCACACCACGCCCAGCCCCGAGCGCAGCACCTCGCCCGTGCCGCGGGCGGCCAGCCGGCCCGCCACGAAGTCGGCGATGGCCCGCTCGTTCCCGGTGACGCTGGGGATGTCCACCAGCTCGGCCAGCAGGCCGGCAAGGGCTTCGGCGGTCATGGGAGCTCCATCCAGAGGGTGAAACGAGGCCCGGAAGCTAGCAGCGCCCAGAACCTTGCGCCACCCTCGGTGCATCTCTAGCCTCCACCCATGACCTCCTCCTCCACCAGCGCCCGCACCACCTCCTCCGCGCTCCGGCTCACCGGCCGCGACGTGCTCGCCGTCCTGCACCGCATCTCCACGAATGCGCTCGCGGAACTGCCGGCGGGCTCGGCCGTGGCGACGTTGTTCTGCGACTTCCGCGGGCGGCTGCTGCACCGCGCGGTGGTGGCGCACGCGCGCGACGGCGCGGTGTGGCTGCTGCGCGAGGACGCGCCGGGCGACGTGCTCGCCGCGTGGGTCGACAAGCACGTGTTCCGCGAGGACGTGAAGATCGACGACCAGTCGGCAATGCTCGCGGTGCGGCGCGTGCGCGACCCGGGCGGCCCGATGGGCGAACTGGTCGAGGACGCCGGCGTGCCGCGTTACGTACGCACCGAGGCGCCGTTCGCGCTGCTGGTGGGCGAGCCCGACGCGCGGCTCGCGGCATCCGACGAAGCCGATCGCGTGGAGTTCGGCCACGCGGCGAACGGGCACGAGGTGGCCGACGAGTTCACGCCGTACGAGGCGAACCTGTGGTCCGAGGTGCACCTGGCCAAGGGCTGCTACACCGGGCAGGAAGCGCTGCAGCGACTGGTGACGTACGACAGCGTGCGCCGTCAGCTCATGCGCACGGGCGGCGCCGGCGCACCGCCGGCCGTGCCGTGCGACGTCCGCTCGGGCGGCGAACGGGTGGGGCGCGTCACCACGGCGATCGCCGAGGGCGAGCGCTGGATCGGCCTGGCGATCCTGCGTCGCGCCGTGCTCGAATCGGGTGCGTCGATCGAACTCGAGGACGGCCGCGCGCTGGAGCCGCCGTTCGCCTTTCCCGAAGGCCGGCCGCAGGGGCGCCCGTGATCGCCACACTCGAGCGGGGCGACTTCGATTCGCCTCCCGACTCCGCCACCACCCGACTGTGGGTGTTCTACGACGGCGCCTGCGGCGTGTGCTCCCGGTCCACGGCATGGGCCCTCGGGCTGGATCGCGACCGCCGCCTGCGGGCCGAGCCGGTGCAGTCCGTGGCCGCACGCACGCGCCTGGGTCCGCTCGCGGACACGCGCGCCCTCGAGGAGCTGCACGTGTGGTCGGCCGAGCGCGGCATCGAGACGGGCGTCGACGCGGTCGCCGCGCTGCTGCGCGAGCTGCCCGGCGGCCGTCGCTGGGCGCGGTTGATCACCTCGCCGCGCGTGCGCCCCTACGCCGAGCGCGCGTACCGCTGGTTCGCCGCGCGACGGATGCTGTTCGGCGCGTCGAGCTGCGAGGTGCGGCGCTGAGCCGCTACCGCACGCGCGGCAGCACCACGTCCTTGCCGCCCTCCGCACGGTAGATCAGCGCGAGCACCGGGCCCGCCGCGGCGCGGCGGAACACCCAGGAGCCGGGATCGCCCTCCACGAACAGCGTCGAGTCGTTCTCGGCCAGCAGCGTGTCGGTGATGCCGTCCTGCCCGCGCAGCAGGAAGCGTCCGGGCGACGCCGCGATCACGGTCAGCGTGTCCGCGCCGCCGAACACGTAGCGGCCCGCGATCGCCTCCACGACCGCGGCGCCCGGCTGCATGCGGGGCCGATACGGCACGGCCACCTCCGCGGCGCCGATCAGCCGCCACGCGCCGCGCTGCCGCTGGTACGTGTCGGTCTTGCGGAAGCGCTTGCCCGCCTCGGCGGCCTGGGACCCGTCCTGCACCAGCTGCACGTACGTGGCCTGCGCCACGTCGCCCGACACGCGCACGTCGAGATCGCGGATCTCCTGCGCCGCCGGCTTGAGCACGCGGTTGGCGGCGATGCTCGCCAGCACGCCGGCCGTGGTCTCGTTGCGCAGCGCGGGCCCGGTCCACAGGCAGGCGTCCGACACCTGGCGGTGCCAGCGCGCGGTGTCGCCCTCGAGCGCGGCGGCGAGTCGGTCGTGGACCAGCGCCTTCACGGCGGCGACGTCGGCGGCGGTGTCCCGCGCCGGCGGTGTGCACGCGGCGAGGCACGCGAGTGCGGCGGCAAGGCAGGCGAGTCGGCGCATGCGGCTCTCCGGGTGGCGGCGCGTTCGGAACGGCGCGACGGGCGCGCGGCATTCTCGCCGAAGCGGCGGGGCGGGCGCATCCCCGAACACGCGCACCGAGCCGGAGTGGGCAGCTCCGTCGAGCGGGCGTGCCCCCCCTTACGCCGCGCTCTCGCCCTCTTCCTTCGCGGCGTCGGGACCCTCGTCGATCACGATCACTTCGGTCGTGAGCACGAGCGCGCCCAGGCTGACGGCGTTGCTCAGCGCGTAGCGCAGCACCTTCACGGGGTCCATCACGCCCTCGGCCACGAGGTCGCCGTAGTGGCCGGTCACGGCGTTCCAGCCGAACGCGCCGTCGCCGCCACGCAGTCGCGACAGCACCACCTGCGGGTCCTCGCCGGCGTTCACGGCGATCTGCCGCGTGGGCTCGCTCAGCGCGGCCACCAGGATCTCGCGGCCCACGCTCTCGGCGCCGGTCAGGTTCAGCGCACGCACGGCGCTCTCGGCGCGCAGCAGCGCCACGCCGCCGCCGGGCACCACGCCTTCCTCCACCGCCGCACGCGTGGCGGCGAGCGCGTCTTCCACGCGCGAGCGCCGCTCGTGCAGCTCGGACTCGGTGGCGCCGCCCACGCGCACCACGGCCACGCCACCCGACACGCGCGCAACGCGCTCGCGGATGCGGCGGCGGTCGGACTCGTGCGTGGCCGAGCCCAGCTCGCGCGACAGCTGCACCAGCGCGCTGCGCACCGTCTCGGAGCGCCCGCCGCCCTGGCGCAGCGTGGTCTGCTTCAGGTCCACCGTCACGTGCCGCGCGCGGCCCAGCGCGCCGGGCTCACAGCGCTCCGGCGAGCGGCCGGTGTCCTCGGCGAACAGCGTCGCGCCGGTGACCACGGCCAGGTCGTCGAGCAGCTCGCGGCGGCGCCGGGCGCTGCCTTCCACCTTCACGGCCACCGACGGCGCGGTGCCGCGCAGGCGATTGACCACCAGCACCGACAGCGCGTCGCCCTCGATGTTCTCGCACACCACCAGCAGCGGCCGCGACAACCGCGCGGAGTGCTCGAGCGCGGACACCACGTCCTGCGCGCGCACGAGCGGGCCGTCCACCAGGAACACCAGCGGATGGTCGAACGAGGCTTCCATGTCCTCCGGGTCGGTCACGAAGTACGCACTCGCGTAGCCGCCCTGGAAGCGCACGCCCTCCACCACGTCGAGCGTGGTGTCGAGCCCGCGGCCCTCCTCCACCGTCACCACGCCGTGGCGGCCCACGCGCTCCAGCGCCTCGGCCACCAGCTCGCCGGTGGCGGGATCGCCCGAAGCGAGCGTGGCCACCCGGGCCAGGTCGCGCGTGTGTTCCACGGGGCGCGCACCCGCGCGCAGCGCCTGCAGCGCCACGGCGGCGGCGCGGTCCATGCCGCGGCGCACGGCCACGGGATTGTGCCGCGCCTCGATCGCCTTGAGCCCGTCGCCCACCAGCCGGTGCGCCAGCACGGTGGCGGTGGTGGTGCCGTCGCCGGCGTCGGCCGCGGTGCGGAACGCGGCCTCGCGCAGCATGTGCACGCCGAGGTTCGCGAACGGGTCGGGAAGCTCGATCTCCTGCGCCACGGCGATGCCGTCGCGCGTGATCGTGGGCCAGCCGTGCGCGCGGTCCAGCAGCACGGCCCGCCCGCGCGGGCCCAGCGTCACGCGCACCGCGCTGGCGAGCTGGTCCACGCCCGTCCACAGCGCGCGGCGAGCCGCCTCGTCGAACTGGAGTTGCTTGCCCATCCGTGAGCCTCCGCGGGGACGCCGGGGGTGACGGCCGCCGTGCGGGCGTTATCGGCGGCGGCGCCTGCCAACCGCACGTCGACGAAGGCTGCCGGCCGGGATACCCGACGCGCCCAGTGCGTTGCGGGACGGGCTGTTGCGGGCGGGACCTCCGGTCCGGGCGCAGGTGGGGTGCACCCCTCCACGCGGGGGGCGGATCCGACCTCCCGCGCTCAGGGCAACAAGGTGACGACGAACTCCTCCAGTTGATCCCACTGCTCGGGGGTTCCGGCCATCGCGCCCGATTCCATGGCCGCATCGAGGGCTTCCTTCGAGGGATGCAGTTCGTGCAGGGTCAGCAGCGTCTTGCCCTCGCGCGCTTCGAAGGTGACGGTCGTGATGACCACGGCGTCCGCGCCTCCTTCGTCGTTCGTCCACACGAGGCGTGAAGGGGGAGTCACCTCGATGTACTTGCCGAAGAACGCCATCGTCTGCGAGTCCATGCCGAACACGAGGCGGTATGTCCCCCCGGTGCGAACGTCCATCTCGCAACTGAGAAGGGTCATCGGGACCGACTTCGGTACCCACCATCGTTGGAACAGCTCGGGATCGGCCCACGCCTTGAACACGAGGTGCGGCGGTCCGTCGATCGTCCGAACGGCCACGACCTCGCGATCGGACCGACGTTCCACGAGTGTCGGGTTCTTCATCTGCGTCTCCCCTTCCTTCCCAGTTCCTGGACGAGCGCGTCGAGCGCATCGAAGCGCTCGTCCCAGAGCTTCCGGTAACTCTCGATCCAGGCCGACTCGGCCTCCAGCCGGCGTGGCCCGAGCTTGCAGGTTCGCACCCGCCCGACCTTCTCCGTCGTCACGAGGCCGGCCTGCTCGAGGACGCTGACGTGCTTCTTCATGCCGGTCAGCGTCATGTCGAACTTCTCGGCCAGGAGCGTGATCGAAGCGTCCGAGCGCCCGAGTTGCATGAGCACCCCGCGCCTCGTGGTGTCCGAGAGCGCGCTGAAGACGTCGTCGAGGCGAGCGACTGAACGCTGAACCATGCGGTTCAGTATACGGGGTTCGGAGTCGATGGCAAGGGCTCGTTTCAGGATCGCGGGTGGTGGGGCGCCGCGCGGCCGGACTCAGCCCGACGAGCCCGCCGTTCGGCCCGCGCCGGGGGACGTGACCCCGCGCGTCACCGCCACAGCTCCAGCCCCGCCTCCCTGGCCGCGGCGCGCACACGGGCGTTCACGTCGGGCCGCCGCGCGGCCTCGGCGAACCACTGCGAGGCGCGCAGCGTGTCGCCCGCGGCGAGCATCGCCACGCCCACGTTGTACGCGGGCTCGGCGTCGCGCGGGCGGGCGTCGGCGACCTTGCGGTACATCGCGGCCGCCCGCGGGGCGTCGCCGCGCTCCAGCAGCAGCGTGGCCAGCGACTGCTGGTCCTCGGACCAGCGCGGGTTCTCGCGCTCGGCGAGCGCGGCGTCCTCGGCGCCGGTGCGCATCTCGATCCAGCCGCGCAGCGAGTCGGCGCGGAAGAAGTAGTCCTCCCCCGCGCTCTCGCCAGCCGCACGCGGGCGCCATGCGCTCTGGAAGCCGGCGCGCAGCGTGGGGTCCGCGTACCACACGCGCAGCGCGGGGCCGTCGCCCGACAGGAAGCCGACGTTGTTCGGGAGTTCGCTGAACCACAGCCGCGAGTGCGCGGGCCACGACGGGTGCAGCGCGCGCAGATGGTCGCGCATGCGCGCAACGAAGTACCCGGCGCGGCGCTGGTACCACGCGTCGCCCCAGTCCGCGCTCGGCGTGTCGGCGCGCGCGGCGCCCAGAAGTGCGACGGCGGCCACGGCGGCGCCAGCCACGGCCGGCCGCTTCGCGAGCCACGCGCCCATCAGCAGCCACGCGCCCAGCGCGCCGAAGAGTCCGTAGTAGGCGTGCCAGCCGAGCCCGGGCTGCAGGAGCGGCGCCCAGCCGGCGGCGGCCCACGCGGCCGCGAGCGCGGCGAGCGCGCGCATCGACGTGCCGTGCACGTCGCGCGTGGTGCGCGCGGCCTCGCGTCGCGCCGTCCACCACGCGGCGCCCGCCAGCAGCAGCGCGGGCCCGGCGCCGCGCAGCAGCGCGACCGGCCAGCCGGCCTGCGGCGCGGGCCACGCGTCGGCGCTCGCCAGCAGCCCGACCGCGCGCAGCGGCACGAGCCACGCGGGGATCGCCGCGGGCGACGGCGGCAGCGGCGTGAAAGCACCCTGCCACAGGCGCCCGCCGAGCACGGGGTGCACGGCGGCCCATGCGAGCGTGAGCAGCGCCAGCGGCCACGCACGGCGCAGCGCGGCGACCGGCGCGCGCCGCGCGACGCCCACGTCCCACGCGATCGCCACCACGGGCAGCAGCGCGGCGGTCTCCTTGCTGGCCAGCGCCAGCGCGAACGCGAGCGCGGCCCACGCGCGGCGGTCGCTCGCCCACGCCAGCAGCGCGGCCAGCGACCACGCGATCATCCACAGGTCCTGCGCGCCGGCGGCCCACAGCAGCGGCAGGTCCCACGCGGCCATCGCCGCGGCGCCGAGCGTGGCCACCACCGCGGCGCGCCCCCCCACGGCGCGACGCGCGAGCGCCGCGTACAGCCCGAGCGCCGCCAGCCACAGCAGCGCGTTCGCCACGTGGAACGCGGGCTCGTGCGCGCCGAACGCGCGCGACAGCGCCCAGTAGTGCAGTTCGCGCGACCACGGCCGCCACCAGTGGAACGCCAGCTCGCGAAAGCCCCACAGATCGAAGAACGACGTGCGCGCGGCCTTGTCCAGGAACAGGTAGTCGTCGTTCAGGAACGGCAGCCGCGGCGCGTCGGACCAGCGGAAAGCGGCGACGGCCGCGAGGATCGCCAGGAGCCCCGCGGCCGCCGCCCCACCGTTGCGTCTCAGGGCTTCCACTGGGCGATGAACATGTTCGTCTCGCCCGACACCTTGCCGCCGCGGTTCGAGCAGAAGACGAGCCACTTCCCGTCGGGGCTGAACATCGGGAAGCCGTCGAAGTCCGAGTCGCGCGTCACCGGCACGGGCTCACCGCCCGCCACGGGCACCAGGTACAGGTCGAAGTTGCGGCTGCGCGGGTTCTCGTAGTTCGACGAGTAGATGATCTGCTTGTCGTCGGGCGTGAAGAACGGCGCGAACGAGGCGCCCGGCTTGTCGGTGATGCGCCGCTGGTTCGAGCCGTCGGCGTTGGCCACCCAGATGTCCATCTTCGCGGGCTTCACGAGGTCCTTCGCCAGCAGGTCGCGGAACGCGGCCACCTTCGTGGCGTCGTCGGTGCGGTACGTGCGCCACACGATCTGCTTGCCGCTGTGCGAGAAGTACGCGCCACCGTCGTAGCCGGGGCTGTTCGTGAGCCGCATCAGGCCCGTGCCGTCGGGGCGCATCTTGTACAGGTCGATGTCGCCGTCGCGCTTGCTGGTGAAGAGGATCCACTTCTGGTCCACCGACACCGTGGCCTCGGCGTCGTACGCCGGGTTGTCGGTGAGGCGCTTGAGGTCGGAGCCGTCGGGCTTGCACGTGAAGATGTCGTACGACGGGTAGATCGCCCACGTGTAGCCCTGGCTCATGTCGGGATCCGGCGGGCAGGCGTCGCCGCCCAGGTGCGTGCTCGCGAACAGCAGCCGCTGGTCGTGGTCCATCCAGTAGCCGCACGTGGTGCGGCCCTTGCCGGTGCTGTAGCGCGTGACCTGGCCGGTCGCGAGGTCGATCCAGTACTGCTGGTCGCACTTCATGTCGCCGGTCATGGCCTGGAAGCTGATCTTGCGGCCGTCGGCGCTCCAGTACGCCTCGGCGTTCTGGCCGCCGAACGTGATCTGCCACAGGTGCGCGAAGTGCGACTCGCCCGGGCGGATCAGCGAATCCTGCTGCACCGCGGTGGGCGGGATCGGACGGAACGCGCCCGCGGCGGGCTTCCTGGCACCCGCGAAGGCGACCGCGACGGTGGCGGCCAGCGCGACGACGGCGAACGATGCGATGCGGATGTGCTTCAAGGCTCCCTCCGGAATAGGACGACGGGCCACACGGCCACGGACAGGTCGGCTCACCTGCGTTCTTCCCACAGCAGGCGCATCCCTTTCAAGGTCAGCGCCTCGTCCACGACGTGCACGGTCTCGCACTCGGGCGCGATCACCGTCGCGAGGCCGCCGGTGGCCACCACGCGCGGCTTGCCGCCCAGCTCCTTCGCGATGCGGCGCACCAGCGCGTCCACCAGCCCCGCGTTGCCCCAGATCACGCCCACGCGCAGGCACTCCTCGGTGGTGCGGCCCAGCGCCCGCTCGGGGGCGCGCAGGTCCACGCGCGCCAGCCGCGCGGCCCGGCGGAACAGGTCCTCCGACGACGTCACCACGCCCGGCGCGATCGCGCCGCCCACGTAGGCGCCGTCCTTCGCCACGCAGTCGAACGTGGTCGCCGTGCCCAGGTCCACCACGATCGCCGGCGTGCCGTGCAGCCGCGTCACGGCCAGCGCGTTGGCGATGCGGTCCGCGCCCACGGACGACGGATCCGGCACGCGCACGGGCAGCGGCGTGTTCGACGCCGTCACCTCCACGGGATCGAGCCCGGTCACGCGCCGCAGCGCGTCCAGCCACGGTCCGGTGAGCGACGGCACCACCGAGCACACGACGCTGCCCCAGCCCGTGGCGCTCGAACGGACGAGCGCCTCCAGCTGCAGCCGCAGCTCGTCGGCCGTCACGCGACCGCTCGTGAGCCGCCAGAACTCCTCCAGCTCCGTGCCGAAGAAGCGGCCCACCGTGGTCTCGCTGTTGCCCACGTCCACCGCCAGCACGTGCTCGGGCGGCGCGTTGCGCACACGGCGCTTCGGCGCACGCGCGGCTCGTTGTCGCGGCGCGCGATCAGCTCGGGGCACTGGTCTTCTCCTCTCCCTCGTTCAGCCACGCTTCCTCGGACTCCGTGCGCTTCTTCGCCACCAGCGCCGACAGCCCCACGCTCAGGAAGTACAACGCCGCCATCGGGAAGCCCATCACCAGCTGCGCACTGACCACGTCGCCCGGCGTGATGAGCGCCGTCATGATGAAGATGCCCACCAGTGCGTAGCGCCACTGCCGCAGCAGGAAGCCCGGCGTCACCAGGCCGATCGCCGTGAGCAGCATCGTCACCAGCGGCAGCTGCGCGAGGATGCCGCACGCGAGCGCCAGGTTGTACGTGAAGTCGAGCAGGAAGCTGAGCCGGATCTGCGTGAGCATGCCCGGCACCACGAACCCCTCGAGCACGTGCACCACCAGCGGCACCACGTAGAAGTACGCCGCCGACGCGCCCGCCACGAACAGCACGATCGAGCCCATCACCAGCGGCAGGATCCAGCCGCGCTCGCGCTTGAGCAGCCCCGGCACCACGAACGACCACACCTGCCACAGCACGATCGGCAGCGCGATCACGCTGCCCAGGATCACCATGAGTTTGAGGCGCTCGTTGAAGGCCTCGAACGGCGACAGCACCGTGACCACCTTGACCGTGCGGCGGATCGCGTCTTCCAGCACGATCGGCGCCAGCCACCAGCCGCCCACCGCGCCGATCGCGATCGCGAACACCGAGCGCATCAGCACCACGCGCAGCTCTTCGAGGTGCTGGAAGAAGCTCATCTCGCCGTCGCCCGTGGGGAAGAACGGCTTCTCGTCGTCGGGCCGGAACTCGCGCCATGCCCGCGGGTCGCTGTCCTCGGGCCCGCCGCGGCGCGGCTCGCGGTGCGGGAAGTCCG
This sequence comes from Candidatus Eiseniibacteriota bacterium, assembly GCA_044223135.1. GTDB lineage: Bacteria > Eisenbacteria > RBG-16-71-46 > RBG-16-71-46 > RBG-16-71-46 > JBGAMH01. The sequence continues at coordinate 3,647 of JBGAMH010000073.1, read as the reverse complement.
GCAGTGACTCCACGCGAGGGTACGAGTCCAGCGGATGCGGCGGCCGCGGTGGCACGAAGTGCGGCGACATCGGATCCGTCGACGCGTCGGATGCGGCCGCGGGCGGGCTCGCGGCGGACGGCGCCGAGGCCGCGGGGGCCGACGGCGGCGCGTCGGACGCGGCGAAGAGATCCGGCACCGCGGGCGGCGTGGGCCGGCCGGCTTCGCTCGCGGGCGGCGAGCCTTCGGGGCGTTCGTCGCTCACGCGCGCGGCTCCCCGCTCTCGTGCATCAGCACGTCACCCGCCACCACGGCCGCCTCGACGCCACTCGGCAGTCGCACGATCAGCGCGCCGTCGTCGTCGAGCCGCCGCGCCTCGGCCGCGGTCGGCCCGCCCGGCAGCGGCACCGTGACCGTGCGCCCCCACATGTCGCTGCGCGCCGTCCACGCCGCCAGCACGTCGGCGCGGCTGCCCTCCTGAAGCTGGTCCCAGCGCCGCTCCATCGCGTTCAGGAACGCCGCCGCCACGTCTTCTGCGCTCGCGTCGTGGCCCGCCAGCGCGAGCGAGGCCGCCAGTTCGCGGATCTCCGGCGGGAAGTCCTCCGCGCGCTGGCGCACGTTCACGCCCACGCCGATCACCACCGCGTCCCCGCGCGGCAGCGCGCGCGACTCGCACAGGATGCCCGCCAGCTTGCGTCCGCCCAGCAGCACGTCGTTCGGCCACTTGAGCGACGCGCGCACGCCCAGTGCGTCGAGCCCCTCGGCCAGTGCCAGCCCCGTGGCCAGCGCCGCCGCACCCATCGGCCGCGCGTCGCAGCCCAGGTGCAGCCCCACCGACAGCGCGAGCCCCTGCCCCGGCGCGTGCTCCCAGCGCCGGCCCAGCCGCCCGCGACCGCGCGTCTGCTCGTCCGCCACCACCGTGACGCCGTCCGCCAGCCCCTGCTGCAGCGCGTCCCACGCGTCGTCGTTCGTGGACTCCGTGGACGCGCGCGCGATCAGCGCGCGGCCCAGCCGGCGCGTCGTGAGTCGCGCCTCGAAGCGCGCCCGGTCGAAGCGGGACTCAGCCAAGCTCCTCGATCTCCAGGCTCAGATTGAGCGACGGCGCCGAGTGCGTGAGCGCGCCCACCGACAGGTAGTCCGCGCCCGTCTCCGCGTATGCGCGGATCGTGTCCAGGTTGAGCCCGCCCGACACTTCCACCTCCGGCCACCGGCGAGCGCCCTGGCGCACGCGCGGATGATCCGGCGGGTTCGCGCGATACCAGCGGTCGACTTCGTCCACCGCGCGCTTCACCGCCTCGGGCGTCTGGTTGTCCACCAGGATGCGGTCCACTTCGGGCCGCAACGCCTCCTGCAGCTGGTCGAGCGATTCCACCTCGACCTCCAGCAGCAGGTCGCGGCGGGTGCGCTGGATGCGGTCGATCGCCGCCGTGAGCCCCTTGGCCGCGCGGATGTGGTTGTCCTTCACCAGGTACATGTCCCACAGCGCGTAGCGATGGTTCTCGCCCCCGCCGCACTTGACCGCGTACTTCTCGAGGAACCGCAGCCCCGGCGTCGTCTTGCGCGTGTCGAGGATCATCGCCCCGGTGCCGCGAATCGCGTCCACGTAGCGGCGCGTCAGCGTGGCCACGCCGCACATGCGCATCATGAAGTTGAGCGCCGTGCGCTCGGCCGTGAGGATGCTGCCGGCGGAGCCCATCACGCGGCACAGCGCCACGCCCGCCTCCACCGTTTCGCCGTCGCGCACGGTGGATTTGAACTTGAGCGACTTGTCCACCTCCTGGAACGTCATCTGCGCGATTTCGAGCCCCGAGACGATGCCGGGCTCCTTGGCCACGATCGCGGCCCGCGCGCCGACATTCGAGGGGATCGCGTTGAGCGTCGTGACGTCGCCGGTGCCGACGTCCTCCGACAGCGCGAACTGCACGATGGGCAGGAAGCTCTCGAACATGGTCTGGGCCTCGGGCCAACGCGAAGACGGGACGGATCCGGGCGAACCCGGACGGTGGACGGCGCGCACGATAGCGCGGCGGCGGCGGCGGCGCGAAATGGGCGGGGTTGGCGGGATGGTGGCGGCGGTTCGACCTCTAACGCCGCGAAGCGGGTGGGCGCGCGATCCACGCCAGCGCGGCGGCCGAGCGCGCTCCGATCCGCGAACGGCGGGTGTGCACTCAGCGACGGCCGCTTCGATCCAGGATCGGCGGGGTGAGCCGGGGGCTGATCCGGGGCACACTCCGCGGCCGCATCCTGCGTCCGCGGAGCGAAGCCCGGGCTGTTCATGAACCGCGAGCCGAGAATGCGAGATGGCGGCCAGTCGCAAGGCGCGGAAGCGGGCCGCACCGCAGGCGTGTTGGTGGACACGCCGAGGAGCGCCCCGGTTCCGCAACGCGGCGAATGGCCGGCAGATCGCATTCGCAGGCCGCGCGTTCATGGACAGTCCGGGCTCGGCCCGACGAGCAACCGCCGTCCATGGCTCCTTTGCTCGTCGGGATTACCCCGGATCAGCCCCCGGCTCACCCCGCCTGTGTGCGCGCGCGGGACGGGTCGCTTCGATCGCTTGGTGCTCACGCGGGCTCCGCGAGCAGCTCATCGAGTCTTGCCTGCGCCTCGGCGGCCGCGGCACGCGAGCCGAGCACGTCGGCGGGTGACTTGCCGCGTGAGCGAGCATGGCGGGCGGCGGCGAGGACGTGAGCTTCTTCCCTGTCAGCCATGACCGGTTCCGCACTTGGCGTCGACTTGCGGCGTGTGCTCCGCTGCTGTCGCGCGGTCTCGATCTTCCCCTGGACGAACGCCTCGCCGTACGCGCGCTCGGCTTCCAGCTGGTCGTGCGGAGCGCAGTGCAGCGTCAGGTTCGCGGCGGTGTTCGGGCCGCCCTTCGCGAACGGGATCTTGTGATGGAAGCGCAGTCGCGTGCGTGAGCCGCAGCGATGGCCGTCGTCGCTCACCCACGTGCAGGCGCCTTCGTCATGCACGAACACCTCGCACCGGTCGGCCGGCGACGTGTATCGCGGGTCCTTCGGATCCTGCACGCTGCGGAGCCGCGCGCCCTTGCCGAACTTGCGGCGCTCGAGATGGTCCACGAGTGACCGGAGCGCGCGCTTGAGCACCTCGGGCACGTCGCCACCGGGCACGGCGTCGCTGAGCAGCGCCTGCGCATAGCGCAGCAGGTCGTGCGTCTCCTGGTCGACGGTGACCTGGACCATGTGACGGCCGGGCGACAGGGGCTCGATCCGCGGAAACTGCGGAACCGGTTGAATGGACCCGAGTTCGGGCTGTGGGCGCGCTGCGGCTACTGGTTCCGGAACCAGTTGGGCGGCCTGTTCGGACTGGCTTGCGGCGCTCGGACCTGACGCCGCGGCCCAGGCGGACTCGCTCTGGGCCCCCGCAGTGACGGGCACGCTCTCGGCCGGTGCCGCGTTCGTGAGCCCGGACCGCACGGGCACGATCACCGTCTCCACGTCGGGCTCGGGGAAGTACTTCGCGAGCACCAGCTTGATCTCGCGCTTGGTCTTGCCCGTGGCCTCGGAGAGCAGCAGCTCGACGTTGTCCGGCTGCAGGCGCGGCACGAGCAGGATGGCGCCCGACAGGTGGAGCCGGCCGTCCGCGATCATCTCGAGGAGCACGGGGAACTTCCGCGCCGCCCGGGCGACCTGGATGCGCTTGAACGCCAT
>JBGAMH010000072.1:0-17774 GCA_044223135.1 Candidatus Eiseniibacteriota bacterium | reverse complement strand
GTGCCGGGCCCTAACCTGCCCGGCCGGTCATGCCGTGATCTCCGGTCGCTCGTGCCCCGCGCGTCCCACGCGCCCCCCTCGGGCCGGCGGCCTCCATATCGAAAGGAAGCGGCCTTGTACAAGATCGTGGTCGTGGGCACGGGCTACGTCGGACTGGTGTCCGGCGCCTGCCTCGCAGACTTCGGCAACAACGTGACGTGCGTGGACTCGGATGCCGGCAAGGTGGAGCGCCTCAAGGCTCTGGAGATGCCGTTCTTCGAGCCGGGCCTGCCCGAGATGGTGGCCCGCAACGTCAACGAGGGTCGCCTCCACTTCGGCAGTGACCTGAAGGCCGCCCTGAAGGGCGCCGACGTGGTCTTCATCACCGTCGGAACTCCGCCCAAGAAGGACGGTTCGGCCGACACCAGCCAGATCTACGCCGTCGCGAAGACGGTGGCGCAGAACCTCGACGGCTACACGCTCGTGGTGCAGAAGAGCACCGCCCCCGTGGGCACGGCCCGCCACCTGTACGAGTTCATGGCGAAGTACACCAGGAAGGGCGCGCAGTTCGACGTGGCGTCGAACCCCGAGTTCCTGCGCGAGGGCTCGGCCATCGAGACGTTCATGCGTCCCGACCGCGTCGTGATCGGCGCCGAGAGCAAGAAGGCCGAGGAGATCCTGCGCAAGATCCACGACCCGCTGTTCCTGATCGAGACGCCCATGGTGGTCACGGGCCTCGAGACGGCGGAGCTCATCAAGTACGCCAGCAACTGCTTCCTGGCCACGAAGATCTCGTTCATCAACGAGATCGCCGGCGTGTGCGAGAAACTCGGCGGCGACGTGCAGATGGTGGCCAAGGGCATCGGCATGGACGGCCGCATCGGCAAGAAGTTCCTGCATGCGGGCCCCGGCTACGGCGGCAGCTGCTTCCCCAAGGACACGCACGCCCTGGCCGCGTTCGCGCGCAAGGCCGGCACGCGCATGGGCATCGTCGAGGCGACGATCGCCGCGAACGACCGCACCATGACGCGCATGGTGGACAAGATCGTGGAAGGCATCGGTTCGCCGCGCGGCAAGCGCGTGGCGGTGCTGGGCCTCGCGTTCAAGCCGAACACCGACGACATGCGCGCGGCGCCGTCACTGGTGATCATCGCGGGCCTCAAGCGCCGCGGCGTCAAGGTGACCGCGTTCGACCCCGTGGCGATGCCGAAGGCCGAGGGCCTGCCCGAGATGAAGGGTGTCGACCTGGCCGCCGACGCGTACGACGCCGCTCGCGGCGCGCACGCGGTGGCGATCGTCACCGAGTGGAACGAGTTCCGGAACCTGGACCTGGCGCGGCTCAAGCGCCTGGTCAAGAAGCCGGTGCTGTGCGACCTGCGCAACATCTACGACGCCGCGGGCGTGACCGCCGCGGGCTGGGCGCACATCGGTGTGGGCAAGGGCGGCGCGGGTGGCTCGAAGAAGAAGGCCGCGCGTCGCAAGGTCGCTTCGAAGGCCAAGCGCAAGTGACGTCGGGATCTCCCGCCCAGCCGGCTTCGCTCGACGGCGCTCGCGTGCTCGTGACGGGCGGAGCCGGCTTCATCGGCTCCAACTTCGTGCATCGCCTGCTCGCGCTCCATCCCGGCGCGCACGTGGTGGTGCTCGACGCACTCACCTACGCGGGCCGTCGGGAGAACCTCGACGGCCTGCCGGCCGACCGGCTCACGTTCGTGCACGGCGACATCCGCGACCCGGAGGCCGTGGCCAGGGCGATGGCCGGCTGCACGTACGTGCTGAACTTCGCGGCCGAGTCGCACGTGGACCGCAGCATCGAGACGCCCGGCGAGTTCATCCAGACCGACGTCTACGGCGTGTTCGTGCTGGGCGAGGAGGCCCGCCGCGTCGGCGTGAAGCGCTTCGTGCAGGTGAGCACCGACGAGGTGTACGGCGAGGTGCTCGAAGGGCACTCCACCGAGGAGTGGCCGCTGAATCCGCGCTCGCCGTACGCGGCCAGCAAGGCCGGCGGCGACCGCCTGGCGTACGCCTACTGGTGCACGTACGGGCTGCCGGTGGTGGTCACGCGCTGCTCGAACAACTACGGGCCGCGCCAGTACCCCGAGAAGCTGGTGCCGCTGTTCGTGACCAACGCGCTGCTCGGCGAACCGCTGCCGGTGTACGGCACCGGGCTCAACCGGCGCGACTGGCTGCACGTGGACGACCACTGCGACGCGCTGCTGACGCTGCTGACGTTTCCCGGCATCGAGGGCGAGACGTTCAACATCGGCGCGCAGCACGAGCTCGACGTGCTCACGATCACGAGCACGCTGCTGTCGCTGCTCGACAAGCCGAGCGCGCTGATCCGCCACGTGGAGGATCGCCCGGGCCACGACCGCCGCTACGCGGTCGACTCGAGCAAGCTCACGCGCGTGACGGGCTGGGCGCCCGCGATCCCGTTCGCGCAGGGCATCCGCCAGACGGTGGACTGGTACCGGGCGAACGAGGGCTGGTGGAAGCCCATCCGCACGGGCGAGTTCCGCGCCTACTACGAGCGCATGTACGGCACGCGCAAGGTGCTCAAGGAGGTGCGGGCATGAGATCCGGAAGCCTGGGAGTTCTCCTGCTCGCGATCGGGCTCTCGCTGCCCGGCATGGCGCGAGCCCAGACGACGACAACCCCGCCCACGGGCTGGGAAGCCGTTCTGTCGGGACTGGGTGGCGGCGAATCGGCTCCGGCGACTGTCGGAGCGGGTGTGGTTCCCGGCGCCGTGGACCCTCTGACGTACGTCGTCGGGCCCGGGGATGTCCTGCAACTGACGCTCTCGGGACCGGTGTCGCGCAGTTTCGATCTCACCGTCGGCCCCGAAGGAGACGTCGTGGTGCCGGGCTCGGGGCCGGTCCGTGTCGATGGCATCGTGCTGGCCGACGCCCGCGAGCGCATCCTGCGGGCGGCGATGCGGCAGCTTCGCGGCGGTGTCAGGGCCGGCGTCCGCCTGCTTCGCGTGCGAACGCTGCGGGTCGAGGTGCTTGGCGAAGTCCGTCGCGCGGGTCCGCTCGACCTGCCGGCCACGAGTCGCGTGAGCGATGCCCTGCCGGAGTCGACGTTCGCGACCAACGGCTCGCGACGGAACATCGTGGTGCGTCACGTTGACGGATCGAATGGAATCGCGGACGTCGGCCTGTATCGCCTGACCGGCGAGTCGTCGATGAACCCGTACCTCCGTGACGGCGACCGGCTGGTCGTGAATTCGGTGATGCGCTTCATGGCCGGCGCGGGGGCGCTCGCCCGCCCCGGCACGTTCGAACTCGGCCCCAACGACAGCCTCCACACGTTGATCGAGGTCTGTGGTGGCTCGCTCCCTTCCGCCCGTAGGGACTCCTGCCTGCTGTTGCGGTGGATCTCGTCCACCCAGGTGGAGTCGGTGTCCTTCTCCCTGGACGATGTCATCGCACGACGGTTCGACCCGCCGTTGCGAGACGGTGACCGGGCCTACCTGTACTTCGTGCCTGCGTTCCACGAGTTGGACCAGGCGACAATTCTCGGAGAGATCGGCCGCCCGGGAAGCTATCCGCTGGAGCGGAATCGCACGCGGCTGTCCGACCTGGTGCGCTCGGCCGGGGGGTTCCGTCCTGACGCGGATCTGTCCACGATTCGGGTCTACCGGGCCACGCGTCTCGCGAAGGAGTACGACCCGGAGCTGGATCGACTGATGCGCCAGGCGAGAACCGAGATGACAGAGTCCGAGTACGAAGTACTCCGGGCACGGCTGGCGTCGCGTCGCGAGGACTTTCGCGTGGACTGGAATCGCCTGGTGACGTCGAGCGACCTCGATCCGCTGCTCGACCAGGGAGATGTGGTTCGCGTCGACCCGATTCTCTCGTCGGTGCGCGTCGAAGGTGAGGTGCGTCGGCCGGGGCTCGTGCAGTTTCGTGCAGGCCTGCGTGTGAGCGACTACGTGCAGCTCGCGGGCGGCTACTCGCGTCGAGCAGCCAAGGGCAAGGTCCGCATCACCCGCTCGGTCACGGGGCAGACGATCCAAGCGCGCGATGTCGGTGAAATCGCGCCGGGAGACATGCTCTGGGTGCCCGAGCGGCCAGACGTCACGACCTGGCAGAACCTGCAGACCCTGATCACGGTGGCCGCGCAGGTCGCGACAGTGATCATCGCGGTGCGTCGATGACGTCCGGCACCGAATTGCCACCGCGCGAGCCCGCGACGCTGCGCGAGTCCGTGGTGCATTCAGTGCCCCCCGGTGCCACGCCTCCGGAGGTTGCGATGAAGTCGGACGTGTTCGAACTCGGAGACTGGTTGTTGCGCATTGGCGCCCGCTGGCGTCAGTACGCCTTCAACGTGCTCGTCGCTGGCGTCGTCATGTCCGCCCTCACGTACGCGATGCCGTCCTGGTACCGATCGACGACGGTGCTCCTGCCGCCCGAGGAGACCGACGACATGTCGGGGGGCAGCATGGTGCTCCAGAGATTCCTGCAGCGGGTGCCGTCTCTGACGGGCGTCTCTCGCTACTACACCCCCTCGGACGTCTACCGGGCGGTGCTGGTGAGCCGCAGCGTGCAGACGGTGATCGCCACGAAGTTCGGCATGCAGAAGGTGTACAAGAAGAAGAGTCTCGAGAAGACGATCGAGGAACTTCGCCGGCACGTGCGCGTGGCGCTCGCCCCGGACGGGACCATCTCGGTCGCGGTCGAGGACCGGTCCCGTGAGCGGGCGGCTGGAATCGCGAACGCTTTCGTGGACGAGCTCGATCGTTTCAACCGCGAGAAGAGGAATTCGCAGGGGCGCCGCGCGAGGCTGTTCCTGGAGTCGCGAGTGGCGAACGCGGACTCGCTCCAGCGGATCGCGGCGACATCGCTGGCGGAGTACCAGAAGGCCCATCACGTCGTCGTGCCGACGGAGCTCGAGTCTGCCAACCTCAGCCCGGTCGCCGACCTGATGGCCAAGCGCATGGCCCTCGCCGTGCGGTTGTCCGTCCTGCGCACCTATCTGAGCGAGACGAGTGAACAGGTGGTGCAGGCGCGCACCGAACTCGAGAAGTTGCAGGGACAACTCGGCCAGTTGCCCGATCTCCAGGACGAGCTGTCCCGCCGGACGCGCGACGTCCGCCTCTACCAGCAGGTCTATCTGCTCTTGAGCGCCCAGCTCGAGGACGCCCGTCTGCGCGAGGCCATGACGACGCCCACGGTGACGGTGCTCGACCCCGCGATCCCGGTCGAACGCCGCGCGCGCCCGATCCGCTGGCTGTGGGCGGCCATCGCCATGATGTCGTCGTTCCTGGCGAGCGTGCTCTGGTTCGAGCGTCCCGGTCGTTCACGCCCCGTGGCGTGAGCCGTCCCGCTCGTGATCGCCCGACACGCGATGCCAGCGACGCGCCGATCGCCGGGTGACGATCGCGGTCGTCAGGGTGACGTCGGCAGGCTCGGCCGCACCGTTTCCGGCTCGTGCTCGTCCGCACCCTGGCAGCTCCCCACGAGCCACCAGTACAGGAGATGGTGCAGATTCGCGGTGAGGGTCGGCTCGTACATGGAGTTGAGCAGACCGGTCGCAAGCACGCCGAGCATCGCGTCGCCCGCGGCATGCGTCTCGGCCCGGCGCCGCAAGTTCCTCCCCACGCGGACGATGGCACTGAATGCCCAGAGCCAGAGCGCGAGCCCCAGCGGGCCGACTTCGCTCATGAGCGTCAGGAACCAGTTGTGACAGTCCACGTCGAGGAGTTCGTCGTTCTGGACCAGCCCCTGTCCGGCTCCCACGCCGAACGGCAGGTGGTGGACGCCGCGTTCCCACGCCATGTTCCAGGTGAGGATGCGGAACACGACGCCGTCCATCGCCTTGTAGTCGACGAACCGCATGAAGAAACCCTGCCCGATCGGCGTCAGCGCGAGCGCGAGCCCGATCGCGACGACGACTCCCACGGTCAGCCACAACGATCGACGCACGCGGATCGAGACGAGCAGCAGGTAGCCCACGGCCACCAGGAACGGTCCCCGCGCCGCGGTCAGCAGGATCCCGACGAAGTTGCCCGCGAGTGCGCCGATCGCGACCCAACGACGGACGGAGTGCGCCGGCGTCAGGTGGATGAGCAGCCACAGGGCCGGGATGCTCATCGACAGCACGACGGCCACGCCGTTCGCATGGGCCCAGGGCAACTCGGTGAGCATCGAGCGCAGCGCGGTCGTCTTGAACCCGGGCACGCCGCTCGACGCGACACGCTGCAGGAGCTGCAGGCTCGTGATCATGCCGAAGACGGCGGGTCCCCACAGCAGCGCTTCGCGGCCGAACCACCGCACCCCGCGGCGCGCCACTTCGTAGCCGATCAGTCCGAGCGCGAAGAACTTCACGCCGCCGAGGTAGCGCCAGAGGCTGATCACGTTCACGAGCCCGGGCACGATCGCGCCCATGAACAGCACGTACCGCCACTCGAACGGCTGGAGGCGGAGCTTTCGGACGTCCAGTCGCGGAATCTCACGCAGGACCATCAGCGCGGCCAGCAGCAGCACCAGCAGTTCGTAGTGGAGCACCGGCAGGTACACGAACACGCACATGCTGATGGGCACGGCCCAGAAGAGCAGCAGGGGGAGCCGCAGGATCGCGAGCCCCATCATCGTCAGCGCGATCGGTCCGGCAATGGCCCACAGGACCGGGTTGGCCGGTCCCGCGACGGCGAAGCCGAAGAGCACGAGCGTGACCACCACCGGTGGCAGCAGTGCCGCCGGGCGGATGCCGTCGAACGGGCGAGCGTACAGGGAGGTCGTGGATGACACGGGAGCGGGAAAGTAGCGTCCCAGTGCCTCCCCGGCAATCCTCGCCGCCCGATGGTGGTGATGCGCCCCAGGTGTCGATCGTGATCGTGAGCTATGCGGTCCGGGACCTGCTCCGACGCTGCCTGGAATCGCTCGCCGTGCAGCGCGGCGCGTCGTTCGACTGCTGGGTGGTGGACAACGCCTCCCCGGATCGCAGCGCGGACATGGTGGCGTCCGAGTTCCCGTGGGCGCACCTGATCCGCAGCGAAACGAACCTCGGCTTCGCGCGGGCGAACAACCTCGCCCTGGAAAGGGCCCGCGGGGACTTCCTGGCGTTGGTCAATCCCGACACCGTGCTCGAAGCCGACGCGCTCGCCGTGCTCGTGGAGGCGTTCGCGCGCCATCCCCGCGCGGGGTGCGTCGGGCTCGCTCTGCGAAATGCCGACGGCACGCCCCAGGCTTCCTGCCACGCATTCCCGGGGCTGCTGAACCTGGCCGTCGAATCGGCAGGGCTTCATCGCACGGCGTTGAAGCTCGGCTATGGCACGGCCACCGAGGCGCCCTCGCCACGCGGGGGAGAAGGACCGGTCGACTGGATCGCCGGGGCATTCATGGCGATCCGTCGCCGCGCCTACCAGGCCGTGGGCGGGCTCGACGAAGGCACGTTCATGTACGGCGAGGAAATGGACTGGAGCTGGCGCGCGCGTCGCGTAGGATTCGAGACCGTGTTCACCGACCGTTCGCGGGTCCTGCATCACGGTGGCGCTTCCGGCACCGGCATGCGCGGTGCCCTGTTCGTGAAGAACCTCGAATCCCGTCTCCGGTTCCTCCGTCGGCATCGAGGTGCGTGGCGTGCGCTCGTGGCTCGTGAGGTCATCGCCGTGGGCTGCCTGCTGCGGTTCGCCTACTGGAAGTGGCGTGCCCGGATGGCCTCGCCTCCCATTCCCCCCCCAGTGCTCGACCAGGTCGAACGCTTCACGGCTGCCGTCCAGTGGCGGCTTGGGAGGCGCCCGTGAGCCGTACGCGCGCGCTGGTGGTGACGCCCCGTCTACCCTGGCCACTCGACGACGGCGGTCGCATCGCGATGTGGCAGATGCTCGTTTCCGTGGCCAGCCGATTCGAGACGACGCTGGTGTCGATGGTGCCCGCCGCGGAGGCGAACCAGCCGCTGCCTGCCGAACTGCGCTCACTGGGCGTGCGCGTGGAGATCGTTCGCCACGTCCCGCCGTCCCGGCTGGTGGCCGCCGCGAAGGGATCGGTGGGACCGTGGCCGTACATGCTGGAGCGCTATCGCCATCCCGGCATGGCGGGGCTGCTTCGCCGGCTCGCGGCCGAGGAACGTCCGGCCTTCGCACTGTTCAACACGTTGCACGTGGCGACCTACGCGTCCGCGATTCCCGACGTCGCGAACGTGCTGCGCGAGCACAACGTGGAGGCGGACTGGCTCGAGCGGTACGCCAGCAGTCTCCGCCACCCGATCGTGCGGGCCTATGCCGGGCAGCAGGCGAAACGCCTTCGCGCCGCCGAGGCCCGACTGTGCGAGGCGAGTGACCTCGTGCTGGCGATCCAGTCCGGCGAAGCCGAGACGCTGCGTCGCATGGCGCCGCGAGCACGCGTGGAGGTCGTTCCCGTCGGCGTGGACTTCTCCCGCTACGCGCCCTGGGCGCCAGCGGAGCCGCCGATCGTGCTGCTCACGGCGTCGTTCGGGTGGCCTCCGAATGCCGAAGGCGCTCGTCGTTTCCTCTCGGAGGGTTGGCCGCTCGTGCGGGCCGCGCACCCGCGCGCGCGACTCCGGCTCGTCGGCAAGGAGATGCCCGAGGCGCTCGCTGCCCACGCGAGGGAAGCCGGCGCCGAGGCGGTGGGCTGGGTCGAGTCGATGGCGCCGGAGTTCGCCGCGGCGTCGATGCTGGTCGTGCCCCTGTGGGTCGGCGCCGGCATGCGCGTGAAGATCGTCGAGGCGCTCGCCGCGCACGTTCCGGTGGTGTCCACCCCGCAGGGTGAAGCGGGCATCGATCTCGTGCCCGGGCGCGAGGTCGAGATCGCGGAGGACTGCGTCGGCCTGGCGCGGGCGGTGAACGGGCTCCTCGAAGATCCGGCGCGCGCGCGAGCGATGGCCGAGGCGGGCCACCAGCGCGCGCGCGAGCGGTTCTCGCTGGAGAGCGTCGCGTGTCGCACGTGTGAGTTGTGCGAGCAGGCTTCCTCCGCGCGCCGAGCCCGCTCGTGAAGATCCTCTACCTCTCGGCCCGCTTCCCGTTCCCGCCCGACCGCGGCGACCGCCTGACGGGCTACCACCTGTTGCGCACGTTCTCGCGCCGGCATCGTGTGACGCTGCTGTCGTTCGTCGACGGGCACGAGCCCGAGGGCTGCGCGCAGGCGCTGCAGCCGTTCTGCGAACGCATCGAGACGGTGCCGCTGTCGCGCGTCACGTCGTGGCGCAACGCGTGGCTGGGGCTCGCGTCCACGCGGCCGTCGCAGGTGAGCTTCTACCGCAGTCGCGCCATGCAGGAGCGCGCCGCGGCGCTCGTGGCCGACGGCGGCTACGACGCGGTGTTCGTGCAGCTCTTCCGCATGGCGCCGTTCGTGCAGCACCTGCGCCACCCGCTCAAGGTGCTGTTCTTCGCCGACTCGCTGGCGCTGTCGCTCGCGCGCTCGCGCGCGTTCCAGCCGCCGTGGAAGCGGCCGGGCGTGGAGTGGGAGCGCTGGCGCGTGAGCCGCTTCGAGCCCGCCGTGTCGCGCGACTTCCGCGAGTGCTGGGTGCTGTCCGACGTCGACCGGCGCGATCTCGAGGCGCGCGGCTGCCAGCGCGTGCGCGCGGTGCCGCACGGCGTGGACGATCGGCTGTTCGAGCAGCCACTGGGCCCGCGGCCCGAGCGCCGCGCAGTGTTCCTGGGCAACCTGAGCGTGCCGCACAACGTGGACGCGGCGGTCTACCTGGCGCGCGAGATCTGGCCGCAGGTGCGCGCGCGCTGCCCCGACGCGGTGCTCGAGCTGGTGGGCGCCGACGCCGTGCCGGCCGTGCGGGCGCTGCACGACCCCCCGGGCGTGGTGGTGACGGGCGCGGTGCCGGACCTGCTGCCGGTGTGGGCGCGGACGCGCGTGCTGGTGGCGCCGCTCCGGTTCTCCGCAGGCATCCAGAACAAGGTGCTCGAGGCGATGGCCGCGGGCGTGCCGGTGGTCACCACGCCGCCGGCGGCCGAGGCGATCGGCGCGCGGGACGGCGTGGACATCCGCGTGGGCGCCGACACCGAGGGGCTCGCGCGCGCCACGCTCGACGCGCTCACGGCCCCGGACGACCGCGCGTGGCGCCAGCGCGCCCGGGACCTGGTGCGGTCGGGGTTCTCGTGGGAGTCGCTGGCCCGCCGGCTCGAGGAGTTGGCGGGACCTCCCGTCGGTTGAGGACGGCTTCCCGCACCCTCGCCTGCCAAACTCGTCTGTTGTGTCCGGCGCGCCTTCGACCTTACCGTAGCACTAGGTGATTCTCACAAAGGCGGAGGTACCTCATCGCCTATTGCCTTGTCGCGCGTGAGTATGACAACCACCTCGCATTGATTGGCAACGCGGTGGTGCATATTCACCGACAGTTCGCCCTATGGAGGGGTGACATGATCGACACCGGTTCTGCTCGAGTGAAGCTCACGCGTGGGAATGAGGTCGGACTCAATTGTATCGCCATTTCTCGGCCACCTGCCCCTGGTGAGTCCGCACCGAGTCCCGCGGCCGGGTCGACGCTCGAGGTGTTCCGCCGCGGTGCGATCCTCGCAGAGGCTCGCGAGTTACTTGAGGGCGATTCCGTCGAATTGGCGTTGAGCTCGCCCGGGTATGTGTCTTCGGGCGATATCGTTTCGTTGCCCGAACACATCGGGAATCCCGATGAGGGCTTGTATGTGGTCTCCGTGGCTCCCGGGGGAGCCAAGATCACTCTCCAATACGCGGGGGCGAGGCTTCAACTCAGCGTGGGAGACAGCCTCATTCCCGTCGGTACCCGCCCGACGATGCGCGCCGGATCCCTTTCTGGGCCGGTCGTGACCAGCGTCACCTGTGGCCCCGCGGGGCTGGCCGAGTTCTTCTGCTCCAACCGCGAGTTCGAACTCGTGATACGGCACCCGGCTGGCAGCGGCCTGGGCGTAAGCTCGGTTGCAGTTCCAACGGAGCTGCGGCCGACTCCCGGCGAGACCGATGACCATCTCAGCGTGGCGGACTTCGACAGCGTCCAATCCGCCATCGATGCCACTCCGCCGGGAGGAAGGTTGTTCTTCCCAGCTGGAGAATACTTCGCGGAATCCTCAAGTGGGTGGGCGATCTGGAAGCCGATCGAACTGTTTGGTGCTAGCGCCGGAACGACTGATGGTCGGCGCGGGACGGTGCTCCGTCCGTTTGGGAATCAGGGAGGAACTCGGGAATCGACGGTGCTAACAGTCCGACCTCTGGGTCTTCCGAGCCAATGGGTGGAGGTGCTCTCCGGTGTCCATCTCCACGACTTCACGATCGCGCCGCTGGCTACGCCGACGGTGGCCGCAACACCTGGCAGTGAGTTCGAGCCTCACGGGGATGGGATCTTCGTTGGCCTCGACAATCACACTGCTGGCCTGCCCCCTGTAATCGATGTCCGAATCGAGCGAGTCTCGGTGTGGGGCATGGGGCGCGATGGAATTCACGTGTCTGGGCTACCCAGTGTCGACCTCGTACGGGTCGTCGACAGCCAATGCAACGACAACTGGCGCCATGGGGTGTATGCGAACAATGCAGCAGCGTTGACGATGCGTGACGCGCTGTGTCAGAGCAATGGCCGCTGTGGGCTATACGCCTATATCGCGCAGGCGATCAGGGTGCACTCATGCTACTTCCAGATGAATGCCAGACTTGGAGGCGACCCACTTCTTGGGCAGGCTTACCTGAGCGTGTGCCATGCCTTCAGCATGGTGGGCACCGGTTTCGAGGCGTTCCACGGCGACGCCAGAGGAAATCAGCGCGCGCTAGTTGTTCAGAACTGTTTTGGAGGCGTCGTGCTCGGGTGCCAATTCGTCAATGCTGTTCAAAGTCCCCCGCTGCCGGCGTTGGATCCGCGGACTGTCGGGGTCTATCTGAACGAGTGGAACCAAGGAATCGTTGTCGGAGGCAACCACCTTGCGAACGTGGCCTACGCCGTCTACGAGAACAAGGTTGAGTCGAATCGCAACAATATCTATCTGCCCAATGCTGCGGATGAAGGACCTGGGGTGTCGAATTCCGGTGTAAACGTGCTTGGTGGGCTCGGGTTCGGGTTCCTACCGACGTCGAATCCCGCGAAGGTGAACCAGGCTGCCGGAGTCGTACTTGCGCGACTGGCATCCAGCGGGTTGCCATTCCCCAGCGAGGAACCGGGAATGTTGATCTTCAACGACACGACCAAGAGGCTCATGTACTACGACGGGGCAGGATGGAACGAGGTCGCCATCAACAAGTGACCCACCTTCGAACATCGGGTTGCCCAGGATCAAGCCGCTACCAACTTGCAAGCCCCATGAGCGTACCCGTCTGCCTTGTGTTCGCGAATCCCCTTTGATAGGGGCGAGCTTCTCGGGAGTGCTTGGAGCGTCGGTTGCCGGGGTGAGCGGCGCATAGTGGCATCGACGCGTGTCTTGAGTCCGCGTCGATGAGTGTCCGGGGGTGGCGGGGCTTCCAGGGCGCCCGGTGGGTTCGCTTCGGCGTTCTGGCGGATTCGACGCGCGGCGCCGCCCACGAGGGTTCTCCGTCGGCGTTATGCGGCACGGCATCGAAAAGGTGTACTCGCAGGCACAGGGGCCCTCGCCAGTTGGGCCTGCCGGCGCGCTGCTACGGGCCCCGGCGTGCCTGGCACGGCCCGGCGGCTGCGTCGAGGCGGGGCAATCCCCCCGTTCGCAGTCTTCGCGCGGTGGCCTGCCCTGAGAGCAAGAGGCCGCGCCTCATCCGCGGTGGGTAGGTAGTTGTCTTCCGTGAGCCGGGAGCGCCCGGCAGTGTAGAGCCAGCGAATCCCCGCGAGCACGCCGTCCGAGTGCAAGCTGCGTGGCTAATCCGGTCACCACCTGCACTCGGAATGCCGTGTCATCACGGGCCAATGCCGGCTGGGCGGGTGCCCCGGAAGCCACAGCCGCAGTACCCGGGCGTGGACTGGGCGCGGAGCGCATGGTTCGCATGCGCTCGCGCGCAGTGCTTCCATCGCCGGATCCGGGCTCGCGGCTGGGCTGTGCGGCCGCGGGGCGACTTACGCATTCCTGCTCCACGTCAGCACTTAGGGAATCGCGACGTTGACTTCGCACATCCCTGTTCACTACCCTGCCGCGTCGACTATGAGCCTCGGGCCGGCCCCCCCGCCCGCGGTGGAGACTCCATTGTGTCGCCCCGACGAGGTTGCCGGGCCGAGCACCGAGGGATGGACATGAGAATCTTCGTCACAGGAGGTGCGGGCTTCATCGGGTCTCATCTGTCGGAGGCCCTGCTGGCCAAGGGGCACGAGGTCTGGGCACTGGACGACCTGTCCACGGGCCGCCTCGAAAACCTGCGCACCTTCGAGCGGAACCCCCGGTTCCGGTTCCTCGAGGGCAACGTGATGGACCAGGCGCTGGTGCACGGCCTGGTGGCCCAGTCCGACCGCGTGTACCACCTGGCCGCGGCGGTGGGCGTGAAGTACGTGCTCGAAAATCCGCTGCGCTCGCTGCTCACGAACATCCGCGGCACCGAGGTGGTGCTGGAGGCGTGCTCGGAGCACGGCAAGAAGGTGATGATCGCCTCGAGCAGCGAGGTCTACGGCAAGGGCGTCTCCGTGCCGTTCAAGGAAGACGACGACCGGTTGATGGGTCCCACGCACAAGCTTCGCTGGTCGTACGCCTGCGGCAAGGCCGTGGACGAGTGCCTGGCGCAGGCCTACTGGCAGCAGAAGCAACTGCCGGTGGTGGTGATCCGCTGCTTCAACACGTGCGGTCCGCGGCAGTCCAGCGCGTACGGCATGGTGATCCCGAACATGGTCCAGCGCGCGCTGGCGGGCGAGCCCATTCTCGTCTACGGGGACGGCCAGCAGAGCCGCTGCTTCTCGGCGGTGCAGGACGTCGTGCGTGGCGCGCTGTTGCTGATGGAGTGCAAGGCGGCCGAGGGCGAGATCTTCAACCTCGGCACCGACGAGGAAGTGACGGTGCTCGACCTGGCGCACCGCATCCGCCGGATGTGCGACAGCTCGTCCGAAGTGCGCTTCGTGCCCTACGAGCACGTCTACGGACGGTCGTTCGAGGACATGCGGCGCCGCGTGCCGGATCTCACCAAGGTGAACCGGGCCGTGGGCTTCAAGCCGGAGACTTCGCTCGACCGCCTGCTCGAGCTGACCATTCGCGAGACCTGCGTGCAGATGGGCCTGCCCGTGCCGGTGAGCGCGACGGCGGCCTGAACCGCCCTCGTGCCGGCCTCGGGGCCGTGAGGCCCCCGGGCGGAGGAGTCGTCCCGTCTTGGCCCTGGCCGCACTGCCGCTCGCTCTGCTGCTGTCGCTGGCGCTGACCCCGCTCGCCATCCGGTTCGCGTGGGCGATCGGGTATCTCGACCATCCCGAGGCGCGCAAGCTCCACACCTCGGCCACCGCGCTGCTGGGCGGCGGCGCGGTGTTCGTGGCGGCGCTCGCCGCGTGGCTCGTGATGCTGCCGCGTATCCCGCACGACCCGGCCACGTGGCAGGCGTGGTACCTGCTGGCCGGCGCGGGGTTGTCGCTGGCGCTGGGCCTGTGGGACGACCGCTTCGGCATGCGCCCCAGCGTGAAGCTGCTGGGGCAGGCGACCGCGGCCAGCATCCTCATCGGCGGCGGCGTGATGCCCGAACTGGGCCTGCCCGCCGGGATCGAGGCCGCGATCGCGCTGCTGGCCATGGTGGGCCTGATGAACGCGGTCAACTTCCTCGACAACATGAACGGCATGGTGGGCGGGATGTCCGCCATCCTGCTCGCGGCCTTCGGCTGGATCAGCCTCCACCACGGGGCGTACGGGGTGGCGGCGGCGCAGTGGGCGGTGGCCGGGGCGTGCCTGGGCTTCCTGCCGTTCAACTTTCCGAAGGCCCGGTTGTTCCTGGGGGATGCGGGCAGCCTGTTTCTCGGCTACAGTCTCGGCGCTTCGGCACTGCTGGCCATGCGCGGAGCGCCCCCGGGATGGGGTCGAATGGGACCGGTGCTGATGCTGGCCTACCCCGCGTTCGACATCGTCTTCGTGGTGATCACGCGCCTGCGCGACGGCCGCCCCGTCTACGAGGGCGGCAAGGATCACTCCAACCACCGACTGGCGAGCCTCCTGAAATGTCCGACTCGAACCGTTCTGCTGATCTGGGCCAGTACGGCCGTCCTCTGCGGCGCCGGAATCGCTACTCTGCTGCTCAACCGGCCTCCGGCAACGCTCCTCCTGTCGGGCCTGTGGACGATCCTGCTCTGCTGGAGCGGGCTGCGATTATCGTCCGTGCCGATCGCCCCGCGGCGGTAGCGCCCGCGCACTCCAGCGCGTCGCGCGCCCACCGCGAGCCCAACGACCAGGACTTCAAGCTGCGCGACCTGGTCTCGCACATGGCGAAGGGCCTCGTGGACCACCCCGACGACGTGGTGGTGGAGATCCTCTCCGCCGGCGACGACGGCGTGTACGAACTGCACGTGAACCCCGACGACCTCGGACACGTGATCGGCAAGCAGGGCCGCACCGCGCGCTCGCTGCGCCTGGCGCTGGGCGCGGCCGCCATGCGTGTGGATCGCCGCGTGAGCCTCGAGATCGCCGACTGAACCCGTTCCGCGCGCGCCGCACGTCGTGGTGCGCGCGGGAGCCGATCCCGGCGCGGTCGCGGGGAGCCGGCACCCCGCGCTACCCACGACCCTCCGGATCACCCGGACAGGACCCGCGCCCCGCATGAGACTCGTCTACATCGGCCGACTCGGCCGCCCGCACGGCATCCACGGCGAGCTGTACCTGGACGACGTCTCGCTGGACGCCGCCGAGCTGCGCGGCGTGGCCACGTTCGAATGGCGCGGCAAGTCCGGCGCGCGCCGCCCGCTGGAGCTCACCGCGTCGCGCGACACCGGCCAGCGCCCGCTCGTGACGTTTCGCGGCATCGCGCACCGCGAAGCCGCGGCCGAGCTCGTGAACGGCGAGCTGTGGGCCGACGCGAGCAAGCTGCCCGACCCGGGCCCGGGCATGGTGTACAGCTACCAGCTCGTGGGCCTGCGCGTGGTCACCACCGAAGGCCTCGAGCTGGGCGCGGTGCGCAGCGTGATCCAGAACGGCCCGCAGACGCTTTACGCGGTCGGCGAGCGCGACACGCTGGTGCCGGGGCACGCGCCGTTCCTGAAGCACGTGGACCTCGCCGCGGGCACGATCACGGTGGACCTGCCGCCCGGGCTGCTGGAGCTGGAGTGAGCATGCGGGTCTCGCTGCTGACGATCTTCCCCGACTACTTCCCGCCGTCGCTCGCCGACGGGATGATCCGCGTGGCGGTGGAGAAGGGCCGGCTCGCGGTGGACATCGTCAACCTGCGCGACTTCACCGACGACCCGCACCGCACGACCGACGACTATCCGTTCGGCGGCGGCGTGGGGATGATCATGAAGATCGAGCCGATCGACCGCGCCCTCGCCTCGCTCGGGCTGCCGGAGAAGGGCGCGCGGGGGCCGGGCGCGAAGGTGGTGCTCACGTCGCCGCAGGGCCGCCGCTTCGACCAGGACACCGCGATCGAGTGGGCGAAGCTCGACCACCTGGTGATCCTGTGCGGGCGCTACAAGGGCGTGGACGAGCGTGTGGCCGAGCACCTGGTGGACGAGGAGTTCTCGATCGGCGATTTCGTGCTGTCGGGCGGCGAGCCGGCGGCGCTGTGCGTGATGGACGCCGTGGCGCGGCTGCAGCCCGACGTGCTGGGCCGCTTCGACTCGGCCGAGAGCGATTCGTTCCACTCGGGGCTGCTCGACTGCGCGTACTGGACGCGTCCCGCGGAGTACAGGGGCTGGCCGGTGCCCGAGGTGCTGATGTCGGGGCACCACGCGAACATCGCGCGCGCGCGCCGCGAGCAGGCGCTGCGGCGCACGCTCGAGCGCCGGCCCGACCTGATCGACCAGGCCTCGCTGAGCCCGGAGGACCGCGTCTTCCTGGGCAAGCTGGTGCGCGAGCGAGAAGGACGCGCGTGAGCTCCGCGGGCGACGGATCGCCCCGGGCCGCGATCGCCACCGGCCCCGCCGCCACGCTCGACCGGCTCGCGGCCGGCGCGTTCGTCGTGTACGCGTTCGTGCTCGCGGGCCCGATCGCGCCCATGGGCATCTTCGGCGGCCTGTGCGCCGTGCTCACGCTGGCGCGCTTCGCGGTGGCGCCGCGGCCGGCGTGGCCGCGCACGCCGGTGCGCTGGGCGATCGCGGGCTGGGCGGCGGCGCTGGTGCTGGCGGCGCTGTTCGCCGTCGACCGTGCGGGCAGCCTGGGGCGCGTGGGCAAGGCGGCGTTCCCGCTGATCGTGGGGCTCGCCGCGTACCACGGCGCCGACGCGCGCACGGGCCGGCGCGCGCTCGCGGCGTACCTCGCGGGCGTGGCGGTGGCGGCCGTGTACGGCGAGGCGGTGTGGATCCAGCGCGGCGCCAGCTTCGCGTCGCGCGCGCGCGGCTTCTCGGGGCATTACATGACGTACGCGGGCGCGCTGCTGCTGCCGATCCCGGTGGCGATCGGCGTGGCGCTGCGCGCGCGGTCGCGCACGTGGCGCGCGGGCGCCGGGATCGTGGCGCTGCTCGCGCTGGTGGCGCTGGCCGCCACGTTCACGCGCAGCGCGTGGCTGGGGCTCTTCGCGTCGGGCGCGGTGCTGCTGGGCTTCACGTGGCCGCTCGGGCTCGCGGCGCTCGCCGCGCTCGGCGTGGGCGCGTGGTTCCTCGCTCCGGGCACGTTCGGCGAACGGCTGCGATCGAGCTTCGATCCCACGAACGCGTGGAACCGCGAGCGCCGCCTGGGCCGAATGGTTCGCCATCCACTCCATCGTGCCGCACCGGATCGGCTACGAAGACTTGTCGCGCGCTCCCGCCGCCGCATTGCACGGACTCTGGGCGGCGCTCGGAATGCCGTCGCCGGGGCC
>JBGAMH010000071.1:0-17976 GCA_044223135.1 Candidatus Eiseniibacteriota bacterium | reverse complement strand
GTTCAAACGCTCTGCAGACGAGCCTTCCGGGTCCGAGGAACGACCGCCTCATTCCACGGGTTCGCCCTCGAGTTCCTTGATCTTCCGGTACAGGTTCCGCTCGCTGATCCCGAGGATCTTGGCGGCCTTCTGGCGGTGGCCCTTGCACTCGGCGAGCACGCGCTTGATGTGGCGGCGCTCCACTTCTTCGAGCGTGGCCATGCGGTCGGAGTCGTCGTCGTGCGTGACCGGCGGCTCGATGCGCACGCCGAGCGGCAGGTGCTCGGGCTCCAGCATCTCGCCGTCGCACAGGATCAGCGCGCGCTCGAGAACGTTCTTCAGCTCGCGCACGTTGCCCGGCCACGGGTAGCGCATCAGCACTTCCATCGCGGCGGCCGAGCACATGGCCTGGCGCTTCGGCACGATCGACGACGTGCGGATGAAGTGGTCCGTCAGCAGCGCGATGTCCTCGCGGCGGTCGCGCAGCGGCGGGATCGTGATCGTGAACACGTTGAGCCGGTAGTAGAGGTCCTCGCGGAACTGGCCTTCCTTCATCATCAGCTCGAGCCGCCGGTTCGTCGCGGCGAGCACGCGCACGTTCACCTTGATGTCGGCGGTGCCGCCCAGGCGCCGGAACGTGCCGGTCTCGAGCACGCGCAGCAGCTTCACCTGGAGGCCCGGCGTGATCTCGCCCATTTCGTCCAGGAAGATCGTGCCGCGGTCGGCCACCTCGAACAGGCCGTGCTTCAGCCGGATCGCGCCGGTGTACGCGCCCTTCTCGTGGCCGAACAGCTCGCTCTGCAGCAGGTTCTCGTGCAGCGACGCGCAGTCCACCACCACGAACGGCTGCTGCGCGCGCTTGCTCAGCCGGTGCACCGCGCGCGCGACCAGCTCCTTGCCCACGCCGCTCTCGCCGCGGATGAGCACCGTGGAGTCGGTCTCGGCCACGCGCCCGAGCAGGTGCAGCATCTCCCGGATCTGCGACGACTGGCCGATGAAGTTGAGCCCCGGCCCGAGCCGGTCCACGTCGCGCTGCAGCGCCGTGTGCCCGCGCTTCAGCGTCTGCTTCTCGGCGGCCTTCTCGAGCACCGCTTCGAGCTCGCCCAGCTTGCAGGGCTTGGTGAGGAAGTCGTGCGCGCCCTCCTTCATGGCGCGGATCGCCTCCTGCACGGTGCCGTACGCGGTGAGCATCACGACTTCGGTGATCGGCGACGCCTCGCGGATCTCGCGCAGCAGGTCGAGCCCGTTGCCGTCGGGCAACCGCACGTCGAGCACGACCAGCTGGAAATGCTGGTTCGCGAGCGCGTGCCGCGCTTCGTCGAGGGTGCCGGCGTCCGTGACGGCATAGCCCGACTTCGCCAGCTCGCGCGCGGTCAGACGACGGAACGTCTCCTCGTCGTCCACCACGAGCAGCGAGAGCGCGCCGGTCGACTCGGCCGTGGGACTCACCGCGGCATCCTTCGTCGGATCATTCGTGTCGCTCAGGATCGTGTCCTCCGCTCCCCTGGACGGGCAGGTTCACCACGAACCGTGCGCCTCCTTCGGGGCGGTTTTCGGCCCGGATGGTGCCACCGTGGCGGCTGACCACGGCGTGCGTCACGGTGAGCCCGAGCCCGGTGCCCTGTCCCGTGGGTTTGGTCGTGAAGAAGGGGTCCCAGATGCGTTCCAGGTGGTTCGTCGCGATCCCGGGCCCGTTGTCCTCGATGATCAGGTCCACGTGCGAGCCGCGGTTCACGGTGCTCACGACGAGCGCTCCACCGCGCGCCATGGCCTGCACGGAGTTCAGCATCAGGTTCATGCACACGCCGCGCACGCCCGACTCCTTCGCCCAGATCTCCGGCAGCGCGGGATCGAGACGGGACTCGAACGTGACGCCGCGCTTGCGCATCTCGTAGCGCAGCAGCGAAGCGGTGTCCTCCACCGCCTGGTTCAGTCGCACGCGGCTGGCCTCGGCGGAGGACGGCTGCGCGAGCAGCATCAGCTTGTCGGTGGTCTCGCGGCAGCGCGTGACTTCGCGCTCGAGCAGTTCCACGAGCTCCAGGGCCTCGGCGGGCCCGTTCTTCTGCAGCTCGCCGCGCTGCAGCATGCGGCCGAGACTGTCCACGCACGCGAGCACGGAGGCGAGCGGGTTGTTGATCTCGTGTCCCACGCCCGCCGCCAGCAGGCCGAGCGACGCGAGCCGCTCGCTGTGGCCGAGCTGCGCCTCGAGCTGGCTGCGCTCGGTGATGTCGCGCCACACCTCGACGATGTGCGTCACGTGCCCGTCGGCGTCGGCCACGGGGCTGAACGTGGCCTCCCACCGCCGCATGCGGCCGTCACCACCCGGAAGACTGCGCAGCACCTTCTGCGCGCCGTGACCCGACAGGACCTGGCACGTCACGCACTCGCCGTCGCTCCGCTCCGCCTCGGGACAGTGCAGCGCTTCCCGGCACGAGCGACCGGTGATCTCGGTCCCGTTCGCACCGAACGCCTCGAGGTAGCGCCGGTTCGCGGCGACCACGCGCCGGTGCGCATCCAGCACCACGATCGCGTCCGTGATCGAGTCCAGCAGCGAAGGAAGGATGGGAGTCACGCGGGCCTGGTCGATCCGCCCGTCGGACCCGGCCAATACGGCAGGCGGGGCGGACGGAAGGATCTTGAGCTCGTCGGGACTTCGCTTTGCGGACATCGACGGTGCCTCGTGCGGCCCGGCCAGGAGGGTGATGAGGTGTGACACGATCGAACGAACGGCTGACAGCCTGACAGGATGTGCGCCTGCTGGCAACAAGTGCGTGCTCCGAAGGGCGAGCGGCGGATCGCCGAAGTGGCGCGGGGGCCCGGCCGGTCCCCCGGCCCGGGCGGCCCGGGCACTCCCGGATGGCACGCGAAGTGCCCGTTTGCGGCCCTTCGCGGAGGCACCCCCTCCGCGCACCGGCGGCTCCGCGAGACGCCCGGGGCTGCCGGCGAGAGTGGCCTGGCGCCGGGGAGGATGTCGCCATGAAAGCCCTGGTCCCGAACGCCGGAATCGAGAGTTTCCGGAAGGAGATGGATCGGTTCTTCGATCGGCTCTGGGAGGGGGACTGGAAAGAACCCTCCGCGATGGGTGAGTGGTCCCCACCGCTCGACCTGGTCGAGACGAAGGACACGATCACGGTCCGTCTCGATGTGCCCGGCATGGAGCCCGGCGACCTGCACCTGAACCTGCAGGAGGGCGCGCTCACCATCCGCGGCGAGAAGAAGGTGGAGCGCGAGGAGAAGGGCGAGACGCGCTATCGCATGGAGCGGCAGTACGGGCAGTTCACGCGACTCGTCCGGCTGCCGGCCGGCGTGAACCCCGACAAGGTGGTCGCGATGTTCCGCAACGGCGTGCTCACCGTGACGCTGCCCAAGCTGCCCGAGGCGAAGGGCACCGAGATCCCGATCAAGGCCGTCTGACGACCGGTCGGATCGCGACGCGGCGGCCCACCTCCGGGTGGGCCGCCGTCTTCGAGGACGTCGGCCCGAACCGTGCAATCGATGCGCGGCGCTCGGAAGGAGGGGCGAGGAAGACCCGTCGCACGGTCCGCAGGGGCGGCTCGGACGCATCTGGCTGCCGGCCCGCCGTGGACGGCGTTCCCGCGGGTCGAACCGCGTTCTCACCGTTCTTCACGAGCACCACCCAGGAGTCGCCATGTCCGAACGGCTGGAATCCGACGTCCCCCGCCCCGCTCCGCCCGTGCCCGAGGCCCGGCTCCGTGAGCGCATGCGCCGCAGGGCGCCCGAGCCGCCGGCGGGCAACGCGCTCGCCGACTTCGCCGCCGGGCTCGCCCCGGAGGACGTGGTGGTTCGTCGTGGTCTGCCGACCGCGGCCGCGCACGCGGTGCGCTCGTTCTACCACCAGCTCGAGCCCGGCCTGCGCGTGTGCGACGGCACCGCGTGCCGCTTCGGCGGCCGCGAGCTGCTGCGCGCGAAGCTCGAATCGCACGGCGGCGAACCGATGCACGTGCGCTGCCTGGGCCACTGTCACGCGGCGCCGGCGTTCCGCCAGGGCAACACGGTGTACGCGAAGCCGGCCGACATCGAGGTGGGCGCGTGGCTCGACCTGTGGGGCGAGGGCGTGCACCCCGTGGCCGACCTCGTGCCGCCGGCGCGCACGAGCCTGGCCGCCGAGCCGGTCGTGCTGCGTCACGTGCTCGCGCCGCAGCGCACCGCGCCGCGCTTCGAGGACTGGGAGCTGCCCGCCGGCGACGCCGTGCTCGACGCGATCGAACGCGCGCAGCTGCGCGGACGCGGCGGCGCGTCGATGGCGACGCACGAGAAGTGGCGCATCGCCCGCGACACGCCCGCGGCCGAGCGCTTCGTGGTGGCGAACGCCGGCGAGGGCGACCCGGGATCGTTCGTGGGCCGGCTGCTGCTGGAGGAGGACCCGCACGCGGTGCTCGCGGGCATGCTGGCGTGCGCGCGCGCGATCGGCGCGCGGCGCGGCTTCCTGTACGTGCGCGCCGAGTACCCGCTGGCGCAGCGCAGCGCGCGCCGCGCGATCGAGGACGCGCGCGAAGAGGGCCTGCTCGGCGGCCACTTCGACGTCGAACTGGTGATCGGCGCCGGCGCGTACGTGTGCGGCGAGGAGACGGCGCTGCTCGCGGCGATCGAAGGCCGGCGCGGCGAACCGCGCCGACGCCCGCCCGAGCCGATGGAATCGGGCCTGTGGGGCGCGCCCACGGTGGTGCAGAACGTCGAGACGTTCGCGGTGGTGCCGTGGGCCGTGCGCCACGGGCGCCCGCACGGCACGAAGGCCGTGAGCCTGTCGGGCGCCGTGCAGCGCACGGGCGTGGTGGAGACGCCGGTGGGCACGCCGATCGAGCGCGTGCTGCGCGAAGCGGGTGGCGGGCCGCCACCCGGGCGCGAGTGGAAGATGGCGGTGATCGGCGGGCCGCTCGGCACCGTGGTGCCGGCGTCGCGATTCGACACGCCGCTCGCGTGGGACGCGCTGCCGGGCATGGGGCACGGGGGCATCGTGGTGCTGGACGACACCGTGAGCGCGCGCGACGTGGCGATGCACCTGTTCGCGTTCGCGGCGGCCGAGTCGTGCGGCAGCTGCACGCCGTGCCGCGCGGGCGTGACGCAGCTCGCGCTCGCGCGCGACCGCGCCGCGCTCGAGCGACTGCTCGACACGATCCACATGGGCAGCCTGTGCAGCTTCGGCCGCAGCGTGCCGCGCCCGTTGCGCGACCTGCTGCGCCACTTCGGCGACGAGGTGTTCGCATGATCACGATCGACGGACGCTCCGTTCCGGCGGGCGGCACGGTGCTCGACGCCTGTCGCGCCGCGGGCTCGCCCGTGCCCACGCTGTGCCACGACCCGCGCCTGTCGGCCGGCGGCCACTGCCGCGCGTGCCTCGTGCAGATGGACGGCGAGTGGGTGGCGGCCTGTCACACGCCGGCGCGCGACGGCGCCACCGTGCGCACCGACACGCCCGAACTGCGCGCGTACCGCCGCGACCTCGGCGAGCTGATGCTGGCCGAGACGGCGCCCGCCGGCATGGCGCGCGAACAGATCGCGCGCTGGGGCGCCGAGGGCGCACGCTACCCTCGCCGCCCGCGCGAGGCGGTGCGCGACCACACGCACGCGCACGTGCGGCTCGACCTCGACCGCTGCATCCTGTGCCGCCGCTGCGTGCGCGCGTGCGAGGAGATCCAGGGCCGGTTCGCGCTCGCGGTGGAAGGCCGCGGCGCGGCGTCGCGGCTGGCGTGGGGCGGTGGCGCGTTCGCCGACGGCGCGTGCGTGGCGTGCGGTGCGTGCCTCACCGCGTGCCCTTCGGAGGCGCTCACCAGCCACGACACGGCGCCGCACTTCCGCGACGTGCGCGTGACGCGCACCACGTGCGCCGAGTGCGCGGTGGGCTGCCAGGTCGACGTGCACGTGACCGACGGGCCCGACGAGCGCGTGGCGCACGTCGAGGGCGCGGCGCTCGACGCGCCGAACCGCGGCCACCTGTGCGCACGCGGCCGCTTCGCGCACCACGCGACGAGCCCCGCCGAGCGGCTGACGCAGCCGCTGGTGCGGCGCAACGGCGCGCTGGAACCGGCGTCGTGGGACGAGGCGATCGTCGCCGCGTCCGAGGGCCTGCGCGCGGCGAAGGGCGCGGCGGCCGTGGCGTCGGCACGCGCGACCGGCGAGGAGCTGTACCTGCTGCAGAAGTTCGCGCGCGGCGTGCTGGGCACGAACGACGTCGACACGGGCTCGCGCGCGTCGCACGCGCCGTCCGACGTCGCGCTGCGCGAGGCGTTCGGCCACGCCGCGGCCACCACGTCGTTCGACGACCTCGAGCACGCCGACGCGCTGGTGGTGACGGGCGCCGATCCCGACGGCGCGCACCCGGTGCTGGCCGCGCGGCTGCGGCAGGCCGCGCTGGCGGGCGCGGCGCTGATCGTGATCGACCCGCGGCGCACGCCGCTCGCCGAGCTGGCCGACGTGCACCTGGCGCTGCGGCCGGGCGCGAACGTGCCGCTGCTGAACAGCCTCGCGTGCGCGCTGATCGAGGAGGACCTCGTCGACCACGCGTTCCTCGAGGCGCACGCCGCGGGCTGGGAGACGTTCGCGCCGTTCGTGCGGCTGCACACGCCGGAGCGCTGGCAGGACACGACCGGCGTGCCGGCGGCGCAGGTGCGGCGCGCGGCGCGGCTGCTGGGGCGCGCGAAGCGGCCGTGGTTCGCGCACGGGCTGGGCGTGACCGAGCACCGCCAGGGCACCGACGCCGTGCGGCTGATCGCGAACCTCGCGTGCCTGACGGGCGCCGTGGGCCGCGCGGGCACGGGCGTGCTGCCGCTGCGGCTGGAGTGCAACGCGCAGGGCGCGCTCGACGCCGGCTGCGAGCCGGGCCGGCTGCCCGGCGGCCACGCGGTGTCCGACGCGGTGGCGCGCTCGCACCTGGCCGCGCTCTGGGGCCGCCCGCTGCCCGAAGCGGCCGGCCGCGCGCTGGAACCGTGCTGGCGACCGCACGCGCGGGCCAGCTCGGCGCGCTGCTCGTGATGGGCGAGGACGTGCTGCGCTCGTCGCCCGATCCGCACGGCACGCGCGAGGCGCTGGAGTCGCTCGCGTGCCTCGTGGTGATGGACAGCGTGCTCACACCCACGGCGACGTTCGCGCACGTGGTGCTGCCCGTGGCGGCGCCGTTCGAGAGCGACGGCACGTTCACGAGCGCCGAACGCCGCGTGCAGCGCGTCCGCCGCGCGCTCGACCCGCCGGGCGAATCCCGCGGCGGCGTGCACGTGCTGCTGGACCTGTTCGCCGCGTGCCGGTGGCCGCAGCCCATGGAGACGCCCGCCGACGTGATGGCGGACTGGGCGCGCGCATGGCCCGGGGGCGCGGGGCTGTCGCACGCGCGACTGGACCGCGGCGCGATCGCGTGGCCGGTGCCGTCCGCGGAACACGGCGGCACGGCGCGGCTCGGCCCGGAAGCCGGCGCGCGCGCGCGGCTCGCGTGCGTGGACTTCGACCGCTCGCCCGAGATGCACGGCACGCTGTCGCTGATCCTGGGCCAGCGCTTCGAAAACGCGGCGGGCCGCGCGCCCGGTGCGGACGCCGAGAGCGAGGAGTGGCTCGAGATGCACGCCGCCGATGCGGCCGAGCGCGGCGTGGACGAGGGCGACCGCGTGCGGGTGCGCAGCGCGTGCGGCGAGGCGTTCGTGCGCGTGCGGTGGTCGGACCGGCTGCGGCGCGGCGCGGCGTACCTGTCGTTCCGCGACGCGAGCCGGGCCGCCGGCGCGCTGGCCGGCCGCGGCCGCGACCGCGAGACGGGCTGCCCCGAGTACAAGCTGGTGGCGATCGAGGTCGAGCACGCGGAGGGGTGAATCGCGCGGACGGATGCGCCGAGAACGTGCTCGCGTGTCCGTCCGGCGGAGAACGCACCAGGGCATTTGTCATTTCCGGCAAGCCCCGGCCCCGGCGCCGGTGTATCGTGAACCCATGACCTGCACTCTCACCCCGAATCCCCGGGGTCCCCTCCCGTCCGGCGCGCCCCGGCCCGCGGCGTGCGCCCGTCACCGCAACGCGCGCAACGAGTTGCGCCCGGCCGCCACGGCCGGAGGCCGATCGTGAGCGCGCCCCCCGCGGCCCGCAAGACCGGCACCACCGCGCAGCTGCTGCAGCTGTGCGGCTGGTACTTCGTCTCGTACATCGGCACCGGCCTCGCCGTGAAGTGGTTCACCGGCGGACTGCGCGATCCGCGCATGTCCGACATGGCGTACCTGTTCAACAACACGCTCGGCAGCACGGTGCTGTGCACGATCGCGGTGCTGCTGCTGGGCTGGTGGCGCAACACGTCGGGGCGCACGTTCCGGTTCCTGGGGCTCACGCTGCCCGCCGAGCTGAAGTTCATCTTCCCGTCGGGCGTGTGCACCGCGATCATCATTCCCGCCACCACGCTGCTCTACACCCTGCCGATCTCGGTGATGGTGGCCATGGTGATCATGCGCGGCAGCGTGATCGTGATCAGCCGGCTCGTGGACACCGTGCAGATCCGGCAGGGCCTGCTGAAGAAGCACGTGCTGCCCGAGGAGAACTGGGCCGTCGCGTTCGCGCTGCTCGCGCTGGGCACGAACCTGCTGCTGGCTCCGTTCGCCGCGTGGCTCGCCGGTCGCGGCGTCGACGTGAAGCACGTGCTGGGCGTGTCGCCGACCGCGCTGCAGGGCAGCTTCGACTTCGTGCACCAGCCGCTCGCGATGACCGTGCTCTGCATGTACATCGTCGCGTACGCGATCCGCATCTACATCATGAACTGGTTCAAGAACACGCGGCAGCCCGGCGATCGCGCCGACAACCGCAGCTTCTTCGCGCTGGAGCAGATGAGCGCCTCGGGCGTGATCTTCGTGGCCGCGTTCGTCGTGGCGATGGGTCCCGCCTGGTTCGGTTGGAGCGACCCGCGCGTGCTCGCATGGCACGAGGCGTCGCTGAAGCCCGATCCGATGGCGCTCATGTCGGGCATCCCGTTCGCGCTGGTCGCGTTCTTCTCGGTGTTCCTGTTCATGTTCGAGGGCCGCACCGCCACGTTCGCGGGCGTCGTGAACCGGCTCACCTCGCTGCTCGGCGGCACCGCGTCGACGCTGCTGCTGGCGTGGTGGTTCCACCTGAAGCCGCCGTCCATGCAGGACTGGGTGTCGTTCGGCTTCATCCTGGTGGCGGTCGGCTTCCTGACCCGGGCCGAGCAGCGCCGCATGGCCGAGCGCGCGAAGGAAGTGGCCGCAAAGGCGTAGCGCAATCCCGCCGAGGCACACGAACGGCCGGAGCGCCCCGCGCGCCCCGGCCGTTCGATCGTCTTCCGCGCGCCCGGCGCTCCGGGCCCCGCGATCACTCCACGGGCCGCACCGAGATGCGCGCGTCCAGCGCGAGCGCGCCCTGGCCGGGCTCGAACACACGCAACGGGTTCACGTCCATCTCGGCGATCTCGGCGCAGTCGCTCACCAGCTGCGAGATGCGCAGCAGCGTCGCCTCGATCGCGGCCACGTCCGCGGGCGGCGCGCCGCGCCACCCGCCGAACATCTTCGCGCCGCGGATCGCGCGCACCATCTCGCGCGAGTCGCGGTCGGTGATCGGCGCGCCGCGGAACACCACGTCGCCCATCAGCTCCACGAGCGTGCCGCCCAGGCCGAACGCCACGAGCGGCCCGAAGCTCGGGTCGCGCGTGACGCCCACGAGCGTGTCGAGCCCGGAGCCCGCCATGGCCTGCACGTGCGCACCGCGCATCGCGCCCTCCAGCCCCGAGTTCGCGAGCCGGCGCTGCATGCCCACGAACGCGTCCTCCACCTCGTCGGCGCTGCGCAGGTCCAGCGCCACGCCGCCGACCTCGGTCTTGTGCGTGAGCGTGTCGGACGCGAGCTTGAGCGCCACCGGGTAGCCGATGCGGTCCGCGGCGGCGGCGGCGGCTTCGGCCGTGGCCGCGAACGCGCTCGCCGGCGTGCGCACGCCGTAGGCCGCGAGCACTTCCTGCGTCTCGTCGGGCGTGAGCCAGCGCGCGGCCGCGGGATCGCCGCCCGACGGTCGCGCGAGCGCGGCGCGGATCGCGGCGCGCGCCCGCGCCGGGTCCACGTCGTCCAGCTTCACGACCGTGCCCGCGGGCTGGTCGCGCCAGCGGCTCCACTTCGCCGCCTGCGCCAGCGCGATCGCCGCCGACTCGGGGAAGCTGAACGAGGGAATCGTGCCCGTGCGCACCGGCTTCGCGCCGCCCGGCACGCCGTGCACGCCCATGAAGCAGCCGAGCACGGGCTTCGCGGGTTCGCCGCGCGCCGCCAGGTCGGCGAGCCCGGCCTTCGCGCCGCGCACGATGCCGTCGGCGGTCTCCTGCGCGAGCGTCGGGATGGGCGGCACGAAGATCGTGAGCACCGCGTCCACGTTCGGATCGCACAGCAGAAGCCGCGTGGCCTTCTCGAACGACGCCGGCGTCGCCGACGCGATCATGTCCACCGGGTTGCGCGTGCTCGCCTCGGGCGGCAGGAACTCGCGCAGCGCCTTCAGCGTGTCCTCGCACAACGACGGGATCTCCAGCCCGTGCGTCTCGCACGCGTCGCTCGCCATGATGCCGGGGCCGCCGGCGTTCGTGACGATCGCCACGCGCCGCCCGCGCGGCGGCGGCTGGTGCGCCAGCACCATCGCCACGTCGAACAGCTCCTCGATCGTGTTCGTGCGGATGACGCCGGCCTGCGCGCACAGCGCCTCCACCGCGGTGTCGGCGCCGGCCATGCTGCCGGTGTGCGACGCGGCGGCGCGCTGCCCGGCGCGCGTGCGGCCGCTCTTCACCGCGACGATCGGCTTCGTGCGGCCCACGCGCATCGCGATATCGCGGAAGCGGCGCGGGTTTCCGAACGACTCCAGGTACAGCAGGATCACGCGCGTGTTGTCGTCGTGCTCCCAGAACTCCAGCAGGTCGTTGCCCGACACGTCGGCCTTGTTGCCCACGCTCACGAACTGCGAGATGCCGACGTTCAGCGCCAGCGCGGTCTCGAGGATCGCCAGGCCGAGCGCGCCGCTCTGCGACGAGAACGCCACGTGGCCCGCCGGCGGGTGGATGGGCGAGAACGTGGCGTCGAGCTGGAAGCCGGCCTCGGTGTTCAGCACGCCCAGGCAGTTCGGGCCCACGATGCGCATGCCGTGGCGGCGCGCGCACTCGACGAGCGCGCGTTCGCGCTCCACGCCCTCGCCGCCCACTTCCTTGAAGCCGGCGGTGATGATCACCGCGGCGCGCACGCCCTTCTGGCCGCACGCCTCGAGCGTGCCCAGCGCGAGCTGCCACGGCACCACGATCACGGCGAGGTCCACCGGGTCGGGCACGTCGGCGATCGACGCGTAGGCGCGCACGGACTGCACCGACGTCGCCTTCGGGTTCACGGGATAGACGGCGCCGGTGAAGCCGTGCTTCAGCAGGTTCGCGAAGATGATGCCGCCGATGCTGGCGGGTTCGCGCGAAGCGCCGATGACGGCCACGGAGCGCGGGCGGAAGACGGCATCCAGGCTCGAGCCCGGCCGCGTCGAAGCGGCCGGCCCGGCGCCCGGCGGAGTCGAGGGCGGAACGAGCGTGCTCATGGATTCCTCGGGATGGACGGACCGGCGCGCACGACCGGAGCGGTCACGCGCGGCCCGGCGCAGATTAGCGGAGTGCGCCGCGCGCGGCAGGCGCGGCGTTCCCCGTCAGCAGAGTGGCTTGCCGCCGGCGCTCGCGGCGGGCGCGTCCGCCACGTCGCGCAACCGGTCGCGCGACGGCAGCACGAAGCGCTTCTCGCCGGTCACGAGCACGCCCTCGCGGCCCCAGCGGCTCATCACGCGGATCGCACTCTCCACGGTGGTGCCCACCATGTCGGCGATCTCCTGGCGCGAGAGCTGGATCGGGATCTCGATCCCCTCGCGTGTCTCGCGTCCCATGCGGTCGGCGAGCGTCAGGAACAGCTGCGCGATGCGGCACTCCACGCGCATGCCGCGCATCTCCTCGAGGCGGTGCGTGAGCGCCATCGTCAGGCGCGTGAGCTCGCGGATGATCGAGCGCGCGAAGTCGGGATTGCGGTCGAGCAGTTCGAAGTACTCGCGGCGCGGAATCGTGAGGACCGTGGTGGGCTCCATCGCGATCGCGGCCGCCGGGTACGGCATGTAGTTGTACACGGCGATCGCGCCCACCGGCTCGCCCTCGCCGAAGATCTCGAGGATCACGTCGCCCGCGTCCGCGTGCCGCACGATCTTCAAGCGCCCGCGCACCACCACGGTCAGCGCGTCGGCGGGATCGCCCATGTTCCACAGCACGTCGCCGCGCGCGTGGTCGCGCAGGCTGGCGAGCGCCGCGACGCGCGCGTGATCCTCCGGCGACAGCCCGCGGAACATGGGCAGCGAGCGCACGGCGGTGACGATGCGTTCGGAACGCATCTCGGACATGCCGACTTCCCCTTTCGTTCGCGGCGCACCCGCCCCGGCTCGAGCGCCGAAGCGGCCGCGATCCTCGCACGGGCGAGGCTCGCAGCGGAACTCTGCGAGCACACTCGCACGTTCGCGCACCCCCGCGTATGACGCGCGTCATGTCCCCGTCGCGGCGATTCGGGCCAATCGCGCCCCGGGCATCGACCTGCGGGCGATCGCCGGGGGATCGAAAAGCGCCCGCGAACTGATGGCGGTCATCACGGGCACCCCCTCGCGGGCCCGATGCTCCCCGCGTCATGAAGAGCACCTCCCGAGTCACCCGCCCCGCACGCGGCCCCGCCCCGCGCCTGTTCGACGGCTTCCGTCGCGACCACGCCCGCGTGCTGGAACACCTGGACGCCACCGAGCGCGCCGTCTTCTCGGCGCCGCGCACGCTGGCGCCCGGCGCGACGCCGCGGCTGGCCGAGCTCGTGAGCCGGCTCGATCGGCAATTCGCTTCGCACATGACGGCCGAGGACGCGCTGCTCTACCCGCTGCTCGGCGACCTGCTGCCCGAGGCGCGCGTCACGCTGGCGCCGCTCGCCGAGGACCACGTCGAGCTGCGCTGCCTGCTCGCGAGCCTCGCCCGCACGCTCGAGCGGCGCGCGGGCGTCGCACGCGACGAGCAGCTCGCCGTGCAGGTGCGCGACCTGATCGACCTGCTTCGCCTGCACATCCACCGCGAGGAGACCGCGGTCTTCGAGATGGCCGAGCGGATCCTCGATCCGCGGGCCGCGCGAGCGCTGTCGCACCGGCTCGCGGAATTCGTCTCCGTCCTGTCCCCGAACCCCGAGAGCGCCGCGCGTCGCCGTCGTGCGCCGCGTCGCGCCTCCGAAAGGAAGTCATGAACCAGCACGCGTCCCGTTCGTTCGTCGCCGTCCTCCTGGCCGCCGCCGTGATGGTGGGCTGCTCCAAGGGCGGCTCGTCGCCCGAGAGCACCCCCGGCACGCCGTCGCCGTCGGCGGGTGCGTCCGCCGGAGCCGGTGCGTGGACGCCGCCCGCCGATCTCGACTCGGGTCCGCGCGCGGCCGACGCGCCGGTCGACGAAGCGAAGGTCGCGGTGGGCGAGAAGCTCTTCTCCACCAAGGGCTGCACGGCGTGCCACGCGATCGGCAAGAAGGCCACCGGTCCCGATCTCGCCGGCGTGAGCAAGCGCCGCACGGCGAAGTGGATCGAAGCCCAGATCCTGCACCCCGACGTCATGACGAAGCAGGACCCGATCTCCCGGGACCTGTTCGCCAAGTTCATGTTGCAGATGCCGAAGCAGGGCCTCACCCCCGACGAAGCGGCCGCGGTCGTCGAGTTCTTCAAGAGCAAGGACCGCTGAGTCGGCCCCCGGCCCGGGCGAACGACCCGCGGCCGAAACCACAGGAGAGCACGATGACGAGACGAGCAGTGGGGCGGGCCGTGGCGGTGGCCGTCGGCGTGACGGCGATCGCGGCGATGGCGGGCTGCATGGCCTCCAGGGGCGGCGGCAGCGCCGCGTCCGGGTCGGCCGCGCAGAAGGTCTACGTGAAGCCCGGTGAACACGACGCGTACTACGGATTCCTGTCGGGCGGGCACCACGGCAACATCTACGTGTACGGGTTCCCGTCGTGCCGCCACATCACGACGATCCCGGTGTTCACGCCCGAGCCGGCCGTGGGCTACGGCTACGACGAGGAGTCCCGGGAGATGCTGGGCGGCCGCACGTGGGGCGACGCGCATCACCCGGGCCTGTCCGAAACGAACGGCGACTACGACGGCCGCTGGCTGTTCATCAACGACATGGTCGGCGCCCGCATCGCGCGCATCGACCTGAGCGACTTCAAGACGAAGCAGATCTTCGGGCCGATCCCGAACCTGTCGGCGGCGCACGCGTGTCCGTTCCCGACGCCGAACACGGAGTACGTGTTCGCGGCGTCGCGCTTCTCGGTGCCGGTGCCGAACCGGCCGGCGCACGTCGAGGACTACGCGGGCGAGTTCCGCGGCATCGTCGCGGGCGTGAAGGTGGATCCCAGGGACGGCACCATGTCCATGGGCTTCGAGATCCTGATGCCGCCGTTCGACTGGGACCTCTCGGACGCCGGCAAGGGCCCGAGCGAGGGCTGGCAGTTCTTCACCTGCTACAACAGCGAGATGGCGCACGACTCGCTCGAGGTGAAGGCGTCGCAGAACGAGATGGACTACATCGCCGCCGTGGACTGGCGCGCGGCGCAGAAGGCCGTGGACGAGGGCAAGGCCACGATGATCAGCGGCGCCCCGGTGCTGGATCCCGAGAAGGTCCCCGGCATCGTCTACCTGTTCCCGGTGCCGAAGAGCCCGCACGGCGTGGACGTGAACCCGAGCGGCGAGTACGTGTGCGCCTCCGGCAAGCTGCAGGCCGAGGTCAGCGTGTACAGCTTCGCGAAGTTCAAGGCCGCGGTGGACGCGAAGAAGTTCGACGGCGTCGTGATGGGCATCCCGAAGATCAAGTACGACGACGTCATCGAGGCCAAGGTGCCGGTCGGCCTCGGCCCGCTGCACACGCAGTTCGACGACAAGGGCTTCGCCTACACGTCGCTGTTCCTGGACTCGCAGATCGCGAAGTGGAAGGTGGGTCCGCCGTGGAACGTGGTGGACAAGATCGACGTCTACTACTCGATCGGCCACCTCATGGCGTCCGAGGGCGACACGCGGCATCCGACCGGCGACTACGTGGTGGCGCTCGACAAGCTGTCGAAGGACCGCTACCTGAACGTGGGCCCCACGCACCCCGAAGCGGCGCAGCTCGTGGACCTGCGCGGGCCGAAGATGGAACTGCTGATGGACTTCCCCACGTACCTCGAGCCGCACTACGCGCAGATGATCCGTGCCGAGAAGCTGAAGCCGTTCACCGTGTACCCGCTCGAGCAGAACAACAAGCCCGGCGCGATCAAGAAGGCCGAGGACGCCCGCATCGAGCGCAAGGGCAACCGCGTGGACGTGTACATGCTCGCGGTGCGCACGCACTTCACGCCCGACGTCGTGCGCGTGAACGAAGGCGACGACGTGTACTTCCACGTCACGAACCTGGAGCAGGACGACGACATCGCGCACGGCTTCGGCATCCTGTGGTCGAACTGCAACATGCAGGTCGAGCCCGGCGAGACGAAGACGATGCACTGGAAGGCCGAGAAGGCGGGCATCACGCCGTTCTACTGCTCGAACTTCTGCAGCGCGCTGCACCAGGAGATGCAGGGCCTGATCGAGGTGCGGCCGAAGGGCTCCCCCGTCGCGGCCGTGCAGCGTCCGGACGCGAAGCAGATCGCCGAGATGAACGCCGCGATCGCGCAGCGCTGACATCTCCCACCGGGAGGGCGGACCTGCGGCCCGCCCTCCTCGAAAGGCTTCGATGAGCTACCTGACTGGCGTGCTGAGCGGCCGCGAACGGATCCTGGTGGCGCTGGTGGCGCTCGTGCTGCTGCCGGTGTTCTTCCTTCCGGTGCTCCCGATCTGGCACATGAAGATGCGCGCGCCCCAGTACCCCGAGGGGCTCGAACTGCGCATCTACACGAACACGATCCGCGGTGACGTCGACAAGGTGAACACGCTGAACCACTACGTGGGCATGAAGCAGATCCGCGACGCCGACTTCCGCGAGTTCCGCTTCATGCCGCAGGCGCTGTCGGTGTTCGGCGTGTTCGCGCTGCTCGCCGCGATCACGCGCCGCCGCTGGCTCGCGGTGCTCGGCTGGGTCGCGTTCACCGTGTTCGCCGGGATCATGTTCGTGGACTTCGCGAAGTGGCTGTACGCCTACGGCCACGAGCTCGATCCGCGCGCGGCGATCACGCTGCCGGCGTTCACGCCGCCGGTGATCGGGTTCAAGCAGATGGCGAACTTCAAGGTGTGGAGCCTGCCCGGCGTGGGCACGTGGCTGCTGGGTGCGGCGTGGCTGCTCGGCCCGGCGATGGCACTGCTGGCGCGCCGGCTCGAGGACCCGAAGCGCGGAGCCCCGCGTGCGGCGTGACAGACGCGTCCGCGCGGCGGCACGCGTCGCCGCGATGGCGCTGGTGACGGTGCTCGCCGCCGCGCCGGCGTCGGCGCGGGCGTGGCTCGCGGCGCCCGGCCACGCGCGCGCCGCGCTCGACTCCGCCGCGGCCGGCGACACGGTGGTGCTCGCGCGCGGCGTGCACGCGGGCCCGCTGGTGCTGCGACGCGCGCTCGTGCTGCGCGGCGAGCCGGGCGCCGTGGTGGACGGCGGCGGGCGCGCGAGCGTGATCGAAGTGGGCGCCTCGGGCGCGGTCGTGCAGGACCTGCTCGTGCGCGGCAGCGGCGGCTCGGTGCAGAGCGAGGACGCCGCGGTGCGCGTGATCGCCGCCACCGGCGTGACGCTGCGCGGCGTCGAGATCTCCGACGCGCTGTACGGCCTCTACGCCGAGCGCGCCGACGGACTGCGCGTGGAGCACTCGCGCCTGCGCGGCCGCGTGAAGCCCGGCTCGGCGGTGGAGACGTCGATGGAGGCGAGCGCCGGCAACGGCATCCACCTGTGGTACACGAACGGC
Organism: Candidatus Eiseniibacteriota bacterium; assembly: GCA_044223135.1. Classification (GTDB taxonomy): domain Bacteria; phylum Eisenbacteria; class RBG-16-71-46; order RBG-16-71-46; family RBG-16-71-46; genus JBGAMH01. The sequence continues at coordinate 1,102 of JBGAMH010000071.1, read as the reverse complement.
GCGCGCATCGACGACTGCGACGTGAGCGCGTACATGGACGGCATCTACCTGTCGTTCGCCGAGCGCACGCGCATCACGGGCACGATCGTGCACGACAACGGCCGCTACGGCCTGCACACGATGTACAACCAGCTGAACGAGCTCGAGCACAACCGCTTCACGCGCAACGTCGCGGGTTGCGCGCTGATGTTCTCGAACGGCCTGCTCGTGCGCGACAACACGTTCCTGCGCAACCACGGCCCGCGCACGTACGGCCTGCTGCTCAAGGACTGCTCGGGCGGGCGCTTCGAGGGCAACCGGCTGGTCGACAACACGATCGCGGTGTTCATGGACAACTCCAACCGCAACGTGTTCCGCGGCAACCTGGTCCAGGACAACGGCTGGGGCCTGTTCGTGTTCTCGTCGTGCGCGAAGAACGAGTTCGCCGCGAACGATTTCGTGAACAACGACTACCCGGTGGCGCTCGACATGCGGCGCACGGACAACCGGTTCGACGACGGCGCGCACGGCAACTTCTGGAGCGACGCGGGCGTGTTCGACCTCGACGGCGACGGTGCGGGGGACGCGCCGCACTCACCCGTGAGCGCGTTCGCGTTCCTGTCGAAGCAGATGCCCGACCTCTCGGTGCTCGCGCGCAGCCCGGCCGTGCTCGCGCTGTCGGCGGCCGAGCGGGCGTTCCCCGAGCTGCGGCCCAGCCAGGCGCTGGACCGCTTCCCGCGCGTGCGCCCGGCCGGGCGGCGCGGCGCGGACACCCGCGAGCCCGGCGAGCGCTCGCGCCCCGCGTGGCCGGCGGCGGGCGCGTTCGCCGCGCTGGCCGCGATCGGCGTGGCGACGCTGCGCCGGGGTGGACCAGGCCCCGCTTGAGAACGCCCCACGGCGCCGCGGCAACAGGAAAGGCCGTCGCGCAAGGAACGAGGAGGAAACAAGCCATGTACCGGCTGTTGGAGACGAGTGACGCATCTCGATGGCCTCTTCTGTTGCCGCCCTTCGGGTTGGTGGGGCACCCACCGCAGGTGGGGCCGGTGGGCCCGTTGCTGCGTCAGGCCTCCTCGACAGGGGGATTCACCCTCGTCTCGTCGGCCTTCCTTGCAACGAGCCCGCC
>JBGAMH010000070.1:0-18067 GCA_044223135.1 Candidatus Eiseniibacteriota bacterium | reverse complement strand
GGCGCTGCGCTTCACCTTGCCCGCCGCGGGCACGGCGGCGTTGCGGTTGTACGACGCGCAGGGCCGCCTTCGCGCGACGCTGGCGAGCGGGAGCTTCGCAGCCGGTGAGCACAGGGCGGACCTGCGCGGTGCTGGACGCCTTCCGGCGGGGCTCTACCTGGCCCGGCTGGACGGCCCCGGAGGCTCGCGGACCCGCCGGGTGGTGATCGTCGAGTAACCGGCCGGCGCAGCCCGTGGTGCGCGGAAGATTGCAGCTGGCGACCGTAACGCTTTCTGCGGCAAGGCGTTGTCGCACGCATCTCGCCAAGCACCGTAAGTGCATGGCCGCCCGGTACTCCCGGGCGGCCATCTGCAATCTTCCGCGCACAAGCGATCGCCTGGCCCCTCCTGGCGGGATTCCGTGTCTGGGGAGATGGACACCCACTCCCTGGAGGTTCTCGCATGACGTTCGCCTCGCGCATCCGCTTCGCGGTCTCGGCCGCCGCCCTCGTCGTCACGCTCACCGGGTCCGCCGCCGGCGCCGCCCAGCTGCAGGACGCCATGTGGAGTCCCGGCAACGTGGCCGAGGACATGGTCCGCATCGGCGACCGGGTCTTCCTCGCCGGCGCGGGCGTCGACTACGTGGGGCCGTACACCGGTGGCGCGCAGGTGCTGTCCGCGGCCACCGGGCAGCGAGTCCCGCTGTTCCCGGACGTCTACGCGCCGACCGGCGCGCAGGTGAAGTGCGTGGTCCCCGACGGGTCGGGCGGCTGGTTCATCGGCGGGCTGTTCACGCGCGTCGGTGGCCTCCCGCGCACGAACCTCGCGCACGTGCTCGCGGACGGCAGCGTGGCCGCCTGGAGCCCGAATCCCAACGGCCAGGTGCAGACGCTCGCGCGGGACGGCACCACGCTCTACCTGGGCGGGCTGTTCACGCAGGTGGGCGGCCAGACGCGCAACCGCATCGCGGCCGTCCACTCCGGGACGGGTGTCGTGTCGAGCTGGAATCCCAACGCGTCGGGTTTCGTCACGAGCCTGGCCGTGGACGCTTCGAACGTGTACGTGGCGGGCCTCTTCAGCGCGATCGGCGGCCAGGTGCGCAACGGCCTCGCCGCGATCTCGCGCGCCACCGGGCTGGCGACGCCGTTCGACCCCGCGCCGTCGGCTTCGGCCACCGAGCTCGAACTCGCAGGCGGCAAGCTGTACGTGGGTGGTGAGTTCGTCACGATCGCCGGGCAGGACCGCGTGCGCATCGCGGCGTTCGACGTGTCGAGCGGCACGCTCCTGCCGTGGTATCCCGGCCCCGTCATCCGGGCGCCCACGGAGTTCGAGATCGAGGGCGGCGCGCTCTACCTGTCGGGCATCCTGGGCGTGAACGGTGTCGCGCGCTACCACCTGGCGGCGGTGGACACCGGCACCGCCGCCCTGATGCCGTTCGCACCCGACATCCGTATCGGCACGGACGTCGAGGGGTTCTCGGTGGATGGCGGCGTGGTGTACGCGGCGGGCAGCTTCACGCAGATCGGCTTCAATCCCGGCGTCCGCCGGCGGAACCTCGCGGCGTTCGACGCCACCACCGGCGCGCTGCTCGCGTGGGACCCGGTCTCGAGCGCGGCCATGCAGTCGGTGCTCGCCGAAGGCGGGCGCGTGTTCGTGGGGGGCACCACCACCAGTCTCAACGGCGTCGAACACGGTGCGATCGTGGCGCTCGATGCGAACACGGGCCTGCCGCTGCCCTTCGATCCCGGGTTCACCACCGGCATACCGCGATCGGTGGCGGCCTGGGGCAACACGCTGATCGTGGGCGGCGACTTCAACCTGTTCGGCCCGTTCCCGCGCGCGCTCACCTCGTACGACGCCACGACGTTCGCGTGGACCGGCTGGTCGCCGAACCTGAATGGCGATGTCCGCAAGATGGCCGTGGACGGCAACACGCTCTACGTCATCGGTTCCTTCACGCAGGTGAACGGCGTCGCCCGCGGCGGCGTCGCGGCGTTCGATCTGCCGTCGGGAACCCTGCTGCCGTGGTCGACCGGCACCTGCTTCGGGCTCGCGGACATCGCGGTGACGCCCACCGAGGTGATCGTGGGCGGCGGGTTCTCCACGCTCGCGGGCGTCGCGCGCACGAACCTGGGCTCGTTCGATCGCACGACCGGCGCGGTGACGTCGTGGGCGCCGGTCCTCAACAACTCCGTGAACCAGGTGCTGGTGGCCGACGGACGGATCTGGGCGTGCGGCGCTTTCACGGCGGCGAACGGCAACTCCCGCCCGCGGATCGCGGCGTGGGACGCCGGCACGCATGCACTGACGGCCTGGAACGGCGGCGCGAACGGCGTGGTGCGATCGCTGGACGTGAAGGACGGCCGCGTGATCGCGGCCGGCGGGTTCAACCTCGTCAACAACTCCACGGCGCGCACCGGGATCGCCGCGTTCGACGCCGCGACCGGCGCCGTCACGTCGTGGAACCCGGGCTTCGACTCCAACGGCTGGGGCGTGATGATCGCCGGCGGCTGGATCTACTTCACGCACGAGGTCGGCGGCTTCGACGGCTTTGGCCGCGGCTTCTTCACGCCCATCGGCGATCCCATCGCGCTTGCGGCGCCCGAGCCCGCGCGAGCGGCGGCGCTCCGCCTGTCGGCGCCGAGACCGAACCCGGCGCGCGACGCCTGCGTGGTCGAACTGGCGCTGCCGACCGAATCGGACGTGACGCTCGACGTGCTGGACGTGGCCGGCCGCCGCGTGGCGGGCGAACCGTCGAGCCGGCGGTTCGCGGCGGGCGCCCACCGCGTGTCGGTGGCCCTCGGCCGGCTGGAGCCGGGGCTCTACTTCGTGCGCGCGTCCGACGGGCGCCGCACGGCCAGCACCCGCGTGATCGTGACCCGTTGACGCGCGGCCGTCAGCGCGCGAGCGCGGCGCCCCGGGCCGCCTCGCGCGTCAGCGGATCGTCGGCGCCGAGGCGCCTCGTGAGCACGGGCAACGCTCGCGCGTACAACTCGCGGGCGCCCGCGCGGTTCCCGAGCGCCTCGCGGTGCCCGGCCAGGTGCACCATGACCTTGGCGGTCGTGCCGTGGTCCTCGCCCACCGATCGTTCGAGGTCGCGCAGCGCTCTCTCGGACAGCGCGAGCGCCTCGCGCACGCGCCCCAGTTCGCGCAGCACCACGGCGAGCTGGTCGCGCGCGGCGGAGGTCTTCCAGTACTCCGGTCCGACGGCGCGCTCGAGCACCGCCACACCCCGCTCGGCGGAATCGCGCGCGGCCTCGAGCCGGCCGGCGCGCTGGAGCAGCCACGCGTGCTCGGCGAGGCATTCGCCGACCACGGCGTGCTCCGGCCCGTACGCCCGCGTCAGCAACGCGAGCCCGGTGCGCGCCTCGGCCAGCGCGGAGTCGCGCGCGCCCAGTTCCGCCAGCGCCCCCGCCAGCGTGAACCGGTAGCTGCCGAGCACGGGGTCGTCCGGCGTGCCGCGTCGGCTCTGCAGCCGGATCGCCCGCTCGAGCAGCGCGCGCGCCTGCGCGTAGTCGCGCAGGTCGCGCGTGAGCAGCGCGAGGTTGAAGACGTACGTGGCCACCGCCGGGTCGTCGGGCCCGAGCGCGCGCTCGATCGTCTCGAGCGCCCGCCGGCACATGGGCAGCGCGGTCGCGTACTCGCCCTTCTCGATGAACACGTTCGCGAGCCCGGCCCAGCTGCCGGCGACGTCGCGGTGGTCGGGGCCCAGCGCCGCGATGCGGATGTCGAGCGCGCGACGGTAGTGCGCCTCGGCCTCATCGAACTCCCCGAGGCGGCGCATCAGGCCGGCGAGCACGTACTCGCTGGTGGCGAGGTCGGGATGGCGCGGGCCCAGGTGCTCGCGCCGCAGGGCGATCGCGCGCTCGAGCAGTTCGCGGGCCTGCGGGTAGAGCCCGAGGTTCCGGTGCACCGAGCCCAGCGTGTGATAGAGCCGCGCGCGCACGACCGGCTCGTCCTTCAGCGAGTGCTCGAGCTGCGCGGTGCCGCGCGCGAGCAGGCGCCGCGCCGCCGCCGCGTCGGGGTTCGCCGAGTCGGGATCGGACGCCTCGAACAGCCCGACCAGGTAGCGCGACACCGACTCGGCCGTGCGGGCCTCTTCGCGCGCTTCGGCCTCCAGCCGCCGCGCGGTGCGCTCGGCGTCGCGCGCGCGCAGCATGCCGAGCGTGGTGCCGATCGTGCCCAGCACGAGCGCGCCGGCCACCAGCGCCACCGCGGTGACCGCGGCCCGGTGCCGGCGCGCGAGGCGGCGGAGCTGCTCGCGCGTGCTCGGGGCGCGCGCCGCGATCGGCTCGTCGGCGAGCGCGCGGCGGAGGTCGTCGGCCAGCGCCGCGGTCGAGGCGTAGCGGGCGGACGCGTCCTTCTCGAGCGCCTTGAGCAGGATCACCTCGATGTCCCCGCGGAGCGCGGCGGCGTGCTGCGACGGCCGCCGCGGAGGCGTCTCGGTGATCGCGCGCACGGCGTCGGGCAGCGAGTCGGCCGACGTGTCGTAGGGCCGGGCGCCGGTCAGCAGCTCGTACAGGATCACGCCCAGCGAATAGACGTCGCTGCGCACGTCGACCGCCGTGCCGTCCCCGCGCGCCTGCTCCGGGCTCATGTACGGCAGCGTGCCCTCGATGGTGCGACCGCTCGTGCGCAGCGACGTGAGCGCCAGGTCGCTGTCGGTGATGCGCGCGAGCCCGAAGTCGAGCACCTTGGCGCGCACGGCGGTGTCGCCCGCCGGCGACGGCGCCTCCTCGACCATGATGTTCGAGGGCTTGAGGTCGCGGTGGATCACGCCGCGCTGGTGGGCGTAGGCGATGGCCGCGCACACGTCGAGGAACAGGGACGCGCGCACGCGGCGCTCGGCGTCGGTCGCGGGCGCCGGTCGCGACCGTACCCATTCGTCGAGACGCGTGCCGTGCACGCGTTCCATCGCGAAGTAGTGCTGGCCGTCGTCCGTGCGGCCCGCTTCGTAGATCGCGGCGATCGCCGGGTGCTGCAGCCGGGCGAGCGCTTCGATCTCGCGGCGGAACAGCCGCAGGCGCGCCTCGTCGAGGAACACGCCCCCGCGCACCACCTTGAGCGCCACGAGCCGACGCGGCGACGACTGCTCGGCCTCGAACACGATCCCCATGCCGCCTTCGCCCAGCACGCGCAGGATGCGGAACGGGCCGATCTCGCGACCGACCCACGGGCGCGCCTCCGCCGCGGCTTCGCCGAGCCAGTCGCGTGCGGCCCGCTCCACCGGTCGCGCCAGGGCCGCGTCGGCCTCGTCGCGGGACGCCGCGTCGTCGGCGGCGAGCAGCGCGGCGAGATCGTCGTGCAGCGTGGGGTCTCCCGCCGCGAGGCGCGCGAGCGCCGCCGGGCGCGCGGCGCCGTCGAGTTCGAGCAGCTCGTCGAGCAGCGGGCGCAGGCGCGCCCAGCCGGCGGCGTCGATGTCCCTCACGCGCGGCTCCCCTCGAGCTGCTCGTGCAGGAACGCGCGCGCGGCCCGCCAGTCGCGCTTCACGGTGCGCTCGCCCACGCCGAGCAGTTCCGCGACCTCTTCCACCGAGAGGCCGGCGAAGAACCGCAGCTCGACCACCCGGACGAGCCGCGGGTCGAGCCGGGCCAGGCGCTCGAGCGCCCGGTCGAGCGCGAGCAGCTCCTGGGCCTGGTCCTCCACGGCGACGATGCCGGAGTCCAGCGTGAGGCGCCGGCCGCCGTCGCGCTTGAGCGCGGCGCGCGCGCGGGCGTGGTTCAGCAGGATCTGCCGCATCGCGATGGCGGCCACCGCGAAGAAGTGGCCGCGGTCCTCCCACGCGATCGCCGGGCTGCGGACGAGGCGGAGATAGGCCTCGTGCACGATCGCGGTGGGCGTGAGCGTGTGCGAGCCGACCCGCGCCAGCTGGCCGCGCGCGAGGTCGCGCACCTCGTCGTAGACGCGCGCGAACACCTGGTCGAGCGCCACGCGTTCGCCGGAGCGGGCCGCGGCCAGGATGGCGGTGATGTCGGTCGGATCGCCGGAAGACATGGGCGGGAAGTTTAGCCAAAAGCCCGAGGCGCCGGCGACGGCCCGGTGGCCGGAGCCCGCGGCGCGCCCGGCGGACTCGCACGCCCGGCCCCGCCCGCCGGTGTTCGGACCTACGCCGCCCGCGGCGACTCGCCCGCTCGCCGCCGCCGCCGCTATGCTGCGATGTCCGCCGAGCACTCGCGCCCTGCCGAGGGCGCGACCGCGAGAACCGCCGAGGGCCGCATGAGTGCAGACGAAACCACCGGAACGCCCGCCGCGCCGGCGCGCGAGTTGTCGCTGAAGGAGAACTTCCAGGTCCTGTTCACGGCCTCGCGCGGCTACTGGCTCGTGAACGTGGTGAACTTCGGCGACGGGATCGCCTACTTCGGCATCCTGAACCTGCTCACGCTGTTCCTGAGCCGTGACGCCCACTTCTCCGACCCGGCCGCCGGTTTCGCGGTGTCGTTCTTCACGGGCGTGGTCACGCTGTGCATGTTCGGCGGCGGATTCGTCTCCGACCGTCTCGGCGTGCGCCGCGCACTCACCCTGTCGCTGGTGGGCATGCTCGTGGGACGCGTCCTGATGGTGCTCTCCCCCGGCCTGGGCGCGAGCACGGCCGTGGCGCTGTGGACGGGCCTGCTCGTGATGGGCGTGGCCGAGGGCATCGTGCAGCCGGCGCTGTACGCGGGCGTCAAGGAGTACACCGACGCGCGCACCAGCACGCTCAGCTACTCGTTCCTCTACGCGATCATGAACCTGGGCATCTTCGCCGAGTCCATGGTGTCGCCGTTCCTGCGCACGCGCGACCCGGAATCCGGCGTCGGCCTGGGCTGGGGCATCGGCGGCGTGTTCTGGGTGATGGTGGGCATCACCGCCGTGATGCTGCTCGTGAACCTGACGCTGTTCACGCGCGCGGTGGAACTGCGCGACCGCGGCGCCGAACACGCGGCCGCCGAGGCGGCGGACACGCGCACGCTGGCCCAGAAGCTGCGGGCCCTGCCGTTCCTCGATGCGCGCTTCGTCTTCTTCATCTTCATCCTGCTGCCGGTGCGCACGCTCTTCGCGCACCAGTGGCTCACGCTGCCCGACTACATCATGCGTTGCTTCCCGGCCGGGGTGAACTCGCGCTACGAGTGGTTCCAGGCGCTGAACCCGCTCATCATCGTGGTGTTCGTGCCGCTGCTGGCGGCGGCCACGCGGCGCGTGAACATCATCACCATGATGATCCTGGGCACCACGCTGTCGGCGGTGACCACGTTCATCCTGGTGCCGGGGCCGCACGTGGGCACGCTGATCGCCTACGTCATCCTGTTCTCGCTGGGCGAGGCGATGTGGGCGAGTCGCTTCCTCGAATACGTGGCCGACCTCGCGCCGTCGGGCCAGGTGGGCGCGTACATGGGGCTGGCGAACATCCCGTGGTTCCTCGCCAAGTTCACCACCGGCATGTACTCGGGGGCGATGATCGCGCGCTACATCCCGCCGTCGGGGCCGCAGGACCCGGGAACGATGTGGCTGATCTACGGCTGCATCGCGCTGGTCACGCCGTTGGGCCTGCTGATCGGCCGGCGCTGGGTGCAGCGCGGCGTGCGGCACGGCGGGTAGACGTTCGCCGCGCTCGACGCGGAACCTCCGGATGCGCGCGGCGAACGCCCGCGCGGGCTTCGCGCGACGAGCGCGTGTCTCGCCGCGGGCCAAGCGTCACGGGCTGCACGGCGCCGGTCGACGTGAACGCGGTGCGCCGCGTGGCGCCGGCTCACGCGCCGCCGTTGTGGAGGCCGTCCACCTCGTCGGCACGGCCGGCCCGATCGGTTCGCGTGGCGACCGCGGACGGCGCCCGCGCGGAAAGCTCGCGGGCGCCGTCCCGGTGGGTGATCCGGGGACGGGCCATCGCGCCCGTCCCCCCTCGCATCCCTTCAGTCCATTGCTCCGGCGGTCGCCGGCTGCCGGCTCCCCACGGCCTTGCGGATGCGCGCGAGGTGGTGCCAGCTGTGCCGCACGGCGTGGTCCTCCAGCACGAACTGCGCGGTGACCGGGGCGCCGTAGCTCAGCGAGAACGGAGCCGCCTGGTCCAGCTGCTCGTCGGTGAACCCGCGCACGGCCCGCGCGGCCTCCCGGCTGTTCTTGCGCAGCCGCTCGAGCGCCTCGGCCTTCGTGACCCCGGCCTGCTCGCGGGCGTGGCCGGCGTTCAGCTCGGCGACCACCTCCCACGTCACGTCGGTCACGGGGTTCCCTCCGGCGATGGCGAGCGCCAGCTCGACCTCGACCGGATAGACGAGCGCGACGTGGTTCACGACCTGGCCCACGGTGCGGCGATCGGTGGCGGACGTCGGCGTGTTCCAGTCCGTGTCCGAAAGTCCCTCGACGAAAGTGGCGAGACCAGCGGCTCCCTCCTCGATGCGACGGGCGAGCAACTCGGCACGACGGTTCATGGGTGTCTCCTGGGTTCTCGGGTTGATCGCCGAGCGGGGTCATTCGAACCCGCCGGCACGACTCGCGGAACACCGTCGTCCGCGATGCACGGAAGGTAGGGATCCGTGCGTGCCGAAGTCCTTTCGGAGCCCTGAGGAAATCCTTATGCTGCGAAACGTCGCCGGATCGGCCCATGTCGCGAGGCTTTCGCATGACCTTCCGCTTCGACCCCTTCGAACTGGACGAGGATCGACGCGAGCTGCGCCTGCGCGGCCGCGAAGTGGTCGTCGAGCCGCTGGTGTTCAACCTGCTGCTGGACCTGGTGCGCCATCGCGACCGGGTCGTGACCAAGGACGAACTGCTGGATCGCGTCTGGCAGGGCGCCGTGGTCACGGAGGGCTCGCTGCAGCGCGCGGTCAGCCTGGCCCGCTCCGCGCTGCGCGAAGGCGGCCAGGCCGAGGCGATCCGCACGCTGTCGCGCGTCGGCTATCGCTTCGCCGTCGACGTGGTCGAGGCCGACGCGAGCGACTCCCCCGCGCCGCCGACCGCGGGTGGTAGCCACACGGCCAGCGCACGGCGCGCGTACGAGGCCGGCGAGTGGGCGGCCGCGTTCGACGCGTTCGCGGAGGCCGATCGCCAGAGCGCGCTGGCGGCCGCGGACCTGGAGCGTGCGGCGTGGAGCCTGCTGAACCTGGGCCGGCCGGAGGAATCGGTGGCGTGGCTCGAGCGTGCGGCCGCCGCGCACGCCGCGGCGGACGACGCGCTCGGCGCGGCGCGCGCGGCGGTGCTGCTGGCCCAGGTGCACCTCGAGGGTCGGCGGGCCAACGCCGGCCGTGGCTGGCAGCAGCGAGCGGCGCGGTTGCTGCAGAACGCCGCCCCGTGCCGGGAGCTGGCGCAGTTCGAGTGGGTGACCGGCCGGCTGGCGCTGGCGGCCGGCGACCTCGACGAGGCGCGAACGCACGCCGAGCGCGCGCTGCAGCTCTCGCGCGAGATCGAGGACCTCGACCTCGAAGCGGTGTCGCTCATCTACCTGGGCCACGTGAACGTGGCGGGCGGCCAGGTGCGACGCGGGCTCGCGCTGCTCGACGAGGCGGCGGCGGCGGTGCTGGGCGGCGACGTGGCGCCGTGGTTCGCGGGGCTCGTCTACTGCGGGCTCGTGTACATCTGCCAGAACCGTGGCGACTGGACGCGCGCGGCGCACTGGACCGACGGCTTCGACCGCTGGTCGGACCGCGCCCCCACGACCACGTACCCGGCGGTCTGCCGCCTGCATCGGGCCGAGGTGCTGACGCTGAAGGGGCACCTCGAGACGGCGGAGCGCGAACTGGACGCCGTGCGTGACGAACTCGAGCGCAGCGCACCCTGGGGCGTGGGCGATGCCGAGCGGCTGTACGGCGACGTGCTGCGCGTGCGCGGCGATCTCGCCGCGGCCGAGGAAGCCTACCGGCGCGCGCGCACGGTGGGCTGGGATCCCTGCCCCGGCTGGGCGGAACTCCTGATCGAACGCGGCGACGCGGCCGAGGCGGCCCGGGCGCTGGAGCAGGCGATCGACGATCCGTCCTGGCCGTGCCGTCAGCGGCGCCGGCTGCTGCTGGCCGCGCTCGCCCGCGCCGCCGCGCTCGCGGGCGACCCGGAACGCGCCCGCGAGGCACTCGCGAAGGCCGAGACCATCGAGGACGGCGAGGTCACGCCCGCGCAGCAGGCCGCGCTCGAACGCGCGCGCGGCGAACTGGCGGCCGCCGAAGGCCGCACGGACGACGCGATCCGCACGCTGCGCGCGGCGCTGCGCCTGTGGCGCGAGCTCGGGACGCCGCTCGAGATCGCGCCCCTGCACGAACGCATCGCCGAGCTGCTGCACGCGGCCGGCGACCCGGTGTCGGCCGCGCTCGAGACCGAGGCGGCCGCGGCCCTGTGGCGCAGGTCGGGTGCGCTCGCGCGCGCCGAAGCGTGCGCGTCGCGCCGGGACTGAGCGGGACGATCGCGGGTGGAGGCGTGAGCAAACTCCGTCGCACCGTCGCCGAACACGGCCTGCGGCCGGGAGCGCTCCGGGCCGGGCGGCGTACGGAGCGGCCTCAGTTCGTCCGACGCAGGTCGGGCGCGGGCTGCTAGATTCGCTTCCGCATCGTGCGGACTCCGTTCGTCCTCGTTTCCACCGCGACGCTCGCCTCACCACGCACTCCCGTCGCCCGGGCTCCACTCCGCCGCCACCCGCCCCTGGAGATCCCATGACCCGCACGCCTCGCCTGGCCCGTGCCCTGCTGCTCGCCGCTGGCACGCTCACGTTCGCGCTCGCGGTCCTGCCGGCGCGCGCCACGGTGCTCACGAACTACGTGCTCCAGTGGGGCTCGCAGGGATCGGGCAACGGCCAGTTCGACGAGCCGGTCGGCGTGGCGGTGGACAACGGCGGCAACGTGTACGTGACCGACATGGGCAACGACCGCGTGCAGGTGTTCAACGGTTCGGGCGTGTGGCAGTACAGCTTCGGCGGCACCGGCAGCGGGCCGGGGCAGTTCCACCGGCCGTACGGCATCTCGATCTACGGCGGCGACCTGTACGTGGTCGACACGGGCAACCATCGCGTCCAGAAGTTCACGCTCGCCGGCTCGTTCGTGTTGCAGTGGGGCACGAACGGCTCGGGCAACGGCCAGTTCCGGCGGCCGCGCGGCGTGGCGGCCGACGGCATCGGCAACGTGTTCGTGACCGACGACAGCCTCGACCGCGTCCAGTCGTTCAACGGCCTCGGCACCTACCAGCTGCAGTGGGGCACCACGGGCAACGCGCCCGGGCAGTTCCGCGGACCCGTGGGCATCGTGGCCGACAACGGCGGCGGCGCGGTGTTCGTGGCCGACTCCGCCAACCACCGCATCCAGCGGTTCGACGTCGCCGGCAACCTGCTGAACCTGTGGGGCAGCCCGGGCACCGGCAACGGCCAGTTCCAGTACCCGGTGGGTGTCGCGTCGAACGGGCTCGAGTACTTCGGCGTCGACACCGGCAACGACCGCATGGAGAAGTTCAACTACTCGTTCCTCTACGCGTCGCAGTGGGGCGGCACGGGCTCGGGCAACGGCCAGTTCGTGCGCCCGCACGCCGCCGCCGTGGACGGTGTCTTTATCTACGTGGTGGACACCGGCAACCACCGCATCCAGAAGTTCGGTCCGCCCTCCGACGGCGCGTGCGCCACCTGCTTCAGCCCGCCCGAGGGATGCTGCGCGGCGCTGCCGCAGGTGGGTGGACCCTGGTCGCACATCGCCGTGGGCACGCGCGAATCCGATCCGACGGGCTTCTATCCGTACGCGGTGACGATCTACAACCTCAACTCGACGCCGCTGCCGGCGGAGGACGTGAACTGGGCGTCCATCACGCGCTACAACGGTCCCGGCGGAAGCTGGCGGTCGGATTCACTCGGGAGCGTGTTCGGCCTGACGCTCGACGAGTACGGCAACATCTTCGTGGCCCACACGTCGTGCTACGGCACGGATCGGATCGGCCAGGTCTTCGGCGGCGCCCCGGGGGCGATCTACCGGCTCGACGCCGTCACGGGAGCGATCCGGACCTTCTGCGTGCTCCCGAACCAGCAGGACCCGCTGCTCGCCGCGGGCGACAACTGGCCGGGCCTCGGCAACCTCACGTACGACTGCCAGCACCGGCAGTTCTTCGTGACGAACCTCGAGGACGGCCGGATCTACCGCATCCAGGCGAACGGCGTGAACGGCACCACGGGCAGCGTGATCGACACGTTCGATCCGCTCGCACCGGACGACGGGCTGCCCGGCTGGGCGCCGATCGGCGAGCGGCTGTGGGGCGTGCAGGTGCACGGCAACCGCGTGTACTACGCGGTGTGGGCGCTCGACCAGAACGAGGGCAGCACGCTGAACGAGATCCGCAGCGTCGGCCTGGCGCCCGGCGGTGGATTCCTGCCCGGGAGCGACCAGCACGAGATCTGGCTGCCGATGCTGAGCGGCTACGACTACTCGTTCCCCGGCGCGGACATCAGCTTCTCGCCGCAGGGGCGCATGCTCGTGGGCGAACGCGGCGTCTACACGATGTCCTATCCGTACGCGCACTTCGCGCGGGCGTTCGAGTACCAGTGCTCCGGCGGCTGCTGGGTGCCGGGCAACAGCTACGCGCTCGGCGTGGGCGCGGGCATGAACTCCGAGGGTGGTGTCGATTACGACGCGTTCCCGTTCGGCGGTCCGTCCGGCACGATCGGCCGCGTGTGGGTCACCACCGACGCGATCCACAGCACCGGCCAGCCCCCCTATACCGACGACGTCTACGGCTACCAGGGCCTGCGACCGAACCTGGCGCTGGGCTCGCGGCTTACCAGCATGCTGATCGACTCCGACGGTCCGACGGCCAACTTCGGCGACAAGTCGCAGTCCGGCGACATCGAAGTGCCCGGCTGCCCGGCCGTGGAGATCGGCGCGATCTGCGGCCGGAAGTTCGTCGACGCCAATCGCAACGGCGTGAAGGACCCCACCGAGAGTTACGCGGCCGGCTGGACCATCCGCGCCACGGGCCCCGGCGGCACGCTGACCGCCGTGACCGACGTGAACGGCAACTACTGCTTCACGAACCTGCTCGCCGGCACGTGGACGTTGAGCGAGGTCGGGCAGCCGTCATACGTGCAGACCGCGCCCGCGAGCATCACCTACAGCGTTCCGCTGGCCGCCGGGCAGACGCTGCAGGGCTACGACTTCGGCAACTACGCGTGCGCCCCCGGCGGCCCGGGGTGCGTGCAGCCGCCCACGGGCATGGCGGTGTGGTATCCGCTCAACCAGGTCGCGGGCCCGGGCGGCACGACGGCCGACGTCACGCACCTCGCTCCCGCGCGCAACGCTGCGCAACTGGTGGGCGGCGCGGTGGTCGAAGCGGCCGACGCGGGTGGCTCCACCGGCGTCGCCAGCTTCGGCGGGCTGCGGTTGGACACGGCGGCCGACTACGCGCGCGTGCCGTACGCGAACCAGCTCGATCTCGACTTCGGCGCCGGTTCGTTCTCGATCGACGCGTGGGTGCAGCCCCGCGGCGGCGTCGCCGGCGAGCGGACGATCGTCGAGAAGCGCCACCTCGAATCCGTGTCCCCTTATCGGACCCGCGGCTGGGCGTTGTACCTGCAGGGCCAGCAGCTCACGCTCGAGATCGGCAACGGCGCCGAGACGCAAGTGGTGCCGGGACCGACGATCGACGCGGGGGCCTGGACGCACGTGGCCGTGACCGTGGACCGCGGCACGCCCGCGGGCGTGGGCCGCTGGTACGTGAACGGCGCGCCGGTGACCGCGTCCGACTTCGCGCCGCTCGCGGGTTCGGTCTCGAACACGGAGGACGTGACGATCGGCCAGGCGAACGCCGCGTTCGGCGCGAAGCCCGGGCTCGGCGGCTCGCTGGCGCACCTCGAGATCTTCCGGACCGTGCTGCCGGGCGGGTCCATCTCCACGATCACCGCCGCCTACGTCGCGGGCAAGTGCCCCGAGTTCATCGCCCTGCCGTCCGTCACCACGCTGTGCAGCAACGCGACCACCGCGCAGGTCTGCTTCAGCATCTGCAACACCACCGCGACGCCGCGGAGCTACCACTGGTCGGCCGCGGGGCTGCCGGCCGGCCCCGGTTGCACGGTCGCCGGGCCCACCGTGTTCAATCCCCCGGGTGGCACGGTGACGGTTCCTCCGGGCAGCTGCTCTCCCCCGATCTGCATGACCGTCACGCGACCGGCGGGCCTCACGGCGCACAACGCGACCGCGTGCTACGCGGTTTCGATCTTCAACGACGCCACCGGCGTCTGCTACACGAAGCCGGGCAAGCTGCGCGCGGACAACTGCTGGTGCCCGACGCCGGCGCAGAACGGCGTCGTCGGCGTGCTCGCGCGCGTCGCCGCCGGCACCGCGGTCGGCATCGGCCTCGAGTACCCGTGCGGCCCCGTGCCCACGGCCACGTGGCGTGCGAGCGCGGTGTGGCTCGGCACCGACCATGCCGACCCGCTCGCGCTGAGCCTGAACGGCCTGCCGCCCGGCACGCCCGTGACGGGGACCGTCTCCGCGGGTGCGACGCAGCTCAGCGTGCAGGCCAGCTTCCCGAACGGCTACGACCCGGCGGCCCCGTACGAGATCGTGTTCGAGACGGATCCGTCCGGGACCGGCAACTGGGAGCGCTGGGGCGGCACCGTCGTCGCGTCGATGTACGACAGCGCGCAGGCGGTGGTCGACGTGCCTGCCGCACCCGTCGACGACGGCAGCCTGCGACTGCTCGCGACCCCGAACCCGTTCATGACCGGCTCGGCGGTCGCGTTCTCCCTCGCGCGGCCCGAGCAGGTGACCGTGGAGGTCTACGACCTGACGGGCCGACTGGTGCGGTCGCTCGGGAGCGGGCGCCTCGCCGCGGGCGCGCACCGCTTCGAGTGGAACGGGCGCGACGCGGCCGGCCGGCACACCGCGGCCGGTGTGTACTTCGTCCGGCTCCGCATGGGCGCGCAGCACCTCGAGGCGAAGCTCGTGAAGTTGCAGTGATCGGGAGCGACCGCGGCTCGCGGGTCGTGGACGAGTCGCGGATGCGCGTCGGCGGCCCGCCGGTCGGTCGGGCAGCCGACGCCCACCGAGCGGAGTGCCCTACTCCCCCCGCAGTCCCACGCGGCGCAGGAAGGGCAGCCAGCGTGGGTCGCCGTGCAGCGGCTCGAGCTGCGGGGCCAGCGTGACCAGGGCGAGGCCGGCGTCGCGCAACTCGTAGGAGCGCTCGAGCCAGTGAAACGCCTCGTCGTGTTCGCCTCGCACCGCATGCGCCGTGGCGATCTGGAAGCCCCAGTTGTCGCCGAGGGCGATCAGCTCCTGCAGCGTCCGGCGCGAGCCTTCCGCGTCGCCCTGCACGTGTTGGAGCGCACATTCGAACCAGCACTGATAGCCCCGCCGGGCTTCGTGGCGAGCCGCTTCCGCCGCCTCCTCCAGCTTGCCCTGGTACAGGAGCGACCACGCGAGCTGCGACCAGCCGCTCCCGATGCCCGGGCTCAGTTCGAGGGCTCGCCGGACCACGACTTCGGCTTCGGCGTTGCGGTGCGTCCAGGCCAGGAGGCGCCCGCGGTTGAGCACGTTGTTCGCGGAGAGCGGATCCAGCGCGAGCGCGCGTTCGCTCAGCGCGAGGCCCTCCTCGATGTCACCCCGCACGGCTTCGAAATGGCCGAGCATCATCAGGATGCTGCCGTTGCCGGGGGCGAGCGTGTGCGCCCGCCGGATGGCGTCGTGGGCTTCGGACCAGCGGAACTCGACCGGTCCGAGCGCCATGGCCATGGTCTCCCACGCCTGCGGGAGGTTCGGATCCAGTGCGACGGCACGGTCCACCGCCGCCTTCGCCTGCTGGTAGACCTCGGGTCGGCCCGCGAGCTCTCCGCGCCAGTACTGCGTCAGACGGCAGAACGCGAGGCCGGCCCACGCGCGCGCGTCGCCCGGCACCTTGGCGATCGCCTCGTCGTACAGCGCGATCGCACGGACGACCGAGGCCTCGCTCTGCTGCTGCGCGAAGTGGTGCGCGTGCAGCAGCAACTCGAACGTCTCGGCGTGCTGTGGCGCGGGCGCGGCCGTCGAGGTGCCCAGCAGCGTGACGTTCATCGCCAGCGACACGCACTTCGCGATCTCGTCCTGCACCGCGAAGATGTCGTCCAGCACGCGGTC
The DNA here is from genome assembly GCA_044223135.1 of Candidatus Eiseniibacteriota bacterium. Lineage (GTDB taxonomy): Bacteria > Eisenbacteria > RBG-16-71-46 > RBG-16-71-46 > RBG-16-71-46 > JBGAMH01. The sequence goes on along the minus strand of JBGAMH010000070.1, from coordinate 2,054 downwards.
GAACGTCTCGCTCCACAGGTGGAAGCCGTCGGACACCTTCACCAGCTGCACGGTGATCCGTACGCGGTTGCCGGCCTTGCGCACGCTGCCTTCCAGCAGCGTGGCCACGCCGAGCTTGTGGCCGATCTCGCGCAGGTCCTCCTGCTTGCCCTTGAACGCGAAGCTCGACGTGCGGCCCACCACGCGCAGGCCGGGATTGCGCGCGAGCACGTTCAGAAGCTCCTCGGTGAGGCCGTCCGAGAAGTACTCGTTCTCCGGATCGGCGCTCATGTTCGCGAACGGCAGCACGGCCAGCGAGGGCGCCACGGCGGCGGCCCCGGTGCCACCGGCCACGGAGGCCACGCTGGACTCGAGTTCGCGCCGCACCCCCTCCAGCTCGGCGCGCAGATCGCTGGCGGTGGCGAAGCGACGCTCGCGCTCCTTCTCGAGGCAGCGGCCCACGATGCGGTCCAGCGACGGCGGCAGGTCGGGCCGCACCGACTTCATCGTGGCCGGAAGGTCGCGCAGGATGGACGAGCTGACGTCGGCTGCCGTACGCCCGGCGAACGGCCGGCGCCCGGTGAGCAGCTCGTACAGCACCACGCCGAACGAGAACAGGTCGGCGCGCGCGTCCACCTTCTCGCCCCGGATCTGCTCGGGTGCCATGTACGGCGCCGTGCCCACCACCTGGCCCGCCGCCGAGATCGGAGCCCGCGCGGTGAGCGCCTGCGTGTGCATGCTGGAATCCGAGACGTGGTCGTCCTCCAGCTTGGCGAGCCCGAAGTCGAGCACCTTCAGCCGCCCGTCGCGCGAAATCATGATGTTGGCGGGCTTCAGGTCGCGGTGCACGATGCCGCGCTCGTGCGCGGCCGCGAGCGCGTCGGCCAGCGCCAGCGCCCACTGGAGCGTGGTCCGGGGCGGCAGCCCGGCGGGCGTGACGCGCTGGTCCAGGCTGTCGCCCTCGACCAGCTCCATCGTCAGGAAGCGCACGCCGTCGGCTTCCTCGATGGAATGGATCGTCACGATGTTCGGGTGGTTCAGCACCGCCACCGTGCGCGCCTCGCGCTCGAAGCGCGCCAGCCGCTCGGGGTCGGCGGCGACCGCGGCGGGCAGCACCTTCAGCGCCACGTCCCGCGCCAGTCGGGTGTCGCGGGCGCGATACACCTCGCCCATGCCGCCGGCGCCGACGGGCGCGACGACTTCGTAAGGACCGAGGCGGGTGCCGGGAGTCAGAGGCATCGCGGCACTCTACCTCATCGGCTGGCGCACTCGGACATCCGGCCCGTCGATCGACCGGGGCGCCCGCAGCGGTCGAACGGCCATTTCCCCGTTGAGTCGCCGCCCGGGTCCCGCTAGCGTGCCCCGATGCCCTATTGCTCGCAGTGTGCCCAGCCGCTCGTCGGCTCCGTGAAGTTCTGCCCGGCCTGTGGCTCCGCCGTGGTGGCGCCCGCCGTTCCCGCGGCCGCCGGCCCCGCCGCGGGCGTCAGCGAGGACGTCACCCGGACGTCGGCCACCTCGGCCGCCGCCCCCCCGCCCTCGTCGTCGGGCTCCGATCACGGCCGTTTCGAGCCGGGTACGCGGCTGGGCACGCGCTACCGCATCGTGGCGCTGCTCGGTCGTGGCGGCATGGGCGAGGTGTACCGCGCCGACGACCTGGAACTGGGGCAGTCGGTGGCGCTCAAGTTCCTGCCGCCGGGCATCGCGTCCGACCCGCGCGAACTCGCGCGCTTCCGCAACGAAGTGCGCGTGGCCCGCCAGATCGCGCACCCGAACGTGTGCCGCGTGTACGACATCGGCGAGACCGACGGGCACGTGTTCCTGTCGATGGAGTACATCGACGGCGAGGACCTGTCCGCCGTGCTGCGCCGCATGGGGCGGCCCACCGAGGACAAGGCGGTGGAGATCGCGCGCCAGGTGGCGCTCGGCCTCGCGGCGGCGCACGAAGCGGGCATGCTGCACCGCGACCTGAAGCCCGCGAACATCATGATCGACGGTCGCGGCCGCGCGCGCATCACGGACTTCGGCCTCGCGGGCCTCGCGGTGGAACTGGCGCGCGGTGGCCAGATCGCGGGCAC
>JBGAMH010000377.1:0-2186 GCA_044223135.1 Candidatus Eiseniibacteriota bacterium | reverse complement strand
CCGGCCGCCCATGGCCATCCACGCAGGCCGGCCCTGCACCTGCCGCGTGCGCGCCCCCAGCACCACCAGGTCCACCGGCACGTCGGGCACCGGCAGCGGGCGACCGTTCGCGTCGGCCAGCACCGCGGGTGCGTCACCCACCAGCCCGAGCGATGCCGCCGCCTGCCGCAGCGGATGCTCGAACGCACGCGTGCCGCGCTCGGAGAGCGCCGCCTGGTCCACCGTGAACGGGTCGACGCCGGCCAGCTCGTGCAGCCACGCTGCGAGCGGATGCCAGTCGTCGGTCACGCGCTCGTGCACGTGCGCCCAGCCCGCGTGCACCAGCACGCGCGCGTCGGGGTCGGCGCGCAGCACGCGCTCCACCAGGTGCTCCGCCTGCACGCGGTCGCGCCGCGGCGACGGCGCCAGCTCGGGAAAGCGCGCCGAGTCCGCGGGCTCCTCCTCGTACGCCACCACGTGCCAACCCAGCCGCAGCGCCTCGCGCACCAGTTCGGCGAACACCGGCTCGTCCAGGTAGGGCCCGCTGTCGTGCTGCGCGGGCCCGCCACGCGCGACCAGCCCCGTGTCGGCCGCGTCGAGCGCTTCGAGCGCCAGCCACCGGAAGCCGCGCTCGTGCAGCGGCGCGAGCAGCGACAGCGTGAGCAGGCGGTCGGACGCGGCGTGGTGGCGTTCGTTCACCATCACCACGCGGCTCGTCTCGGCGGCCGAGGCGATCACCGCGACCGCGTCCAGCGCCTGCACGCTCACCGGCAGCCGGCCCGGCTCGCGCCGCGCCGCGCCCGCGGCGTCCCACGCGCGCAGCGCCTCGGCATGCAGCCCGAGAGCGCCCAGCGCCTGCGCGTGCATCTGCGCGAACGACGGCGCCCACTCGGGATGCGCGCGGTACTCGCGCGCGTGCGCCTCGAGTCGCAGCAGCGGCGCCCACGCCGGCTCGTCGGCCGCGCGATCGAACGCCACCCACGGCGCGGGCAGTGCGTCCTGAGCGCGTGATCGAGTGGCGATCAGACACAGGCCGATCAGGGCCGCCATCGCGGCCGGCACAACAGACGACACACGCATGCGCACTCCTTGGAATCGCCCGGCCCGCAGCCCTTCTCTCACGAACCCCGGCCCCGCGTCCATGTGGGTTCGTGCGCTCACCGCACGCTCGCCCGCTGCAGCCGGTCGCGCACGCCCTCCCACTCCGGGCCATCCGGCACGCGTTCGACCGCGATCCACTCCCAGCCCTGCTCGTCCAGATCGTGCAGCGTGGCGTAGATCCGCGCCGCGAAGCCTCGCGCGTCCGCCGGCAACTGCACGGCGTGTGCGGCGTTCGCGGGCGTGCTCCACCACACGTATGCGCCGCGGCCTTCGGGCAGGCGGCCGCCGCTAACCAGCAACAGCGGCACGCGCGGCTGGTAGTGTCGGGCGTGCATGCCTGGCGAAGGGTGCGCGCCCTCGACCGGCGCATCGGCGCGCCGCACGCCCGGCAGCGTGACGTCGCCCGGACGCAGCAGCACCGGCTCGCCGCTCGTGAGCGACACCACCGTGGACTCGATGCCCACGCGGCAGGGCCCGCCGTCCAGCACCATCGGCACCTCGTCCACGGTGAACGCGCGCCGCACGTGCGCCGCCTCGGTGGGCGAGAGCTGCGTGAAGCGATTGGCGCTCGGCGCCGCGATCGGCACGCCCGCTTCGCGCAGCAGTGCCAGCGCCACGTCGTGGGCCGGCATGCGCAGCCCCACGGTGGGCAGACCAGCCGCCACCTCGGCCGGCACGTGCGGCGCACGCGGCACCACCAGCGTGAGCGGCCCGGGCCAGTGTTCGCGCGCCAGCCGCTCCGCCGCATCGGGCCACGACGACGCCAGACCGCGCGCCTGCTCCACCGACGCCACGTGCACGATCATCGGGCTCGTCGCCGGGCGGCCCTTCACCTCGTAGATGCGGCGCACCGCGCACGCGTCCAGCGCGTTCGCCCCGAGGCCATAGACGGTCTCGGTCGGAAACGCCACCAGTCGGCCTTCGCGGATCAGGCGAGCGGCCTCGCGGATGTCGTTCGGGTTCAGCACGTTCGGGGCTTCCGGGTGTGCGCGGAGGGCGGCCGGGTCGGGCCGCGGGACCGGCACGCTAGCCTGCCGGCGCGGCGCTGTCCACGGAGGAGGACGTTGGCGCAGCAGGTGTGCGCGTCCGGCCCGGCGTGGCCGAGG
>JBGAMH010000069.1:0-18244 GCA_044223135.1 Candidatus Eiseniibacteriota bacterium | reverse complement strand
GACATCGAGGGCCAGACGGCGTGGCTGCCGCTGATGAACGTGATGAACGACGCGTGCGCGCGTTACACGTCGCTGGCGACGCAGATCCAGCTCAACAGCTGGGGCTCGGACCACGTGCCGTTCCAGAACGCCGGCTACCCTTCGTTCCTCGCCATCGAGAGCGAGTACGACGCCTACCCCTGCTACCACCAGACCTGCGACAGCACCGGCTGGAACCAGGCGGTACTCGGCGTCGACGTGTGCCGCGCTTCGCTCGCGACCGTCGCGCACCTGGCGGAGCTGCGCGAGCTGTACTTCACGCACACGCCCCTCGCCGACACGGTGAACACGGCCGGGCCGTTCGAGATCGTCACGGCGCTCGCGCGCGTGGGCCCGCTGGTGCCCGACTCGCTGCTGGTGCACTGGTCGGTGGACGGCGGCTCCGAGCACACGGCGCCGCTCACGAGCACCGGCGTGTCGGGGCAGTACCACGGCTTCATCCCGGCCGCGTGGAACGCCGCACACGTCACCTACTGGCTGAGCGCGGCCGACTCCGCCGGCCGCACGGCGCGTCATCCCACCACCGCGCCGGTCGTGCGCCACGAGTTCACGGTGTCCGTGCGCGACACGCTGCTGTCGGAGACCTTCGAGTCCGGTGCGCCCGGCTGGACGCACGGCGGCACCCAGGACGACTGGCAGATCGCCACGCCTGCCGGCCTCGGCGAGGACCCCGCGGCCGCGTACTCGGGCTCGAAGATCGCCGGCACCGACGTCACCGGGCTGGGCGCGAACCCGGGGCGCTACGAGAACAGCGCCGACTCGTGGCTGGAGTCTCCGGCGGTCAACTGCTCCACCGCCACCGGCGTGCACCTGGTGTTCATGCGCAAGCTGGCCGTGGAGAAGTCCAGTGGCCGCACGCTCGACTACGCGCGCATCTGGGTGAACGGCCTGAAGGTCTGGGAGAGCGCCTCCGGAACGAACACGCTCGACGCCGGCTGGCTGCCGCAGAACATCGACATCTCGTCGATCGCGGACGGCAACCCGGCGGTGCGCGTGCGGTTCACGCTGCACTCGAACGCATCCGTGGTGTTCGGCGGCTGGAACCTGGACGACGTGCGCCTGCTCGCGGATCCGCGCCCGCTGCCACTGGACGCTCCCGTCTCCGGCCTTCACGCGGACGTGCGGCTGGAGGCGGTCCGTCCGAACCCCGCGCACGGTTCCGCGCTGCTCCGCTTCGTGCTGCCGTCGCGGCAGTCCGTGCAGCTGGCCGTGTACGACGTGCGCGGACGGCGCGTGCGCACGCTCGTCGACGGCCTCCAGGCTCCCGGGGAACACGCGGCGACGTGGGACGGCCGCGACGGGTCGGGCGCGGCGAGCGCGCCGGGCGTGTACTTCTCGCGGCTGGTGACCGACGCTGGCATGTGGACGCGTCGATTCACGCTGCTTCGCTGACCCCGGCCGGCGCGTCGCACGGGCGGCCTCCCCTCGCGGGGGCCGCCCGTGCGCGTTTCACGCGGGTCGCTTCCCCGCCCCGAGCAGCGCCTTCAGGTCGTGCGCCATGTCCTTCGCGCCGATGCCGAACGGCCACTCCACGAGCACGCGGCCACGCTCGTCCACGAGGTAGCTCGTCCCGGTGTGGCTCACCTGGACCGAGCCGTCGACGGCGCGCGTGACCGTGGACGTTGCACCGAACGCCGACTGCACGGGCCCCAGCTCGCTCTGCTGGTGCGGGCGGATCGCGTGCCCCGTGGGGACGAACGATCGCACGTACGGCGCCAGCACGGCCGCCGTGTCGCGGTTGATGTCCACCGTGACGAACGCCATCTCCACCGACGACGCGAGCGGACCCACGTCGCGCAGCGCACGCCGCAGGTCGGACAGCGTGGTCGGGCAGATGTCCGGGCAGCTGGTGTAGCCGAACGTCACGAACAGCAGCTTGCCCGGCGACGCCTTGAATGCGAACGGGCGCTCCGGACCGTCGGATCGCACTTCGGTGGACGACACGTGGCCGACGAACGCGGCCCCGACCGGCTTGCGGCCGCGCAGGGCCGGCGCGCCGCTCGAGCAGCCGAGCAGGGCGGCGAGCATCAGCCCGCCGAGAACGAGTCGAGCAACGCGCGCGAAGCGCGGATGGATCATGGCAACTCCCGTGGCGACCGGGTTATGCACCGCCCGCGTGCGACGAGACGGCACGCGACGACCGCGCACCATAGCAGTCCGTCCGCGCCGCGGCACGCGCCCGACGGCCGCGAGCGCGAATGGGGCGGTCAAGCGCGCCCCCTCCCGCGCCGATCACGCCCGCAGCGCCGATCGCGGCCCGGCCGCGCGCGGGCGCCCGCGCGAGCCGCGCCGGACCGGCGCTCCTTCGCGTGCGGCCTTCGCAGGCTCCCGCCGTCGTACGGCCGGCGGGCGGCGTGTCTCCACAGGTGCCACGGAGGGTGTCCAGGATGAGCGTGAGCGCGATGACCGTCAGGGGTGGATTCATCGAGCCGTCGCGGGAACTCGAAGGGGTCACGGACCTCGCCGCCCACATGCAGGTGCCCATCTACACGGGCCACCGCGCACGATACAAGTCGTTCCTGGGACAGAACCGCGTGTTCGACGCGATCGTCCAGCGCATCCACGACACGCCGATCGAGTGCGAAGACCAGTGCAGCGCGAAGCACTACGCCGACCTCTTCGACGTGCTGCGCGTCCACTTCGGTCGAGTCGACCGGGTGGTCGAGGTGGGCGTGTTCCTGGGCGGCGCCTCCGTGATGCTGGCCGGCGCGGCCGAAGCGATGGACTTCCGGATCGACATGGTGGACCTGAACAAACGGTTCCTGCAGTTCGCGTACGAACGCGTGCGCCGCACGTTTCCCGAGGCGGCCGGGCGCATCCGCCTGTTCCACGGCGACCTGCCGAGCTACGTGAAGGCGGTGCTGCTGGAGGAGCCGGCGTCGGCGATCGTGCATCACGACGGAGCCCACGACTTCCCACAGGTGGTGAAGGACCTCGCGTCGCTGTCGTACGTCCGCGACAAGGTCCTGGGCGTCGCGCTGCAGGACACGCACCTGCGCGGCCGCATCGACTACTGCAACTTCGTGGACGCGGCCATCTACGCGGTGTTCGGGTTCGACGTGAACGTGCTGCCGCTGGGGACCAGCTACGTCGAGGGCAGCTCGCAGTGCGAACCCAATCGGTTCCAGGGGAACTACTTCCTGCCCGATGCGGCGGAAGGCGCGTGGGTGTCGTTCGACCACAACCGCTTCCGCTACCCGCACCCCAGCATGCCGCTCGAGGACTTCCTGCCGAAGGCGGCCTGAACGCCGGCGCGCGAGCGCCGACGTGGTCAGCGCGGCACGGCCGATGCCGCGGTGTCCGGCGCACCGCTCCACACGCGCACGATGCCGTAGTCCGGGCCTCGCCCCCGCGCGAGCGAGTCGAGCGTGGCGTCCCGCAGGTCGGGTGGCCGGCCGGCGGTGCGCGTGCGCACGGCCCACCAGCGCTCTCCCGCCGCCGCGCTCGCCCGCAGCGCCGCGACCGGAACGTGCCGCGCGGAGTCCACGAGCGGCGCGCCGGTGTAGAACGGCAGCGGCCAGCGATCCGCGACCACGCGGCCCGGGTGCCTGCCGAGGTCGTGGTCGAGCACGAGCAGGCTGTGCATGTCGGCACAGTAGACGCGGTCGCCCGCGTGCAGGCGGGGCCGGAGCCAATCGGCGGCCTCCTGGAGCTGCACGGCCTCCGGCAACGGCGGCGTGATCAGCGCCGAACGCATCCCCGCCGCCGCGAGCAACGCGGCCCCGACCCAGGCGGTCGGCTTCCACGGCAGCCCGTCGAGCCCGGCGGCCGCCACCGCGCACCACAGCGGCAGCGTGAAGAACATGTAGCGCTCCACGTACAGGTGCGCGCCGTAGTGCGTGAGCACGAACGGCAGAAGCACCGCGCCCGCGGCGAACCCTGCCGCATACAGCGCCGGTGCGCGGCTCGCGCGGCGGGCGATCGCCACCGCGAGGAGCGCCAGCAGCACCGGCACCAGCCAGATCGCCCCGTACGACACGTGCCGCGCGAAGTTCGTCAGCTCGCCCCACGGCGGATGCACGAGCCAGTGGTCCTGGGACAGCAGCAGCTGGCGCCGCAGCAGGCGCAGCTGGGGCGCGAACAGCACGGCCACGGGGATCTGCAGCAGCAGCCACGGCCGCAGGCGCTGCACGCGATCGCCCATGCTCGCGAGCACCACGATGCCGAGCACCCACAGCACCAGGATCGACAGGTAGTGGGTGTAGAGCCCGAGCGTGGCCGCGAGCACCCAGGCGGCGCCGGTCGCCAGTCCCGGCTTCTCGAGCCACGCCCACGCCGCCCACCCCGCGAGCACCGTGGCGAGCGCGAGCAGGCCGTAGCTGCGTAGCTCCTGCGAGAAGTAGATGTGCCGGGCGTGCACGGTCAGCAGCACGGCGGCCAGGATCGCCGCGCGGGACCCGAACAGGCGTCGCGCGAAGCCCCACGTGGACGCGATCGTGAGCAGGCCGATCGCGAGCGGCAGCGACTTGAGCCACAGCGCGTGCTGCCCGCCGAGCCGCACCCAGCCCGCCACCATCAGCGTGGGCAGCGGCGGGTGAACGTCGAGCGCGAGCAGCCGGAACAGTTCCGGCAGCGGGCGCCGGGCCACTTCGAGCGTGAACAGCTCGTCGAACCACAGCGGCGTGCGCCCGGCCTCGCGGATGCGCAGGAACCACGCGAACGCCAGGATCACCCCGAGCACGAACAGCTCGCGCCGGCGGACGCGGGCCTCGCGGGTTTCGGGGGGTGCGTTCACGGCCGCGGGCCCGGTCGCACCGCGGCCCCTCCACCCCCGGCCGCTTCGACCGCCGCCGCTTCGCGCGGATGCTCGGCACGCCAGTACGCGCGCGTCACCCGGCCGTCGAACCACGTGAGGAAGCGCTGGTGCGGCCACGGCGCCAGGTGCACGTGGTAGAGGTGCCAGACGATCGTGATGCCCAGCGCGACCACCGCCTCGTCGCCGTGCAGCATCCGGAGCAGGCCCAGGGTCGCCGGCGGCAGGACACCGCCGATGGCCTCCGGAAACGCGAGCGCGAGCCCGCTCGCACTCATCGCGCACACGCCGAGCGCCACCGTGGCGTAGTGCAGCTTGCCGCGCCAGGTACGGCGTCCGAAGCGCGGCGCGTCGGCGCGCCGGCCGAGCTGGTGCGCGATCGTCTGCGACGCTTCGGCCACATCGGCCTTCGTCGGCCACAGGCTCCAGGCGCGGGCCGGCGAGAAGCCGTGCGCGGCGAGCGCGCGCAGCGCGGCGATCGCGTGCACGAGGGCCGTGGCCAGCAGCAGCACGGCGGCCGCGCGGTGCAGGACGCGCAGCGCCTCGGGGCCGCCGAGAAGCCACGTCCAGTCGGCCGCCCAGCCGGCGTCGGCGAAGCGGATCGGCGCGCCGGTCGCGATCAGCACCGTGAACGACAGCATGAGCGCTCCGTGGACGAGGCGCTGTCCCACCGGAAGGCGTTCCACGAGCCCGGAATCGACCGACGCGGACCGACCCCGGCGACGCAGTCGCCACTGCGCGTCCACCACGGCGCCCGCCGCGAGCAGCCCCAGCAGTCCGAAGCCGAAGGCGCGGAACGAGCGCTCGACCGCGGCGAGCACCGGTCGCTCGGCCACCTGCTGCGGCACGTGATCGGCGCCCGAGCGGGCGAACGCGCTGGAGGCGCCCGGGTGGCACCCTTCCTGGCCGCACGTGGCCGCGAGCCGGGCCGGCGCCGTGCGGGCGGTGGAATCGTCCGCCGCGCGGACCTCGTGCGCGTCGTGGCAATCCTCGCAGACGGCGCCTTTCGTCGCGCCGTGTCGCAGCGCGGCGTAGTGGAAGCTCTCCCGATAGCCGCGGACGGCGCCCGGTTCGACGTCGCTGGCGCGCATGGCGTCGGCGTCGTCGTGGCACGGCGCGCAGCGGTCCAGTCGCGCGAGCGGCGAGAAGCCCTTGCCCACCGGCTCGACGCGATGCGGGTCGCCTCCGCCGTGGCACCCGACGCACGACGGACTGCGCGGGTCGGTCCCGTCGAGTCCGCCCTTGTGCACGCTCGCCCGCTGCTCGGCCATCGCGTGGTCGTGGCGCACCGCGCGTCCGCGCTCGTCCTTCGCATGGCAGTCGGCGTCGCATCCGATGCGTGGGCGCTCGCCCTCGAACCGGTGCGGGTACGCGCGGATGTCGGCGTGGCACTGCGTGCACGCGATCTCGCGGTGGGCGGAGCGCCCCCACGCCGGCGCGCTCACCGAGTAGTCGCGCACGGCGCCGGTCGCCGGATCGCGCAGCAGCAGTGTGCCGGCGCCGTGACACTGCAGGCACGCGGCGGTCTCCCGCTCACCGAAGCGCAGCGAGTCGAACGCGGCGCCGTAGCCGCCCGCGGCGGCGTTCACGTGCGTCCGCCAGCGGCGCGCGGCGAGCGTGTCGGTCGCCGCCGGGTCGGCGGACGCGCCGCCGGCGCACAGCACGAGCGCGGCCGCGATCACCGGCCACCCGCGGGCGACCGCGCGGCCGTTCACGCGGCGCTCGCCTTCTCGGCGGCGGCGGCGGCCGTGCGCAGCGTGAGCGCCACGCCCGTGAGGGTGGGGTTCACCGCGCCGCCCGAGCCCACGAACACCGGCAGGCCGACGACGTACAGCCCCGGCGTGTCGTGCACCTCGCCCAGCGGGTCCACGACTCCGTCCGCGGGATCGCGGCTCATCCGGCACGAGCCCATGTAGTGGTTGAAGGCGCCGAAGCCCTCGAGCCCCGGGAACTCCCAGTCGGTCGCGCCACTCGCCTTCGCCACGCGCTCCACGAGCGAAAGCGCGAAGGCATGCGTGCGGCGGTCGAAGTCCGAGGAGTCGTAGTGCACGCGCGCGAGCGGATCGCCGAACCGGTCCTTCTCCTTCGCGAGCGTGACGTACTTGCCCTCGCTCGGCACCGACTCCGCGTGCATGCCGATCTGTCGGCATCGCGCGGTCAGTTCGAAGCGCTTCATGGCGTCCTCGAACGTGCGCGCGTTCGCGGCCGCGTTGACGTGGCCGGCCCACGGCCGCGACGGCAACTCGATCTTCACTCCGCCGATCTCGCCGCGGTTCGGCGGACTGCAGAACTGGTCGCTCTGCGCGGTCCAGAAGCCCACCTGCCCCGCGAACAGCTTCTGCGCGTAGTGCATGTGGCCGGTCCAGATGTGGTGGAACGCGAGGTGCCGGCCCACGTGCCCGGACTGGTTGCCCACGCCGGCGGGATGGCGCGCGTCGCGCGACAGCAGCAGGAGCCGCGCCGACTCGAACGCGGCGCCGGCCACGAACACGACGTCCGCCGCGACTTCGCGATCCACCGGCGAATCGTTCGGCCGGACGACGAGCCCGCGCGCCCGTCCGGCCGCGTCGGTGAGCACGCGGCGCACCGTGGCGTCGGTGTGCACGTGGCAGCGGCCCGTGAGCTGGGCCTGGCGCAGGTGATGCGTGGACGAGTAGCGCGCGCCGGTGGGGCACAGCTGGCACTCGCCCACGTTCACGCACGCCGGGCGGCCGTCCCACGCGTGGCGCGTGCGGGCCTGCGGCGTCGTGTGCAGGTGGATGCCCACGCGCTCGAGTCGTTCGGAGAGCCACTGGTCGTCGGCGGTCATCTCGAACGGCGGCAGCGGGTACGGCTTCGACCGCCAGCCCGCCCACGGGTTGTCGTCGTCCGTGCCGGACACACCGAGCTGCTCCTCGGCGAGGCACAGCCACGGCTCGAGTTCCTCGTATCCCACCGGCCAGTCGTCGCCGAAGCCGTAGCGCGAGCGCACGACGAAGTCCTCGGGCGTCATGCGCGTGGCGAGCGCGGTCCACGCGGTGCCGCCGCCGCCCAGGCGCAGCACGCTTTCCGCGGCGAGGTCACGACCGTAGCTGCCGGTGGACACGAGGCCGCCCAGGTCCGGGGCGATGCGACGGGTCGTCTCGGCGGCGTCGTTCAGGATGGACGCTTCGAACGGTGCCGCGTGGGGATAGGGATAGTCCGGGCCCTTCTCGAACACGTCCACGACCCAACCCCGCCGCGTGAGCGCCCACGCGAGCGTGGCGCCCATCATGCCCGAGCCGACGACGGCCGCGCGCGGCGCCGTCATGGCCGGGGCTCCGCCGGCCGGAGGCGCGCCACGGCGCGCGGCATGCCCGGCCAGGCCGCGTAGCCGGCCAGCACCCAGGCGTCGGTGTACGCGAAACGGCGGAACACCTGCCGCACCACGTGACGCGAGAACCGCGCGGCGTCGCGCCACGGCGCGCGGCATGCCCGGCCAGGCCGCGTAGCCGGCCAGCACCCAGGCGTCGGTGTACGCGAAACGGCGGAACACCTGCCGCACCACGTGACGCGAGAACCGCGCGGCGTCGCGGTCGACCAGGATGCGGCGCAGGCGCTCGACGGGGCGCGGCGCCCCCAGCCGGTCCAGGATCGCGCGCTGCACCTGGCGCGGCGCGCTCGCGAAGGCGTGCGCTCCGCGGGCGCGCGCGGCGCGGTCCATGGCGACGGCGAAGCGTTCGTAGAGCGCGGCGGCGCCCGGGAGCCGCTCGGCGCGCCAGCGGAAGAACTCGACGTAATGGTCGGGTTCGACCCGGGGATCCAGCAGAGCGAGCACGGTGGCGCGCAGGCACTGCGCGGTGGAGGCCCGCAGCGGGCGCGGTGACTCGTCGGCGAGCGCGGCGGAGAACAGCCACGGACCGAGGCCGCGGCGCCGGGTCCACGCCAGTCCCGCGAGTGCCACGAGCGAGACTCCGATCCATCCCAGGATGCGACGACGACCGCTGACCATCTCGAAACCCCGCTCACGCGTTGGAGGACTGCGCGGCCCGAGGCTACCAAACGAAACTCACGACGCGTGCGCACGGCCCCCCGTCGAGAGAATCCGCGTCGTGCACGGCCGCCTTTACGACTCGCGTCCACCAGGCCTCGAGCCGCGTGGAATGGTGCGAACGGCGTCGCGACGCCGGGCTCGCGCCGCACGTCGGGGTTGTCGTCCTTTCGGAGCCCGGGGTTCACCCCGTTCCGGCGCGGGTCCGCGCCCCGAAACCCTTGCCATGCAACGTGTCCTCGGCCATTCTGCGGACGGCTATCGTCCAACGGAGGCATCGATGAACGCTCGCACCGCTTCGGGCTCCTACGCCCGCCTCACCCAGCCGCTGGTTCGCGTGAACGGTTCGCTTCGTCCGACGTCGTGGGACGACGCGCTCGACCATGCGGCGGAAGGCTTCCGCAGGAATCTCGAGGCGCGGGGTCCGAACGCGCTCGGCATCTTCAGCTGCTCGAAGTCCACCAACGAGGTGAACTTCCTGGCTCAGCGGCTGGCGCGGCAGGTCTTCCGCACGCACAACATCGACAGCTGCAACCGAACCTGACACGCGCCCAGCGTCGTCGGTCTGGCGACGGTCTTCGGTGCGGGTGGCGGGACGAACTCCTACCGCGAGGTGGAGGAAGCCGATGTCGTCTTCCTCTGGGGCTCGAACGCGCGTGAGGCGCACCCCATCTGGTTCCACCACCTCCTGAAGGGGATTCACCGCGGCACGCAGCTCTACGTGATGGACCCGCGGCGCACGTCGTCGGCCCAGTGGGCCGACGTGTGGCTGGGGCTCAACGTGGGCAGCGACATCGCCCTTTCGAACACGATGGCTCGCGAGATCCTCCAGGCCGGGCTCCACGACCGGGAGTTCGTGGAACACGCGACGTCCGGCTTCGAGGAGTACCGCGCGTCGGTCGAGCCGTGGACGCTCGAGCGTGGCGAGCAGGTGACGGGCGTGCCCGGCGACGTCATCCGCGAGGCGGCGCACACGTTCGCGCGTGCCCGCAACGCGATGATCTCGTGGACGCTCGGCATCACCGAGCATCACGACGCCGTGGACAACGTGCTGTCGTTGATCAACCTCGCGCTGCTCACCGGGCACGTCGGCAAGTGGGGCTCGGGCTGCAACCCGCTCCGCGGCCAGAACAACGTGCAGGGCGGCGGCGACATGGGCGCGATTCCGAACCGGCTTCCCGGCTTCCAGGACATCCTGGACCCGGAGGTGCGCGCGCGCTTCGAGCGGCACTGGAACGTCCCGATTCAGCCGCGTTACGGCTGGAATCTCACCGAGATGCTCCATGCGATGGGGCGCGGCGAGCTCACGAGCCTGTACGTGATCGGCGAGAACCCCGCGCAGTCCGACGCCGACGCGCATCACGTGGAGGCGGTGCTGCGCGGGCTCGACCACATGGTCGTGCAGGAGATCTTCCTCACGCGCACGGCCGAGCTGGCGCACGTCGTGCTTCCGGCCGCGGCCACGTGGTGCGAGGGCGAGGGCACGGTCACGAACAGCGAGCGCCGCGTGCAACGCGTGCGCAAGGCCGTCGAGCCACCGGCCGGCGCGCGCGACGAGCTGTGGATCCTCGGTGAGATCGCCCGCCGCCTGGGGGTGGACTTCGGCGCGCCGTCCGCCGAGCAGGTGTGGGACGAGTTCCGCACGGTCGCGCCGGCGTTCGCGGGCGGCATGAGCTACGCGCGCCTCGAGGAGGCCGGCGGGCTGCAGTGGCCGTGCCCCGACGAGTCGCATCCCGGCACGCCGTTCCTGCACGGCCGGCTGTGGGAGCGCCCGGTCGGCGGCCGCCGCGCGCCCTTCTCGGTGGTGCGTCACGAGGGCCCCGTCGAGAAGCCGGACGCCGAGTACCCGTTCACGCTCACGACGGGGCGGCGCCTCGAGTCGTACAACACCGGCGTGCAGAGTGGCGGGTACGACTCCCCCCTGCATCGCGGCGAATCGCTCGACCTCTCGCCCGAGGACGCCGCGTCGCTCGGCGTGACCGAGGGCGAACTGCTGCGCGTGTCGTCGCGCCGCGGCAGCGTGGTGGCGCCGGCGCACGTGGACAGCGGCCTGCGCGCGGGCACCGTGTTCATGACGCTGCACTTCCCCGACCAGACCGCCACGAACCTCCTCACGATCGACGCGGCCGATCCGAAGTCCGGAACGGCCGAGTTCAAGGCCTGCGCGGTGCGACTCGAACCCGCGCGCGAGCCCGCCTCGGAGAGCACGCGCTGATGGACATCCGGCTGCCGGACGCCCGCCCGAACGACGACGAACGCGCAGCCGTGGATGCCGCACTGGGGCCGCCGAGCTCCGCGTGGGACGGCGGCCCCCGCGGCGCCTTGCGCGACGCGCACACCGCGACGGGCGGCCGCTCGCAGCGCGAGCGCCGCCACCAGCTGCTGCCGGCGCTGCAGGCATTGCAGGCCCGCGTCGGCTGGGTGAGCCCCGGCGGGCTCGCCTACGTCTGCGAGCGGCTGTCCGTTCCGCCCGCCGAGGCGTGGTCGGTCGCCACGTTCTACGCGATGCTCGCGACCTCGCCGCGGCCGGCCCGCGTACTGCACGTGTGCGACGACCTGGCCTGCCGCGCACGCGGCGCCGGCGTCCTCTGCGAACGGCTGGAGCACGCCCACGGACCCGCGCTGCCACACGCCGACGCGCCCGAGGGCGGTGCGCCCGGCTGGATGCGCTCGCCCTGCCGTGGGCGCTGCGACGCGGCGCCGGCCGCGCTGGTGACGGAGGCGGGTCCCGCGCCGTCCGAGCGCGCGGTCGCCTCGCTCGACGAGGCGCGGGCCGCCGAGATCCTGCGCGGTGCGCCGCTCGCGTCGCTCCCCCTGGAGACGCCGCCCGTTCCGCAGCGGGGCGACGCCTCGCTCGTGCTGCTGCGCCGTGTCGGCGTCGCGGACCCGACGAGCCTCGATGCGTACCGCGCACACGGTGGCTACGCGGCGCTCGCGCGCGCGATCGCGCTCGGCCCCGAAGGCGTGATCGCCGAGGTCGCCCGCGCCGGCCTCGTGGGCCGCGGCGGCGCCGCGTTTCCGACCGCACGCAAGTGGGACGCGGTGCGCACGCAGCCGGCCACGCCGCACCACCTGGTCTGCAACGCGGACGAATCCGAACCCGGCACGTTCAAGGACCGCGTGTTGCTGACGCAGGATCCGTTCGCGATCGTCGAGGCCATGACGATCGCGGCCTACGCGGCGGGATGCGAGAAGGGCTGGCTGTACGTGCGCGCGGAGTACCCGCTCGCGCACGAGCGCCTCGAGCAGGCGCTCACGGCGGCGCGCGCCGCCGGCCTGCTCGGTCGCGGCATCCAGGGCAGCGCGTTCTCCTTCGACATCGAGCTGCGCCGCGGCGCCGGCGCCTACATCTGCGGCGAGGAGACGGCGCTCTTCGAGTCCATCGAGGGACGTCGCGGCGAGCCGCGCGTGAAGCCGCCCTTCCCCGTCGTCGAAGGCCTGTTCGGCAAGCCGACGGTGGTGAACAACGTCGAGACGCTCGCGAACGTCCTGCCGATCCTGCTGGAGGGCGGCGAAGCCTACGCGCGCCGCGGCACCAGAGGCTCGCCCGGCACGCGCCTCTTCAGCGTGAGCGGCAACGTGTCCCGGCCGGGCGTGTACGAAGTCGAGCACGGCACGCCGTTGCGCGCGCTGATCGAGCAGGCGGGTGGCGTGCCCGCCGGGCGGACGCTGCGCGCGGTCCTGCTCGGCGGGGCCGCCGGCGCGTTCCTGCGGCCGGACGAGATCGATCTCCCGCTGAGCTTCGAGGGCGCCCGCGCCGCCTCCGCCACGCTGGGCTCCGGCGTCGTGATGGTGTTCGACGACACGGCCGACCTGAAGGACACCGTGCTGCGCATCGCGTCGTTCTTCCGCGACGAGTCGTGCGGACAGTGCGTGCCGTGCCGCGTCGGCACCGTGCGGCAGGACGAAGTGCTGCGCCGGCTTGCCGCGGGACGTCCGCTGGGCGGCGTGGCGCAGGAACTCGTGCTGCTGGACGAAGTCGGCGTGGGCATGCGCGACGCGTCGATCTGCGGCCTGGGGCAGACGGCGTACGCGGCGGTCGAGTCCGCCGTGAAGCGTCTGCGCCTGTTCGGCGAATCGCCCGCGACGCCGGCTCTCGAGGTGAAGACCTCCTCACCCGTCGCCGCGCCGGCGGGTCGTGGCGTCTCGCTGCGCGTGGACGGACGCGACGTCACCGTGCCCGAGGGCCGCACGCTGCTGCAGGTGGCGAAGGAACTGGGCACGCCCATCCCGACGCTCTGCTTCCTCGAGACGCTGGCTCCGCCCAGCGCGTGCCGTCTGTGCGTGGTGGAGGTCGAAGGCTCGCGCGTGCTCGTGCCGAGCTGCTCTCGCGTGGTGGAGCCCGGAATGGTGGTGCACACCTCCAGCGATCGCGTGCGTCATGCGCGGCGCATGGTCCTGGAACTCCTCGCGTCGTCGGTGGACCTGTCCACGGCGCCCGAGCTGCAGACGCTCATGCGCGAGTACGGCGCGGAGCCCGCGCGGCACGGCGAACCCGTGACCAGCGCGGATCGCGATGCGGCCGTGGCCGGCCACGGCGGGCACACGCCGCTCGGTCGTGCGGCGACGGTCGCGCAGCCCGTCAAGGTCGACAACGCGCTCTACGTGCGCGACTACGGCAAGTGCGTGCTCTGCTACAAGTGCGTGGAGGCCTGCGGCGAGGACCACCAGAACACGTTCGCGATCGCCGTGGCCGGGCGCGGCTTCGACGCGCGCATCTCCACCGAGTTCGCCGTGCCGCTGGACGAGTCGGCGTGCGTGTACTGCGGCAATTGCATCGCCGTGTGCCCGACCGGCGCGCTCATGGCGAAGACGGAGTTCGACCTGCGCGCCGAGGGCCAGTGGGACGAAACGCGCCAGACGACCACCGATACGGTGTGCCCCTACTGCGGGGTCGGCTGCACGCTGCGGCTCCACGAGCAGGACGGCCGCCTGGTCAAGGCCACGTCCCCGCTCGACAACGACATCACGCTCGGGAACCTGTGCGTGAAGGGCCGCTTCGGCTGGCGCTTCGTCCAGCCCGAGGAGCCGAAGCCGCGCTGAGCGCCCGACGCACGAAAGCGGCGGCACCCGAAGAGGGAGCCGCCGCTTTCGCGTGACGGAGGATGTGGGTCAGTGCGTCGAGTCGGCAGCGGCGGGCGCGGCCTCGGTCGCCGGTGCGGGCATCTGCTCGGAGACGGTCTTCAGGTCGGCGAGACCCTTCTCGAAGTCCGGCCCGATCATGCTGTCCATGTTCTTCACGAGGCACATCGCCTTGCTGATGAAGTTGTGGTTGCCCTCCATGATCCAGGACGTCTTCGTTCCGGCACCATCGGGCGCGAAGGTGAACGTGGTCGCGTTCACGGAGGCGAACGGCTTCACGAACTCGAGGCGGATGCCCACCTTCTGGCCGGGCACGGACTCCGTCACCGTCATGCGCCCTTCTCCCACCTTGTCATTGCCGACCCAGTGGTAGCTGGCGCCGACGCCGCGATCGGGACCGCTGAAATCCGTCTTCATCGCCGGGTCGAGCTTCTCCCACGGCGACCAGGACTTCCACGCGTGGAAATCCTCGATCTGGGACTGCACCACTTCGGCGGGCGCGGCGATCGTCGCGGAGCGCTCGACGCGATACGTGTTCGGGCGGGTCGCGATGAAACCGACCAGCAGCACCACCAGCAGGACGATCACTCCCAGAATCTTCATCATCACGTGTTCCCCCGGGTCCTGGATATCGGCCCACGCCGGGCCATGAGGCGGATCGATCGCATCGGCTCGCGGCATCCACGCGAACGCGCCGCTTCCGGGGCAGGAAGCCTGCCTCGCGGAAGCGCGCACTCTAGCGAGGGCACGGCGGCCGCGAAAGCACGGATCGCGACCGTTGACGAGCGCCGGATTCCGGGCGACGTGCGCCGGACCCCGGGCGGAAGGTAGTCTGCGCGCTTCGCGGCTCCCGCTCCCACCTCCAGGTCCCGCATCGCCGCGTCGTGATCCCTCGCCCGCCCGGTTCGGGCGAGCGTGCCGACAGCGCCCGGCGCGCGGCAGTCGCTCGCCGCTCGCGCCCACGGAGGCCGATCGTGAAGTGTCCCGCCTGCGGGTTGGTGGTGCCTGCGCCTCGCGCGAACTGCCGGGGTTGTGGCTTCGAGATCCACGGACTCGACGTGCGCCTCGGCGCCGTTCCGCCGCGCGGCGTTCCGCTCTGGGATGCGGCGGGCGTGCTGTCGGCCGATCAACGGGGCGCACTCCACGCGCGGCTCGATCAGGCCGCCGCAGCCTGCCGGGGCGTACTCGCGCTGGTGCTGGTGCCGCACACGCGTCCCGTGACGCCGGCGGAGTACGCGTTCTGGCTCTTCAACCGGTGGCCGGTGGCGCCGCCACCCGGGCAGGGACTGCTCGTGCTGCTGGCGATCGACGAGCGGCGCATCGAAGTCGAAGTCGGCGCCGCCTGGGAGTCGCGCGCCACGGAGGCACGCACCGAAGCATGGCTCGAGACGCACGCGTTGCCGTTGCTGCACGCCGGGCGACCGGCGGAGGCGGCCATCGCCACGATGGACGCGATCGCCGGGGCGCTCGCCGCCGACGTCGTCCCGGAGGTGAAGCCGTGAGGGGCGACCGGGCGATTCGCTCCGTGTGCACGTGGGCCCTCGCGAGCGTCCTCGCGAGTGTCGCGCTCCTCGGCGTCGCGGCAGACGTGCATGCCGAGTCGATCGAGTCCGTGACGAACCCGCGGGAAAGCTACGGCGGCTGGGTGAGCGACATGGCGGGCGTCTTCACCCCGGGCGAGCGCGATTCCCTCGACGCGATCATCGACCGGCTCGAGCGGGACAACGGCGCGGAGATCGCCGTGGTCACCGTGCGGTCCGCGGAGGAACGGACGCCGCGCGAGTACGCGACGGCCCTGTTCAACCGTTGGGGCATCGGCAAGCGTGATCCCGACAACGGCGTCCTCGTGCTCATCGTGACCGGTGCGCGGCGGATCGAGGTCGAGACGGGCTACGGCGCCGAAGCCGTGCTCCCCGACGGACGCATCGGCCGGATCCTCGACTCCGACGTGATCCCGCGCTTCCGCGACGGCGACTGGGGCGGTGGCGCGATCGCGGGCGTCGAGTCGATGGCGGCGGCGCTGCGCGAGGAACCGGCGCCGGCCCTGCCGCTGACCTCCGCCCCGGAGCGCCGGCCGTTCCCCATCGTGCTGCTGCTCGCGCTCTCGGGACTGCTCGCGGCGGGCGGCGCCTGGTTCCAGCATGCGCGCATCACGCGGCACTGCTCGACGTGTGGCCGCCGGATGCGCCTGCTGAGCGAGCAGGAGGACGACGCGTACCTCGACGCGATGGAGCAATTCGAGGAACGCCTCCAGAGCGTGAACCACGTCGCGTGGCGATGCGATGCCTGCCAGACCCTGCACCTGGAACACCACCCGGCCTGGTTCAGCGGCTACCGCAAGTGTCCGAGGTGCTCTCGTCGGACGCTGGCGCGGAGTTCGATCACGCTCCGGCAGCCGACGTACACCAGCGAGGGCCAGCGCGAGATCACCGAGGAGTGCAAGCTTCCCCGCTGCGGGTACGTCCGGAAGACGAAGCAGGCGATCGCGCGGCTCGAGGAATCGAGCTCGAGCAGCTCGTCGGGTGGTTTCGGCGGTGGAAGGAGCAGTGGAGGCGGCGGTGGGGGTGGCAGCTTCGGCGGTGGCAGTTCGGGCGGCGGAGGTGCTGGCCGGAGCTGGTGAGCCCCGGCCGACCCGGGCTCGCGGACGTGCGGCCTCCGCCCGCGGCGGCGCTTGCCCCGTTTGCCGGTGACAGGAGGACGTCGCCGGACCCGGTCGCGCCTTTCCGGGGCACCGGCGAGGCGGGCGCCGCCCGGCTCGGGCGGATCGGCCACCCGTGGCCGGGCGTCCGTCCGGTCACCCGGATCACATGCCGAGCTTCTGGGCGACGTTCCGCATTTGAACGCCATGCACCAGGCTCGCCCCGCCCCGGATGGCGTTCGCGACGTGGACGGCCTCGGTCATCTGGTCGAGGTCGGCCCCCTTCTGGAGGGACGCCTGGGTGTAGGCGTCGATGCAGTACGGGCACTGGACGGCGTGGGAGACGGCGAGGGCGATCAGGGCCTTCTCCCGTTCGGTGAGGGCCCCCTCGGCGAAGACCGCCCCGTAGTACTCCATGTACTTGGTCCAGAGCTCGGGGGCATTGCGGCCGACGTCTCCGAAGTGCCCGAGGTCCTTCGGCTGGTAGTAGGTCTCCATGGCGGTTCCTGGGTTGGGGTCGTCCGGCCGTCCGGACGGGTGCTCGGCGACGAAGTCGCCGCGCTCCGGAGGCATCCGGGGCGCACTCTAGCCGACCGCCGAGGAGCCGGGCCCACCGGTTTTCGCGAGTCCGAAGGCCTGGGGCAGATCGCCCTTTCGAACACCGGACCAGTCGAACGGCGCGCGCATCGTGAACACTCCGACGCTCCGAACCTCGCTCGCTCGAGTGGCTCTACCGGCCGTGGCTTGCCAAGCACGCAATCGAGTCGGTAGAGTCATGTGCAGCGAAGCTAAGCGGCAGTCCTCACATCGGCCGACCACGGATTCGGGCGGCCTCGGCTAGACACCACGCCAGCTGAGACTTGCGGAGATCCGACCCCTGGATCGGCCCATCTCGGCTCGAGGACCGTTCCTCCCCATGCCGAGCAGCCGCTGCTTCGCGACGGCGCGTCCCCGCCTTCGCGTACCGTCCCTTCTCGCCACTTTCATTCTGCTCGTCGCGTCCCTCTCGTGCTTCGCGCCGTTGCGCGCTCACGCCGAGGGCGGTGCGACCATGCTGCTGGCGAGCGGTGGGTATCGTCCGTTCTTCGAGTCTCACCACGACCTCGCGTTCGAATCCGAACGTGGTCGACGGACGACGGTCTGCGTTCATGCCGAGGCGGGTGACACCCTGCTCCTGGCATCGAGCGCCAACGGCATCGGTGATGGCCGGATCGAATGGCGGTCCCCGACCGGGACGTCCGGCGTGGTCCCGACGACCGGGGTGGGGTTCATCGCGAACCGCGACGAGGAACTCGCGGGTCCGCTCCCCGGCTCGGGTGGCTACACCCCCTTCGCCCTGATCGTTCCGCGCGGCCAGTCGGGCGCCTGGGAGATCCAGTTCCATGGTCCCGATCCTGGCGGCCGCACAGACGTCCCGACCAACCGCGCCGCCGACGGGTGGGTGCAGCCGACAAACGTCGCCTACGTCACCGCGTGGGATGCGACCGTTCGTCGCACCGACTCGATGTCGATCCTGGCTTCCGACCCTGCTCCGCGCACCCTGCCGCTTCCCTCCCCGGACCTGTCCGCCGGCCGCACGAGCGCCGTTGGCCAGGACCCCTCCGGGCCGACCGCGCTCCCGGGCGTCGCCTCGCGCGGCGCCGACCCCGCCACGGTCGCCCGCTGCGAGGCCGACCTCACGCTGGACATGAGCGTGCTGAACGCCGCGTGCGTCGGCGACAAG
>JBGAMH010000376.1:0-2203 GCA_044223135.1 Candidatus Eiseniibacteriota bacterium | reverse complement strand
CTCCTGCGCGGTGAAGAGCAGCGCCCGGCCGTCCGCGGTCCAGTCGGGATCGCTCGCGGGCCCGAGCAGCCGGGTCACGCGCCGCGCTTCGCGCGCGGGCTCGGCGACACGCACCCACAGGTCGCTGGTGCCGCCGCGCGTCGAACGGAACGCGAGCCAGTCGCCGTCCGGCGACCACACGGGCTGCCGGTCGTCGCCCCGGCCGGCGAAGCTCAGCCGCTCGGGCACGCCGCCGGCGAGCGCGAGCCGGTAGAGCGCGTAGCGGCCACCCTCGTCGCAACGGTCGGAAGAAAACGCCACCCACGCGCCGTCAGGCGAGATCGCGGGGTCGAGGTCGTCCCAGTCGTCGTGCGTCAGGCGCTCGAGCCGGACGTCGTCCCCCTCGCCCCACGTGGCCCGGTACAGGTCGCTCTGGCCGTCGTAGTCCTGGGCGCTGAACACGGCGGCGCGGTCGCCGGGCACGAGCACGGGGTCGTGGATCGCCACCAGCTCGGGAAAGTCCATCTCGCGCACGAGCCGCCCGCTGCGGGCGTCCACGAGCACGATGCCGTCGCGCCCGCCGCGCTGCGACGAGACCACCACCAGCCCGGAACGCGACACGCCGGGACGGTTCTGGAACAGGTGGAACGACTCGAACATGGGCGAACCGCCGCTGCGCAACAGCCGCCGCGAACGCCGGCGCCCGCGCGCGTCGGGCTCGTTCACGACCAGGTCCACGGCGCCGTCCCGCACCTCGAACGCCAC
Source organism: Candidatus Eiseniibacteriota bacterium (assembly GCA_044223135.1). Taxonomy (GTDB): domain Bacteria; phylum Eisenbacteria; class RBG-16-71-46; order RBG-16-71-46; family RBG-16-71-46; genus JBGAMH01. Next base: position 1,459 of record JBGAMH010000376.1, on the reverse strand, counting down.
GAACCGCACGGTGGTGTCGCTGTCGGCCGCCGCGGGCAGCGCGCGCGCGCCCAGGTTGAAGCGGCTCTGCTGGCGGAACGGGCGCGCGATCTCCTCGGCGCGCTGGTGCGTGGCCACGAGCGGCAGGTAGCGCTTCTGGATCGAGCGGAACCAGTCGTCGTCCACGTCCTTGACGGGCCGGCCGAAGGTCATGCGGAAACAGGTCTCGAAGTCCTCGGCCTTCCAGGCGTTGTCGATCAGCTCGAAGATCCGCCGCTCGCCGTAACGCTCGGCCAGGTACAGCATGAACGACTGGCCTTCCTTGTACATGAGCACCGAGCCGGTGATGGCGTCGCTGCGCGTCAGCGGCAGCGCCCGGCGCGTGACCACGAGGTCGCGCAGCATGCCCTCGGCGTCGGCGTCCCACGTGGTGCCGCAGTACTCGGCGAAGCCCTCGATCCACCACAGCGGCGGCAACCACGAAGGCGGCTTCTTGTGCGCCTTCATGACCTGCGCGAACTCCTCGAGCATGTACGCGTGCGTCAGCTCGTGGCGCGTCACCCAGCGCAGGCGCGTCCACGAGCCGTTGTGCGGGATGAGCACGCGGCCCTTGATGAGCTCGGTCAGCCCGCCCACCGACTCGGTGAGCAGCTCGGGCGTGGCGTTGGTCTGCTGGAACAGGTGGTGGGTCGAGTAGAGCAGCAGCGGGATGTGCTTGCGCGGCTTCATCCCGAAGCGGCCGTCGAACTCGACGGCGACGCTCTCGGCGAACGCGGCCATGCCGCGCGCGAGGCTCTCCTCCTGCGCGTAGTAGTGGATGCGCAGGTGCGGCGTCTCGAGCACGGCCCAGTCCAGGCGCTCGTACTGCACCTTGTTCTGGCCGAACGCCTGGGCGTGCGCGAGCCGCGGCACGACGAGGATGGCGAGGAGCGCGACGGCGGCGAGGCGCGCGAGGCGCACGATGCGCATGCGGTGACGGACCTCCGAGGAGGAACGGATCAGGAAGCGGTTCCGGGCCCGGTCAGGAGCGCATCGATACCATACAGGCCCGCGGCGGCGCGCGAAACGAATCTCGCGGCGTGCAGCGCCCCGTGCGCGAAGGCGCCGCGGTCCGAGGCCACGTGCCGCAGCTCGATCGACTCGCCGTCACCCCCGAGCAGCACGTCGTGCTCGCCCACCCAGCTGCCGCCCCGCACGGCGTGCACCCCCACCTCGGCGCCGGGACGGGCGCCGACCGCGCCCTCGCGGCCGAACTTGAGCGCCTCGCGCGGCAGGCCGCGGGCGGCCAGCACGTCGCCGGCCAGCGTCAGGGCCGTGCCCGAGGGGGCGTCCTTCTTCATGCGGTGGTGCTTCTCGACGATCTCCACGTCCCACGTGCGCGGGGCCGCGGCCAGCGCGGCGGCCAGCGCCCGGCGCAGCACGGCCACGCCGACGCTGAAGTTGCTGGCGCGCAGCACGGGCACGCGCGCGGCGGCGGCCT
>JBGAMH010000068.1:0-18382 GCA_044223135.1 Candidatus Eiseniibacteriota bacterium | reverse complement strand
ACCGCCACCCCCGCCGGGGCCACCGCGCCGGCCCAGTCCGGCGACCTGCCCGAGGCCGTCCGCGACGGCTTTGCATCCGGGCTGTTCGCGCTCCCGCCGGGTCCCGAAGGGCTGCCCACGAGCGCCGTCACCGGCGACGTGGTGATCCCGATCATCCGCGTGGCGTTCTCCGACAGCGCGCTCGTGCACCCGGCTGCCGCCCTCGAGCAGTCGCTGTTCGACTCGACGGGTTCCACCCCCGACGGGTCGCTGACGGAGTACTACCTGTGGGCGTCCGGCGGCCGGCTGCGCGTGCGCGGCCAGGTCGTGGCCACCGTGCAGCTCCCCTTCGACCGCTACTACTACTCGTTCGACGGCTACGGGCTGTCCGTGATCGCCACGCCGAACAACTCCGCGGGGCTCGCGATGCACGCGGTCGACGCGTGCGACGCGCAGGTGGACTGGAACCAGTTCGACCGCGATCACGACGGGTACGTGGACATGGTGTGGATCGTCCACGCCGGGCCCGGCGCCGAGACGAACGGCATCCGCCGGAACCTGTGGTCGATCACCTCCCGGCTGTCGTCGGGCTGGAGCAATGCCGGTTCGTGGCCGACGCACGACATCATCCCGGGCACGGTCAACCAGCGCGTGCGCGTGGACCGCTTCTCGATCCTGCCCGAACTCTCGGGCCTTCACGGCGACGCGCTCTGCGAGATCGGCATCTTCTGTCACGAGTTCGGTCACTCGCTCGGGCTCCCCGACCTGTACGACACCAGCTCGCTCGGCGGCGCCGCCAACGCGGGGCCGGGCAACTGGTCGCTCATGTCCACCGGCGCCTACGGCGCCGACGGCCGCACGCCGTCGCGTCCCACGCACCTCGGCGCGTGGCCCCTGCTGTTCCTGGGCTGGGCGGACCGGCTGCGCGTGCAGTCCGACTCCACGCTGTCGCTGGCGTCCGTCGCGGAGGGCGGCCCCGTGCTGGAGATGTGGTGCAACGGCGAGCAGAGCGCCGAGCACTTCCTGATCGAACAGCGCGCTCGCACCGGCTTCGACCGCGACCTGCCGTCCTCGGGCCTGCTGCTCTACCAGATCGACGAGGCGCTCGTGGGGGCGCGTCTCGCGTCGAACCGCGTCAACTACGGCAGCTTCCCCGCCTTGCGCGTGATCGAGGGCGACGGCGACCAGGACATGATGCGCGGCCTCAACCGCGGCGATGCGAACGACCCGCTCCCGGGCGCGTCCGGCGTGCCGCGCCTCGACGACGAGACGATACCCGGGCTGCGCGCGCTGACCGGCGCCACCACGGGGCTCGCCCTCGAGGGGCTGGCGGCGAACGGGGCGCGCACCGACGTGCGCGTGCAGGTGATGCCCAGGGGTTGGGACGCCACCCGGGCGCTCGCGGACGACGCGGTGTCCCCGGTGTCGGCACTCGGCCCCTCGTCGCGCCTCGTGCACGCGGCCGACGGACGCGACTACCTGGTGGACTCCGAGGAGCGCGCCGGCGTTCCCCGCATCGTTCTGCGCGCGCGCACGGGACCCACCTGGAACGACGCCATGCTCGTGGACGACGGCGGCGAGGAGGCGGCCGAGCCCTCGATCGCGGCGTTGCCCGGAGGCGACCTCGTGGTGGTGTGGACCGCGGGGCCCACGAACGCCTCCCGCGTCCGCGTGCGCACGCGCGTGGCCGGCGCCTGGTCGCCGGTCGCCACGATCAGCGCCCCCGGCCAGGTGGCGAACTCGCCGTCCGTGTCGGCCGACGGCGGCGGCCGCGTGTGCGCGGCGTGGCTCGGATCCACGGGCGGGCAGCCGCAGCAGATCTGGTTCCTGCGCTTCACCTACCTGTTCCCGCAGGGGCAGCCGCGCGCGGTCAGCACGCCGACGCAGGTGCCGAGCGCTCCGCTGGTCGTGTGCGACGCGCCGGGCACGGCCTACGTCGTGTGGTCCGAGCGCTCGGTGTTCCCTGCGGGCCTCTACTTCGTGCGGAGCCATCCCGATTCGCTCCCGAGCGACACCACGCGCCTCGTGCGCACCACCGGCTACCCGCAGCTCGCGTTCGGCGCGGCGATCGACTCCGCGGGCGCGTTGCACACGGTGTGGCACGTCTCGGGCGCCGGCGTCAGCGAGATCCACTGGCAGCGCCGGCCGCGCCTGGGACCGCTCTCGCCGCGCGACTCCACCATCGACGCGCAGGGCGAGGGACTGCGCAACCCCTACGCGGTCGCGGATCCCGCCGGCGGCGTGCACGCGACGTGGCTCCGCAGCCAGCCGTGGGGCGCGCAGGTGCGGTACGACCGGTGGCGGCCCGAGCGCGGCTGGGACTTCCGCTCCACCGCGCTGACGCGGGAGGCCGAGGGCGACTGCGACCGTCCAGCGCTCGTGGCGCGCGGGCCCGACGACGTGACCGTGGTGTTCCAGTCGACCACGGCCAGCGCGATCGCCGCACCGCGCACGCGCACGCGCGGCTCGGCGCTCGTCACGGGGGCGGCGGCCCCGCGCCCCGCGACGGCCCGTGTGGCGCTCGGCGCCGCGCCGAACCCGCTGGCCGCCGGTGCGTCGTTCACGCTCCGGGGCGCCGCGCCCGGCGAGCGCGTGGAGCTGTTCGACCCGCTCGGCCGCCGCCTCGCCACGCTGACCGCCGGCCCCGACGGGCGCGTGGCGGTGGGCCGCTCGTTCACGCGCGACTGGTCGAGCGGGCTCTATTTCGCGCGCGCCGCGACGTCGGCGCGATCCACGCGGTTCGTGGTCGTGCGCTGATCCATGCGACGACCGGTGGCACTCCTGTCCCTGGTGTGCCCGCTGCTGCTCGGCGGGCTGCTCCCGCTCACGTCCGAGGACCAGGCGCGCTGGCCCACGGCCGGCGCCTGGCGCATGCCCGTGGGCGAGGCGTACGTGCGCCCGGCTCCGGACGCCGCGCGCCCGGCGTTCCGGCTGCTGCGCGGCCTGCAGAACGGTCGCGACGTGCACGAGGGCGCGGACCTCGGCAACGGCCGCGAGGGCGACACCGTGCGCGCCGCGGCGTGCGGACTGGTGGTGCGTTCGGCGCGGGACGACCGCTCGGGATACGGCCAGGTCGTGGTGCTCGCGCACCGGCTCCCCGACGACGAGGTCGTGTACTCCGTGTACGCACACCTGTTGCCCGGCAGCGTGGGCGCGCGCGCGGGCGACGTGCTCGCGGCCGGTGAACCGCTCGGGCGGGTCGGCAGCAGCGGTCGCGTGAGCGCCCCGCACCTGCACTTCGAGGTGCGCACCGCGGGCGACCCGTCCCGACGATGGGAGCACGAGCGCCCGGTCGACCCGCTGGCGTTTGTGGACGAACACCTCGGCGAGGCGCGCCTCGATTCGAGCGACGCCCGCCCGTACCTCGTGTGGGCCGAGCAGACCGGGCTGCTACCCACGGGCGCGCGCGGTCCCGACGCCGTCACGCGCGCCGAGTGGTGGCGCATGCTGGCGGGCGCGGCGCGCACACCCGTGCCCGACGTGCCCGAGCGCTCGCTCGACCTGCGCGACTCGCTGATCGCGTGGAGCCTGCTGCCCGAGGACGCCGCGGACGACGCGCCGCACGCCACGCCCGGCTGGAACGAGCTCGCGCGCGACCTGGGCCGCCTGCGGGAGTCACCGTTGCGGCTGGCCGCGATGCCGGTGCCGACGGCCCCGCACCGCGAATGGTGCGAGCGCACGTTCGGCGAGAAGCGGCCCTCGCGCGAACTGCACGCGCTGTCGCGCCGCGACGCGCCGGCGACCGTGGCCGAGGCCTGCGTGCTGATGGCGGACCTCGCGCCCGAGTGGCGTGCCGCCACCGCGACGCCCTCGCACGGCAAGTCCAGCGCGGGGCACGGCCACAAGAAGAAGCCGAGGAAGCGGTCCAGTCGGAGCGGCTGAGGGCCTACGCCCCGCCGTCCAGTCGCAGCTCGGCCTGGCGCGGGTAGCGACGCTTCAGGTTCTCGACGAGGTCGCGGAACGCGGGCGTCTCACCCTGCAGCGGCACCGCGTCCGTGTCGATCTCCAGCACCTCGGACTGATCCGCGCGTGCACGCTCCATCCAGCCGTCGTACGCGTCGTTCAGCCGGCGGATGTAGTCGATCCCGATGCCCTTCTCGCTTTCCCGTCCACGACGGGCGATCCGGCTCATCAGCGTTTCGGGATTCGCGCGCAGGTACAGGATGAGGTCCGGCTTGCGCAGGAAGCCCACCATGCAGTGGAAGAGGGCCACGTAGTTCTCGTAGTCCACGTCGGTCATGGAGCCCTGCGCGTGCAGCGTGCGCGCGAAGATCTCCGCGTCCTCGTAGATCGTGCGGTCCTGGATGAACGGCAGCGAACTGCGCCCGATCTCGACCTGCGCCTTGAAGCGCTCACCGAGGAAGTAGATCTGGAGGTGGAAGCTCCAGCGCTGCATGTCCTTGTAGAACGGGTCCAGGTACGGGTTCTGGATGACGGGCTCGTAGTAGGCCACCCAGCCCAGCTCGGCGGCGAGCCGGTTGGTGAGCTCCGTCTTGCCGACTCCGATGTTGCCCGCGATCGCGAGGAAGAAGCCCTGGTTCATGTCGGCGTCTCACGTGGACGAGAAGCGCTTTTCCGATTCCTTTCGAAATCCGATCGCACCGGTGACGTTTTCGGGACGTTCGAATCGAGTCGTCGTGTGATAGTGCGCGCGTGGCGAGGGAATCGCGCCCGATCGGGAATCCCGGGAACCCGCGAAGCCTCTCGCGCGTCTACACGAACGACAGTGGGGGCTGAGTTCGAAGAACCTCGCGTGCGGCCCGCGACTCCGAGAACGAAAGCCCCCTTACTCTTCTCGACGAAACCCCGCTCGGCGACCCGGGCGGGGTTTCGTGTTGCTGAGCGTCGGCACGCTATCGGCCGTCGGAGCGAGCGTCAAGGCCCCGCATCGGCGGCTTCGTCCTCCTCCGCGGGAAGATCGGGGCGGCGGAACCGCTCGGCCTCGAGCCCGTGCTTGCGCAGCAGGTCGTGCAGCGTCGGCCGGCTCACGTCCACGTCGCGCGCGGCCCGCGTGATGTTGCCCGCATTGCGCGTGAGCGCATCCACCAGCAGCTGGCGCTCCGCCTCGTCGCGGGCCTGCTGCAGCGTGCGGCCGGGGCCCGTCTCGTCGGCCGGCGCGAGGTCGAGATCCTCGGGTCGCAGGTACGCGTCCTGGGCCAGGATCACCGCGCGCTGGATGCGGTTCTCCAGTTCGCGGACGTTGCCCGGCCAGGCGTGCGCCTGCAGCGCGCGCAGCGCCGCCTGCGTGAAGCCCTTGAGCTTGCGCTTGTGGTGCCGGCCGTAGAAGTCGAGGAAGTATTCGGCGAGCAGCCTCAGGTCGTCGCCGCGCTCGCGCACCGGCGGCACGGTGATCGTGACCACGCCGAGACGGTAGTAGAGATCCTCGCGGAAGCGGCCGTCGGCGAGCATGGCCTTCAGGTCGCGGTTCGTGGCCGCCACCACGCGCGCGTCCACGCGCAGCGGCTCGCGACCGCCGACGCGCTCCACGACGTGGTCCTGCAGGAAGCGCAGCAGCTTGACCTGCAGGTGCGTCGGCAGGTCGCCGATCTCGTCCAGGAACAGCGTGCCGCCCTCGGCGAGCTCGAACTTGCCCTCGCGCGTGCGGTACGCGTCCGTGAATGCGCCGCGCTCGTGGCCGAACAGCTCGCTCTCCAGCAGCGCCTCGGGAATCGCACCGCAGTTGATGGGCACGAACGGGCCTTCGCGACGGCGGCTCGATTCGTGGATCGCGTGCGCGACCAGCTCCTTGCCGGTGCCGTTCTCGCCCACCACGAGCACGTTCGCGTCGGTCGGCGCCACGCGCTGCACCAGCTGGAACACGCGGCGCACGGCCTCCGACTCGCCGACCAGCCGGTGGTAGCGCTTGCGCCCGGACGGGGCGTCGGCGGACTGCGCCATCTCGAGCTGCCGCACGTGCAGGGCGCGCCGCAGGATCACGCGCAGCTCGTCGAGGTGGATCGGCTTCGAGTACCAGTCCACCGCCCCGCGCCGGATCGCGGCCAGCGCGTTGTCGCGGCTGTCGTTGCCGGTCACCATGATCACCTTGGTGAGCGGATGGCGCTCGACGATCTCCTCGAGCAGGTCGAGCCCCTCGGGCGCGGCGTTCGCCGGGCCGAGCGTGACGTCCAGCGTCACCACGGCCGGCTTCTCGTCGCGGATCGCCCGGCGCGCGGCGTCGGCGCTCGACGCGGTGAACACCTCGTACTCGTCGGCCAGGCCCCAGCGGAGCTGGTTCAGGATCGAATCCTCGTCGTCCACGATGAGGATCTTCTCGAGGCTCATCGCCCGCTCCCCTCGCCCGCCCCCACGCGCGCCGGTTCCGTGCGCGGCGGCGGGCCGCCGGCGGGGACGCGCACCGTGAACGTGGTGCCCTGGCCCCGCACGCTGCGCACGTCGATGCGGCCGCCGTGGGCGTCGACGATCGTGCGGCACTGCGCGAGCCCCACGCCGAGGCCGTTCGGCTTCGTGGTGGAGAACGGGCGGAACAGCCGCGTGCGCACGAACTCCTCGGTCATGCCGCGGCCGTCGTCGCTCACCGCGAAGACGGCGCAGGGCCCGTCGGGGCAGCGCTCCACGTGCGCGGACAGCTCGATGCGCCCTTCGGCACCGAGCGCCTCGCGCGCATTCACGAGCAGGTTCACGAGCACGCGCGACATCTGCCGGCGATCCAGCATGACGTCGCCGTCCCCGTCCACATCCACGCGCAGCGCCGGCGCGCCGCCGGACAGGCCGAGCCCGGAGGCCGCCACGGCCTCGTGGACCAGGTCGCGCAGGCGCGTGGGCTCGGGCGCGAGCACCGGGGGCCGGGCCACGCCCGACACCTGGTTCATCAGTTCGCGCAGGGACGTCACGGTGCGCTCCACCACGGCCATGGCGTCGCGCTGGAACTCGGGGTTGCCCAGGTGCCGCCGGGCGTTCTCGACCACGAGCGAGAGGCCCGACACCTGGTTCTTGATGTCGTGCAGCACGAAGCTCGACAGCCGGTGCAGCGACTCGAGCTGCCGGCTCTCGGCGAGTTGCTCGGCCAGGCGCGTGAACCACAGCGCCGCCGCCAGCTGGCGCGACATCGCGGTGAGGAACTCCACGTCCTCGAGCGTGTAGTCCTCGTCGGCGCGCTTGTGCGACAGCCACAGCAGCCCGACCAGGTCCTCGCCCACGAGCAGCGGCGCGCACACCACGGCGCCCATCGCCTCGATCGTGGGACGGCTCTCGACCACGAGCGGGATCAGGTCGAGATCGTTCTCGAGGTCGTGGAACACCACCGGCAGCCGCCGGGACGCCAGGTGCCGCACGAGCGAGTTCTCGGCCGGGATCTCGCGCGCCACGTCGTCGGGGCCGGCGAGCCGGCGCAGCGGACCGCCGCGCTCGTCGCACAGGTGCACGGCCGCTCGCTCGGCGTCGAACACGGCGCGCACGAGCGACTCGATCTGGCGCGCCATCTCTTCGGGCCGCGCCGCCGGCTGCAGGGCCTCGGACACGCGCTCCCACTCGCGTCGGTAGTCGTAGCGGTTCGCGTAGAAGTTGCGGTCGATGAACCGGCGGATGCGGCGGCTCGTCGCCGGGCTCACCATCAGCACCAGCGCACCACCGGCCACGAACACGAGGAACGCGATGGTGATGACTTCCTTCGACTGCGCCGAGAACGCCGGCAGCAGCCGGCTGAGCACCGCCATGCTGAGCAGGAACAGCCCGGCGAGCGTCAGCGACACGGACGAGTAGTAGATCACCGGGCGCGCCACCGGCACGTTCATGTCGGACAGCCGCCGCCGCGCGAGCGCGAACGCGGCCGCCGCGCCCGACACGAACAGCACCGGCGCCGCCGACACCATCCAGCTCACCTGGAGGCCGCCGTGCAGCAGGCCCGCCGAGACCACGAGCAGTTCCGCGAGCACGGCGCACAGGATCGACAGGAACAGCGGTCGCAGGCGCTGCTGGCCGCTCGCCGACGCCGAACGCAGCATGCTCTCCAGGTTCATGAGCGTCGCCACCATCGCGACGACGAGATACATCAGGTAGATCTTGCCGAGCGGGCCGAACTGGATCACCGCCCCGGGGCCGACCCCCTGCACGCGCTCGACGAATGAGTTCGTGGGCGCGGTCCAGAACCACGCCGCGCAGCCGACGAGCGCCAGCACGAGGTACGCCCCGGCGTTGCGCAGGTGCTGGCGCGGCTCGGGCCGGCCGAGCACCACGCTCAGCGTGAGCCACAGCCACGAGGCGAGCGACGTGACGCGCGCGAGGTACGTGGCCCACGTGCGCGCCGAGTCCGCCGTGGTCGCGTTCACCAGGCCGAGCGTGCCCGCCTCCGCGCCGGCCAGCGACAGGAACGCCGACGAGAACAGCAGCGTGGTCAGCCAGTGGCCGCGCCGCAGCGCCACGATCAGGCCGATCGCCGCGAGCAGCATCGCGCTCGCCGACACCATCGCGGCCTGCACGGGCGAGTCGGTCCAGGTCCACGGCATCGGCGTCACCGTCCCGGCGTCCGGTCGGCCGCGGCCGCCCTTCGGATCTCGGTGCTGACGGCGCGCGTCGCCAGGCGCTCGAGCAGGCTGTCCGCGCGGACGCCGAGCCCGGGCTGGAACCGGGCCATGCGCGCCGCGCGCAGCCCCGCCGCTTCCGCGACCGAGTCGCCGGGGAAGCGATCCCACAGGTCGAGGAACGCCTCGACCGCCTGGCGCGAGGCGCCGGTGCCGGCGAGCATCTCGGCCCGCACGAGACGGGCCTGCCGCTGCACGTTGGGATCCGCGTTCATCGTCAGGAGCTGCTCCAGGTCCGCGATCGCCCGGCGCGCTTCGTACTGCGCCAGCTCGACCTCGCCGCGATCCAGGTGATGTTGCACGATCTTCTGCATGGACAGGAAGGACAGTTCGCCGGCCGGGTTCATCGCCTGCAGCGTACGCCATTCGGCGCGCGCCGCCTCCCAGCGGCCCAGCCGCTCGAACAGAAGCCCCCGCTGGAACCGGGCGATCGAAGCGAGGTTCTCGGGGTCGCGCGGCCGGTCGGTGACCTCGCTGTAGGCGTCCAGGGCCGAATCCGGCTGCCCGAGCTGCTCCCAGGCCTCGGCACGCCGCAGCTGGGCACGGCCCACGGTGCGGCCCCCGAGTGACTCCGCCCAGCGGGCGCACGCGAGTGCGGAGTCCGCCTGCCCGAGGTCGAGCGCGCGCGTCGCGAGCGTCAGCGCCACCGCGCGGCGCTCGTCGTTGTCGCGCGCCCCGGCGAGCCGGGCCCGCAGCGCCGCCATCGATCCCGTGAAGTCGCCGCGCGCGGCGGCGTACTCGGACAGCGCGTCCAGCAGCGGCGCGGGGCCGGGCGCGCGCTCGCCCTCGAGCGCCGCGCGCACGAGCGCCACGGCGCGTCGCAGCACGGGCTCCCCCTCCTCCGCGCGTCCTCGCGCCCGCAGTTCGCGCGCCCACCGGAGTGGCGCCTGAAGCACGTCGGTGAGCCAGCCCGCGGCGGGATCGCGCAACGGGATGTCCTCACCGAGTCGCCGCAGCACGTCGAGCTGCTCCTCGAACCGGCCGGTGCGCTCGAGCAGCCGCAGTTCGCCCTGCGCGGCCTCGGCCGAGAGCCGGGGCAGCGGCGCCACCTCCCGCACGGCCGCGCGCCACGCCAGCAGCGTGCGCTCGTCGTTCCCGCGCAGCGCGGCGAGCCGTGCCCGCGAGACCGCGGCCACCCCCGACACGCGCGCGATGTCCGCGCCGTACTTCCCGGGCACGCTCACCCAGCGCGACACCGGCCAGCGCTCCGTGACCTGCGCGAACAGCCGATCGGCGCGGTCCCAGTCGGCATCTCGCGCGATCGTCGGCTGCACGAGCACGCGATCCGCGGCCCGGCGCGCCTCTTCGAGCGAGCGCTCCGCCTGCCAGCGCTGCCACAGCTGCTCGTCTCCACAGCCGGCGGCGAGCACGCCCGCCGCGAGCACGACCAGCACGCGGGACGCCTTCACCGCGTCTCCCGCACGTGGCCGCTCAGCGCGCTCATCCACACCAGCGTGGCCGCGCCCGACACGAGCCACGAGGCCACCATCGAGCTCGCGAACAGCAGCGCGGTCAGCGCCATCGTCAGTTCGGGCAGGCCGCGCGCGACCACGGCGCCGCTCTGGCGCGCGAGCAGCTGCATCGGCAGCAGCACCAGCAGCGCCACCACGAAGATCACCAGCGCCGGCAGCAGCCCGCGGCCCCACATCGCCGGCACGCGGCGCCAGGCGAGCAGCGGCCCGAGCCGGCCCAGCATCACGAGCGCGGGCACGTAGGCGAACAGCGCCTGCACGAGCGTGCCGAGCACCATCTGCACGGCCGGCAGCATCGCTCGCGTGATCGACGACACGCGGGCCTGGCCGAACGCGTCGAGCGCGAAGCCGATGCCCACGAGCAGCAGCGTCACCGGGAGCTGCGCCACCAGGAGCGGCCACGCCCGCCGAGCCGTCTCGGACCACGCCTCCCGCAGGCTCGGCGAGCGCCCCTCGAACACGCTCGCGAACAGCCGCGTGGCCGCGCCGGAGGCGAGCGCGCCGAGCGTGGACACCACGAGCAGGTCGGCCGTCAGCGCCAGGCCGGGCAGGTGCACGAACAGGCCGGGGTAGTGCAGCGCGTCGGGCCCCGCGAGGCGGACCACGATCGGCGCCAGCAGCCACGACAGCAGGGGGTGCGCGGTGAGGGCCAGCAGGCCGATGCCGGCGCACTGCACCACGAACGGCACGAGGAACGGCGCCCACAGGCGCGGGCGGCCGCACTCGCGCAACGTGAACCACAGCGACTGCAGGCCGAGCGCGAACTGCTCGAACAGGTTCACTTCGCGCCCTCCGGCGCGACCACCGCCGTGCGGCGGGCGCTGTCGAACAGGCCGGGCAGCGCGCGCGCGACGCGGTTCGAGAAGTCCCGCACGCGCCCGCCCGCCGCCGCGACGTCGCCGTCGGACGCCACGGATTCCACGCGCACGAACGCGCCCCAGGAGCGGTTCTCCAGCGTGCCCGACAGCGTCATCCGCCGCCGGAACGCCCAGACGTCGGCCGTGGACAGTCCCTGCGTGGTCCACCAGTACCAGACCACGCGGCGCTCCTTCTTGCGCACCGCGACGAACGTGTTGACCTCGATGCCCCCCGGCGAGCCGTCGTCCACGCGCGCGCGCCCGGGCGACTCGACCACGTAGCCCTGCGACTCGTAGCAGAGCAGCGGGTCGTGCGCGCCGTAGCGGCGGTTCTGGTGGTAGACGAGGCACAGCCACACGGACTCGGCGCCCTGGTCGTAACGGCGGATCAGCAGGTCGTCCGCCTTGAGCTCCTCGACGACGGCGTCCTCGAAGCTGAACTCCTGCCCGCTCCACGGCCCGAACGTCACCGGCACCGCGCGCAGCACGCCGCGGCCGAGCGCCAGGTTCTCGGGCGGGTGGAACTGCACCACCGCCGCCGTGGCGGCCAGGAGCAGGAACGCGATCGAGAAGCGGATCACGTCACCACCCGCGGTCGCGCCGGCGCTGCACCGGGGTCGCGCGGCGTCAGCAGCGCACGCAGGCCGAGCATCGCCCCGAGCGCCACCGCGTACAGCACGTAACCGGTCACGTCGTGGAACGCCCCCGTGGCCCACGTGACGCTGCGGTAGTGGGCCGCCACGATCAGCAGCAGCAGCCGCACGGCGTTGCCGAGCATCGCGATCGGCACCGCCGCGAGCAGCATGACCGCGCGGCGCCACGCGCCCCCGGACTGCAGGTAGGCGAACAGCGTGCCCGTGGCGAGCAGCGCGATCAGCGAGCGGAGCCCCGAGCACGGGTTCTCCACGCGCAACTCGCCGGTGGACAGGTACAGCGTCATCCCGTCGCGCTGCAGCGCCACGCCGAGCGCGCGCGCGCCGTACTCGGCGGCACGCACGGCCACCTCCTTGAGCGCGTAGCTGAGCTGGTTCATCAGGATGGGCGGGAACGTCATCATGAAGCCGAGGTAGGCGATCGGGAACGTCAGCCGGCGCGTGAGCGTGGTGCCCAGGAACGACAGGCTGAGCCCGAACAGCACGGCGATCAGCGACCAGCTCTGCAGCGCGAACACGTCGCCGCGCACGCCGAGCACGTGCATCGCGCAGCCCAGCGCGAGCAGGCCGAGGCCGCGGCTGTCGGGCCGCACGGGCACCTCCGCCAGCCGCGGCCAGCGCAGCCACACGAGCGCCGCCGACGTCAGCGGCACGAGCGGCCCGTGCGAGTAGTTCTCGTTCGTGGACCACGTGCGCCAGAGTTCGGCCGCCACGCGGTGGAACACCAGCGCGAGCAGCACCGTCAGCACCACCGCGCCCGCCACGAAGCGCGGGTCGGTGCGGCGCGCCGCCGCCGGCAGCGCGACACTCACTTGACGCCCCGCATGGTGAACAGCGTGAGCGCGGTGCGCGCGAGGATCTCCAGGTCGAACGAGGCCGACACGTGCTCCAGGTAGTGGCGGTCGAGCGCCACCTTCTGCTCCATGGGAATCTCGTCGCGGCCGTTGATCTGCGCCCAGCCGGTCAGCCCCGGCAGCAGGGCGTCCACGCCCGCGCGCTGGCGCTGCTCGATCAGGTCGTACTGGTTGTACAACGCCGGGCGCGGTCCCACCAGCGTCATGTCGCCGCGCAGGATGTTCCAGAGCTGCGGCAGCTCGTCCAGGCTCGTGCGGCGGATGAACGCCCCCACCTTCGTCACGCGCAGCATGCCGGGCTGCACGAGGTGCGTGGCCAGGTCCGGCGTGCCCACCGCCATGCTGCGGAACTTCAGCAGCACGAACTCCGACGAGCCGCGCCCGATGCGGCGCTGGCGGAACAGCACCGGTCCCGGCGAGTCCATGCGGATCGCGACGGCCACGGCCAGCATCACCGGCGCCGCGACGATCAGCGCCGGGATCACCAGCGCCAGGTCCAGCAGGCGCTTGCCCCACGCGAACGGCCCCGACGGCTGCGGCGGCACGTCGCGCCCCTTGCACTCGCGCCGCACCTCGTCGAGCACCTGCACCAGCCGTTCCCCGAGCGCCCGCCGGGAGTGGTCGCGCTCCACGAACGCGGGCCCCGACTCCGACAGCCGCCGGCACAGCGCCGGGTCGTCGCGCAGCTTCAGCAGCGCCTCGGCGATCGCCGCGCCGTTCTCGGGCTCCACCACGAGCCCGCCGCCCGAGCGCTGCACCACGTCGGCCGCGTCGCCGCGCACGGCCGCCACCACCGGCACGCCGCACGCGAGGTAGTCGAACAGCTTCACCGGGATCGTCTCGCCCGCGAACACGCTCGCGCGCGTGGTGGCGAGACAGGCGTCGGACGCGTGCAGCAGCCGCACGAGTTCGGCGGGCGGCACGCTCGGACGGAACTCCATCGCGTCCAGCGCCCGCTCGCGCGCGGCGCGCTCGAGGCCCTCCTTCGCGACGCCGTCGCCCACGAGCAGCAGCCGCACGCGCTGGCCGCGCAGGCGCTCGGCCGCGTCGATCAGCGCCTCCATGCCGTGCACGAGCCCGTGCGTGCCGGCGTAGATCGCCGTGAACGGGGCGCCCGGATCGCGGCCGTTGCGCGCCGCGGGCCGGAACAGCTCGGTGTCCGCGCCGTTCGGCAGGAACACGAGCCGCCGCTCCTCGAACCCCCGCGCCGCGAGCTGGCGCTGCATGCCGGGCGTCACCACCAGGATGCGCGCGGCGCGGCGCTGGAAGAACCGCGCGACGCCGTCGAGCACGCGCGCCACGAGCCCGGGGCGCATCTCGCCGAGCGCGATCGCCGCGTGCGGCCAGTCGTCACGGCAGTCGTTCACGAAGCCCGCGCCGCGCAGGCGCGCGGCGAGCCACGCCGTCACGCCGTGAAAGAGCGGCGGCGTGGTGGCCAGCACCACGTCGGGCCGCGCGCCCGACAGCGCCACCGGCAGCAGCGCGAGCGCGAACGACAGGTGGTTCGCGAGCCGCGTGATCGCGGTCTTGCGCGGCGTCGCGTACAGCCACACGCGCTCCACGGCGATGCCGTCGATCGTCTCGGAGCGCCGCCACGCCCCGCGGTACTCCGGGCGGATCTCGCCGGCCGGGTGGTTCGGCAGTCCCGTGAGCACGCGCACCTCGTGCCCGGCGCGCACCAGCGCACGCGCGAAGTGCAGCGCGCGTGCGGGCGCGGCGCCCGTCTCGGGCGGGAAGTACTGCGTGACGAACAGGACGCGCATCGCGGCGCTCAGCGGGCGCTGGCCACCACGAGCTGGCGGCGCGCCCGGTCGTGCCCCATGCGCCACTGGCGCTGGAGCGGCTCGAGGAACGCGTGATAGAGCGGGTCCGGCACCGCACCGAGGCCGCCCCAGTAGAGCTCGTGGTGCACCATGTGCAGGCCGTTCTTCTCGAAGATGTCGCGGATCTCGTCGGGCGGGAACGGGCGCTCGACGGCGTACGCGTGCCGCTGCCCGTCGGGAGCCACGTACTCCTGGTGCACGTTCTCGCCGCGCAGCTCGTTCAGACGCGCGAGGTGTTCCGGGTGCGCGCCGTTGATGTCACCCACCACGAGCACGCCACCCGGCTCGAGGTGCGTGCGCACCTGCTCCAGGAAGCCCTCGAGCGGATCGATGTGCGAGAGCGCGTTGTACACCCACACGAGGTCGTACTTCGCGTCCCACTCGCGCGTCAGGTCCGCGCGCACGTAGCGCACGGGCAGCGTGGTGCCGGTCTTCTCGCGGTGGAACGCGAGCCGCTTCTCCGCCGCGTCGAGCCGGTCGGGCCGCAGGTCGGCGCCCACGACCTCGGCGCCCACCGAGGCGTACAGCATCGAGTACGTGCCGAAGCCCGAGCCGGCGTCCATCACGCGCGGCGTGCGCCCGACCGCGGCGCGGCGGTCGGCGAGCCAGCGCGACGTCCAGCCGGCGTCGCCGCGCCAGAAACCGCGCAGGTAGCGGCGGATCGCCGCCTCGTCGCCGGGCTTCGGCAGGTTCTTGTAGTAGTCCGCGAACGCCTCGCGCTCGCCGGCCGGCAGGCGCGGCTGCACGGCCGCGTACTCCTGCTCGATCGTCCAACGCACGAATCGCTCGAACGACTCCCGTGCCGTGCTCATCCGTTCCTCCTCCCGGCTCCGCGCACGCCCACTGCCTGCGCCCATGCCGACACGCGCGGCCGGGTACGCCGGGCCCACGCTTCCGTACGATTCGCGAGCCGCCACGCGGACCCGCCTCCGAGCCAGCACCACACCGGGACGCGATGTCCCAGGGATCCCGCGATCTCCCGCTTGAACACCGTGTCCCCACCATGATTCAGCCAGTGGTGGCCGCGGTCGCGCAGGCGCCGGGCCTCCTCGTGGCAGAGCAGCACCATCACGCCGGCCTGCCGGCCCTCCATCGTGCTCGCGGCCGCGCGGCCGTCCGCCATGCCGCCGGGCACCAGGCCGTCGCCGAGCCCGCCGACCACCGCGTCGCCGCGGTGCGCGAGCAGCAGCCACATCCACGGCAGTTCCCACTCGCGCCACGACTCGCCCGGCTCCGGCGCGTCCGGCAGTTCGCCCGCCGCCTCGCCGTCGCGCAGCCGCTTCGCCGCGTGCTGGCAGCGCCCGAACGCCTCGAAGTCGGCGGCGCCCGCCGCCTCGCGCACCTCGAACCACGCCGCGCGCGCGCGCCGCAGGAGCCGGCGCTTGTTCGGGTCCATGCCGCTGACGAGCTCCTCGTCGGACACGTGCAGCGACTGCACCACCGTGGCGCCCGCGAAGAACGACGGCCGCGAGTCGCCGGGCTCGTTCGGCAGGTACATGCGCAGGCGCCGGCCTTCCGTGTGCTGCTGCGCGCGGGCGAACAACCACGCGGCGTCCTCGTCGCCGGGCACGGGCAGTTCGGCCGCCGGGGCGCCCTCGACCACGATCTGCCAGCGCCACGGCCAGCCGCACACGAGCTCGCGTTCCTTCTCGCGCATCACGATCGCGGCGCGTCGGGACCCCTCCTCGGCGAGCACGAGGCACGCGTGCCGGCCGTGCTTCGCCTCCCACTGCACGTGGTCGAGCGAGAGCGTGAAGTTCGCACCGGGCGATTTCTGCATGCGCGCCGCCCAGGCCTTCGCGAACGCCTCGGGCAACTCCGTGCGCGTGGACCACGCCAGCGTGGTCGCCTTGTTCGCCGGCGCAGAACCCGGCTTCGGACGCAGGCGCCTCGCGAGCGCCGCCACCTGCGGGCGTGTCTGCTGCCAGCGCGTCTCGAGCGTGTTCGGCACGCTCCACAGTGCACCGCCCAGCAGGCGGCACTCGATCTCCACCGGCACGCCGCCGAGCTGGCGCTTGAACGCGGTCGCACCGCCCCAGTTGAGCCACGGCATCTTCTGCTCGCGCGCCATGCGCAGCCCGGCGATGCCGAGCAGCGCGTTCGCCCCGGCCTTGCGGCCCACCTCGTCGGAAGCGTTCGTGCGGTAGTCCATCGTCCCGCCGACCGACAGCCCGAAGCCCGAGCCCGCGTGCACCACGCCGCCCTGCTCGGCCACGATCAGCGCGTGCCACGGCAGTTCCCACTCGCGCCACGCCGTGCCCGGGGCCGGATCCGCTTCGACTTCGGAGGCAGTCGCCGTCCCGTGGCGGATCTCGGTCTCGATCTGCAGCGCGCGGAACTGGCGGCGCTCCTCGTCGGTCGCGGCCAGCCGCACGGTCCAGCCGTCGCGCTCGCTCTTGCGCACGATGCGCCGGCGGTCCGAGCCGAGCTCGTTCATCAGCGTCTCGTCGTCGGTGGGCACGTGCCGGATCAGCGTGAGTCCCACGGCGAACCCCGACGGGCCGTCCGCGAGCACCGGCAGGAACGCGCGCAGGCGCGCGCCACGCGCGACCTCGCGCGCCGCCACGAGCAGCCAGTCGCGGTCCTCGGGCTCGAGCCCCGTGGCGTGCGGCGACGCCGGGTCGGCCAGCACCATCTGCCAGCGCCACGGCCAGCCGCTCACGAAGCCCCCGCGCACCCGGCGCAGCGCCAGCGCGGCCGCGCGCGAGCCCTCCTCGACCAGCGCGAGCCGCGACGGGCGGCCCTGCGCGTGCTCGTGGAGCAGGTAGTCCATCCGCATGGTGAAGTTCGCCTGCGGCGAACGGGCGACTCGCTCCGCCCACGCTTCCGCGAAGGCGGCGTCCGGCGCGGCGCCGGTCTCCCACGTGCGCACCTGGCTCACGACGCCCTCCGGCGGAACACGGCGTTCACGATCAGCGGCACGTGACGAGGTCGGACGCTCCCGATCAGGCCGAACACCTTCTGCCACTTCCCCTGGCGCACCCACGTGCCGAGGCTCTGCAACTCGTACCGCATCAGCGTCGAAGCTCCTTCCGTGGAGAATCGCCGTTCGGCCTCGGCGAGGCCCTGCGAGAGCGTCACGAGCCGCGCCGCCTGCGCCGCGGCCACCGCCTCCGTCACCTCGCCCGGCACGCCGTCCGGCCCCAGCCGCACGGGGTGCACGTCGAGGCCGTGCTCGTCGGCCAGGAGCACTTCGAACACGCCGCTCTCGGGCCGCGTGTCCGCGGCCACCTGCGCGTGCAGTTCTCCCGCCCTCGAGTCGAAGACCGCGTCTCCCAGACTGTACAACACGAGCCCGCGTCCCTCGCGCCGCGCGCCCTGCAGCACGTGCGGGTGGTGCCCCAGCACCACGTCGGCGCCGGCGGCGAGCATCGCCTCGGCGTCGCGCAGCACGCGCGGCGGCGGGTAGTCCACGTACATCGATCCCCAGTGCGCGCTCACCACCAGGACATCGGCCTCGGCGCGCCAGCGCTGGAGGTCCTCGCGCACGAGCGCCGGATCGAGCGGGGCGATGCCGGCGCGTTCGGCGGTCGCGGCGTCGCGCATCGACGAGCCGTACGCCAGCCACACCGTGCGGCGGCCGGCGATCTCCAAGCGCGCCGGCTGGCGCGCCTCGGCGAGCGTCGCGCCGGCCCCGATTGTGGCGAGCCCGGCCGCGCGGCACGCCGCGAGCGTGCGCCGCAGGCCCTCGTCGCCGCAGTCCATCATGTGGTTGTTCGCGAGCGACACCACGCGCACGCCCGCGCCCGCGAGCGCCGCCGGCACGTCCGACGACTGCCAGAACTCGCTCGAACGCTCGGGCCGCACCAGCTCCGGCGCGCCCACGGGCGACTCCAGGTTCGCGAAGCCGACGTCGGCCGCGCGCAGCCGGGGCGCCAGCGCCGCGAACGGGGCGTCGGCGCCGTCGCGACGCGCGCGCGCGCGCACCGCGCCGATCACGGCCACGTCGCCGATCGCCGCGAGGCGACCCCACACCGCTCCGGTCGGCTCAACCAGCCGCATGCGCCGCCTCCCGCGCGCGGCCGCGCGCCTTCAGCACCTCGCCGTAAAGGCGCTCGGTCTCGCGCACCATGCGCTCGGCCGTGAACCGCCGCTCCCAGCGCTCGCGCCCGGCCCTGCCGAGCGCGGCGGGCCGCTCGGGGTGCGCGAGCAGGTCCGCGAGCGCGTCGCCGAGCGCCGCCGCGTCGCCCACGGGCACCACGCGCCC
>JBGAMH010000067.1:0-18412 GCA_044223135.1 Candidatus Eiseniibacteriota bacterium | reverse complement strand
GCGCGAGCAGCGCCACGGCGGCCAGGGCGATCGCGGCGACGGCGGCGGCGCCCCAGCCGCGGCCGAGCGCGCGGCCGAGCGCCTCGAGCGCCACGTTCAGCGCCTCGCGCACGGGCGGCGTGAACGCGAGCGCGGTCATCAGTGCCAGCGCGAGCGCCACCATGGCGGGCAGGTCGCGCGCGGCGTCCCAGCCCCACAGCGCGTCGCCCGGCAGCAGCGCGGCCACGCCTCGCAGCAGCGCGCAGGCGGCGATCGCGGCGAGCAGCGGCCACGCGACTCCGGGCAACTCGGCTCGCGCGGGCGCGGCCGGTGCGGCCGCGTCGGCCCGGGGCGCCTTCGGGCGCGCGCGACGGCCGTGGGCGCTCACGGCTGCCTCGGCGTCTCCTCGACCAGCAGGCGCAGTTCTTCGGCGAGCACGTCTTCGTCGCCGGCCGAGTAGCCGAGGTTCCGGTAGCGCATGCGCCCCTTCGCGTCGCTCACCACGGTGCACGGGAAGCCGTCCACGCGGAACGCCTCCACCACGGTGTGCGACGTGTCCATCACCACGGGCACGTTCAGGCGCGCGGTCTCCATGAACCGCACCACGCGCGTGCGCCGCTCGTCGGCCTTCGCGGGGCGCTCCCAGTTCACGGCCACGAACTTCACGCCGCGCGGCGTCCAGTCCTCGTACATCGTCTCCAGCTTCTGCAGGAAGGGCAGGCTCGGCTGGCTCCACGAGCCCCAGAACGTCACCACCTGCACGCGGCCCTTCAGCTCGTCGGACTTCATGATGCGTCCGCCCAGCGTGGGCAGCGCCCACGCGGGCACGGGGCCGATCACGGCGCGCGCCGCGACCACGTCGTGCTTCGACTGCGCGGCGGCGGCGGCGAGCGCGCCGTCGAAGCCGTCGAGCGAGCCGTGCTTCTTCGCCCAGCGCTCGCGCGCGAGCGGCAGCGCGGACGTGTCGGGCGAGCCGAACACGGCGGCGGCGCGCAGCGTGGTGGCCAGCGCGTCGTCGGCGCGGCCCACGTACGCGAGCGCGTCGGACAGCCGGCGCAGCAGGCCGGGGTCGTTCGGCGTGCACTCGGTGGCGGCGGTCCAGCGCACGATCGCGCTGTCGGCGCGGCCCATCGCGGCGAGCACCTGCCCCGTCACGTCCAGCGTCCACCCGCGCCACGCGCGCGCGTCGGACGATGTCGCACCGGCGGCCGCGTCGAGCACCGCGGCGCGTGCTTCGCGCAGCGCGCCGTCCAGCGCGACGCCGCGGTCCACCAGGTGCAGCGCCACGTCGGTGCGCAGCTCCAGCCGGTCGCGCGCGAGTCCGGTCACGCTCATGGCCGTGTCGCACGCGGCAAGGATCTCGGCGGGCGCGGCGCGGCGCGACATTAGCGCCTGCACGACGTTCTGCCGCAGGTCGCGCACGTCGGCGGAGTCGGGGTTCGACGCGAGCACGGAACGCAGCCCGATCTCGGCGGTGTCGGCGCGCGTGCTGTCCTGCGCCCAGCGGTAGAGCCGATTGAGCGACGTGCGGGGCGGCGAAGCGGCGCGGCCGGGCGCGGCGAACCAGGGGCCCGCGAGCACGGCGGCGAGCAGCGCGATGCCGGCGAGGGCGTGCAGCGCGCGACGGGACGAGGCGATGGGAGAGGTCATGGAGGGCGCGGATTATGAAGTGGGCGGGGTGCGCGCGTCGAGGGGGTTCCGGGCGCGCCCCGGACGGCGCACGGCCCCGGCGGATCGCTCCGCCGGGGCCGTGGGCCTGGTGCCCATCGTCTCCGCGCCGCGGTCAGCCGGCCGGCGGCGCGGCGCTCACTCGCCGTACACCTTCATGCCGGGCGGCGCCTTCTCGGCGTGCACGCGCATGGTGTACGGGGTGGCGGGCGTGAGCTTGAGCGCGTGCGGCTCGGCCCAGCTGTTCTCGAACGAGCGCAGCACCTGCCCGGCGAGGCGCCGGTTGTCGATCGTCAGCGCCACGTTGCGCAACGTGCTGAAGTAGCCGGGCTCCCAGTTGCTGGTGCCGATCCATGCGCGCGCGCCGTCGGCCACGGCGATCTTGCAGTGCTCCACGCGCCCGAACGGCACGTAGCCACCGCTCCAGTCGGGCACGCGCGAGATGCGCACCTCGATGCCGGGCACGGCGGCCAGGCCCTTCAGCGCGGCGATGTCGTCGTCGCCGCTCCAGTCCGAGAAGATCAGCCGCACCTTCACGCCGCGCGCGGCGGCGCGGCGCAGCGCGTGGTCGAGCGTGCTGTCGGTCTCGCCGCGCGAGGTCGGGCCGTAGCCGAGCGCCTGCGCCACGAGCTCGCGCTTCGCGCCGTCCAGCAGCGCCACCAGCACGTCGCGGTCCCAAGGGATGCCGGCGGGCGTGAGCTTGCGCGGGCTCGCGCTCATCGTGAGCCGCGCGGTGTCGCCCTTCGCGATCACGATCGACACGGGCTGCGGGAACGCCGCGAACGCGGCGGGGGCGGCGGGCTTCGACGTGTCGCCGGCGGCGGCCCAGTCGGTGGCGAACACGCTCGCGTACGCGCTGGTCACGCGCGCGTCGTCCACGCGCACGCCGAGCTCGTGGATCTGGTTCAGCGCTCGCCAGTCCAGGTTCTGGCTGCCCAGCCACACGCGCTGGCCGTCCACCATCATGAACTTGGCGTGCTGCACGCCGCCCGACACGCGCCGCCAGTCGATGCGGCGCACGTCGATGTTCGCGATCTTCGCCAGCGAGTCGGCGGTGCGCGGGTACGTGCGGTACATGCCGGCGTCCAGCAGCAGTCGCACCTTCACGCCGCGCTTCGCGGCGCGGCCCAGCTCGTCGATCACGGGCTGCAGCGCTTCGCCGGGGCGGTGCGACAGGTAGAAGTGCTCCAGGTCGATGTTGTGTTTCGCGCCGCGGATCATCTCGAGCCAGATCGTGCGAGCGTCGCGCAGTGCGGGGTTGCCGAGCGCGGATTCGACGGGGCGCGACTCGCCGAGTTCCACGCGCGGGGGCGCGGCGAACGCGGTCGCGGCGGCGAGGCAGAGCGCGAGCGGCAGCGCCGCGCGCGTGCGGGTGATTCGGATCATGGTGACCTCGGGGTGTGCAGCGCGGCTCGCGCCCGTGCGCGAATCGCGGCACGGACACGTTGCCGGGAACGGCCGGCCGCATCCTACCGCGCGGGCGTGCGCGGCGTGTATGTTCCGCGCCTCATGCCGACGCTCTGGGACGTCGTTCTCGCACTGGTGATCGTGGTGGGCCTGCCGCTGCGCGCGTTGTTCGGCTACCGCCGGCTGCAGGCCGCCGCCGATGCCGAGTTGCCGGCGCTGCGGCCGCGTCTCTACGTGCGCGCGATCGTCAGCCAGTGGACGCTCGCGGCCGCGGTGCTGGCGCTGTGGGTGTGGCGGCGCCGTGCGTGGGGCGACCTCGGGCTGGACTTCGTGCCCAGCCTCACGCTGGTGGGCATCCTCGCGGGGTTCGCGGTCGTGGTGCCGGCGGTGTGGCGCCAGCGCTCGCAGGTGGCGAAGGACCCCGACCTGCGTGCCCGCGTACGCGAGCGGCTCGCGGGCGCGATCCGTCTCATGCCCACGACCGACGCGGAGCACCGGCTGTTCCACGCGCTCGCGGTGACGGCGGGCGTGTGCGAGGAACTGCTGTTCCGCGGCTACCTGGTGTGGTTCGTGTCGCAGTACACCTCGATCCTGCTCGCGCACGGGCTGGTGGCGGCGGCGTTCGGCGTGGGGCACGCGTACCAGGGTCCGCGCGGCATGCTGCGCACGGGTTTCGCGGGCGCGTTCTTCTCGGGGCTCGTGCTGCTGACCGGGATGGTGTGGCCGGCGATGGTGGTGCACGCGGGGATGGACCTGCTGGCCGGCGACCTGAGCCGGCGTGCCGCCGCGCCCGCGCCCGCGGGCGAAGCGGCGTGAGCACGCCGGCGCCGGCGCTGGCGGTGGACGTGCCGGTGCCGCGCGCGCTGTTGCGGCTGGCGCTGCCGATCCTGGCCTCGCAGGCGCTGCGGCTGGCGTACCAGTGGGTGGACGCGCTGTGGGTCCGCGGGCTCGGCGTGGACGCGACGGCGGCGGTGACCACCTCGGTGTTCGTGATGTGGTGGGTGTACGCGCTGAACGACGTGGTGGCGGTGGGCGTGACGGCATACGTGAGCCAGCTGATGGGCGGCGGCCAGCGCGCTCGCGCGGGCGTCACGGCGCGCACGGGACTGCTGGCGTCGGCGGGGCTGGGGATTCTCGGCACGCTCGCGGGGCTGTTCGCGGCGGGGCCGATCTTCCGGCTGATGGACCCGGGCGGCTCGGTGGTGGCGCCGGGCACGGAGTACCTGCGCGTGCTGCTGCTGGGCGCGCCGCTGCCGATGGTGGCGCTCACGTGCGAGAACGTGATGCGCGCCTCCGGCAACACGCGCACGCCGCTGCTGATCGACCTCGCGGCAGTGGGGCTGAACGCGGTGCTCGCGCCGTTCCTGATCTACGGCTGGGGCCCGTTCCCGCGGCTGGGTGTGGCGGGCGCGGCGCTGGCCACGCTGTTCTCGCAGGCGGCGCTGTGCGCGGGCTACTTCGTGGTGGCCTCCCGCGGGCACGAGGCGTTTCCGCTGGCGCGACGCGCCGACGGGCCGCGCGTGAGCGTGCTGGCGCTGGCGCGCGTGGGGCTGCCGGCGTCGATGATCGGCATGCTGTTCTCGGTCGCGTACGGCGCGTTCGTGCGGGCGGCGTCGGCGCAGGGCGCGGCGGCGGTGGCGGTGGTGGGCATGGTCAACCGCATCGAGGCGATCGAGTTCGTGATCGCGGTGGCGTGTGGCTGGGCCGGCGCGTCGCTGGTGGGGCAGAGCCTCGGCGCCGGCAAGCCCGACCGCGCGGCGGAGGTGCTGCGTACGGGGCAGCTCTGGATCACGGGACTGGCGGGGCTCATCGCGCTGATGTACCTCGCCGTACCGGAGGCGTTCCTGCGGCTGTTCACGCAGGACCCCGAGGCGATCCGGCTGGGCGTGCCGTACATGCGCGTGCTGGCGCTGGGCGCGTTCGCGTCGGGGCCGGAGATCGTCACGGCCGAAACACTGATGGGCTCGGGGCACACGCGCGCGATCTCGACCATCTACAACGTGTTCTCGGTGGCGCGCGTGCCGCTGGCGTTCCTGGTGCCGATGTGGACGGGCACGGGCGTGATGGGCATCGCGTGGCTGATCACGATCACGTGCATCGTGCGCGCGGTGTTCATCATGGGCTGGGCCACGCGCGGCACGTGGAAGCAGGGACTCGCGAAGGAACTGGGCGGACCGCCGGCGATGACGTGAACGCATCGACGGCTCCGCGCATGCGAGCGTCTCGTGCGCGGGTGGCGTGTGGGGGCGCCAAGACGTTCGCGAAAAATCGTTCCTTGACGACGTTCCGCGCGCCGGGAGCGCGACCTCGCGACTCGCTCCGTGGCTTCGCTCTTACGCGCGTGGCGTGGGCGTGGACGGCGCGATGCGGGCTGCCCCTCGCGCGTTGTCGCGATCGACTTCCTTTCGCGGCGTGCGGGCGCGTGCGGCGGTCGAAAACGCTCGTGGTACAAAGCGAGCGTCCCCGCGACGACTCGCCCCCGACGCGAGTTCCGCGATGCCGAGCTACACGCTGTCGCACCTGGAAGACCACGACGTTCAGAAGGGACTGCTCGCGGCGGTGCCGGTGGAACGCACCGCCACCGCGGCGGTGCTCGCGCACATCGCCGAGTTCGACGCTCGACAGCTCTACCGGGACCAGGCGTGCTCGTCGATGTTCGTGTACTGCGTCCGGGAGCTCGGGTACTCGGAGGACGGGGCGCAGCGTCGGCTGCAGGCAGCCCGCCTCGCTCGCCGTTTCCCGCTCCTGTTCGACGCGCTGGCCGACGGCCGCCTCCACATGACCGCGCTCGCCCTGCTCGAACCCCACCTGACAGAGCAGAATGCCGTCGAGCTTGTGTCGGCGGCCTCGCACCGGAGCAAGGCCGAGCTGGTGCGGGAACTGGCGGCGCGGTTCCCGCGGGACGGGGCGGCCGAGTTAACGAAATCGGCCGATTCCCAAGGAATTTCACCCGCGCTAGCGCGGGTAGATGGCGCGGACGGGGCCGACGGGGCTGCCGATGAGTCCATGGCCGGCGACCTCGGCGCGCTGCTCGCCGCCACCTCGCCCGGCACGGTCGCGTCGGCGTCCCACCGCCGCGACCGGCTCACGCCGATCTCCGCAGACGCCTGGGCGCTCGAAGCCACGCTCGACCAGGAGTCGTGCGACATGCTGCGCCGCATCCAGGCCCTCCGGGGTCGCGGCGTGTCGCCACACGACATCGCCGGCGTCATCAAGCGCGCGTTCCGGCTGCTCGAAGACGACCTGCTGATGCGCAAGCTGGGAGCCGGCACCGGCAGGTGCCGGGGCTCCAAGAACCCGTGGCACATCACGCCCGTCGTGATGCGCCTGTGCTGGAAGCGCGACGACGCGCGCTGCACGTTTGTGGGTGAAAACGGCAAGCGCTGCAACGAGACGCACGACCTGCAGTTCGATCACATCGTGCCGCCGTCGCGCGGCGGCGACGGCTCGCTGGGCAACGTTCGGCTGCGCTGCCGGGCGCACAACCTGCACGCAGCCGAGAAGCTCTACGGCCGCCAGTTCGTGCAGAACAAGCGCGAAGAGGCGAAGGCGAAGCGGGCGGCAGCGAAGGCGGAGCGCGAGGCGGCGCGGGCGCGGGTGAGCGAGCAGCGTGAAGCCGATCGCGCCGCGCGCGAAGCCGAACGCGAGCGGCAACGGGGCGAGGTGGAACAGGCGAGAGCCGCACGCGACGCCGACCGAGAGCGGCAACGGGCGGCCGCCAACGCCGCAAGAGCCGCCGCAACATTCGAGCGCGACCAACGCAAGGCCGCCGCCGAAGCCGAGAGAGCGGCACGCGCCTCCGAACGCGAGCAGGAACGCGCGTCGGCAGATGCAGCCCGCGCCGCCGCAGCCGCAGAGCGGGAGCAGCGGCGCTCCGCCGCCGAAGCCGCCATGGCTGCGGCCGCTGAAGAGCGTGCGCAACAGCGCGCTGCCGCCGAGCAGGCGAGGGCCGCCGCCGCCGCCGCGAAGGCTCGCGTCGACGAGCTCGTCCCGGCATTGCGCTCGCTCGGCTGCTCGCTCGAGCAGGCGCGCCAGGCGGCCGCCGCGGCCGAGCACATCCCCGACGCGCCACTCGAAGCGCGGCTGCTCGCGGCGATCCGCACGCTCGGTCCGCGCGGCGCGCGCAAGGTCGCCGCACCCGATGCGAACGCCGCCTGACCGCCGCGGCCGGCGCCTATCTCACGATCGCGACGCGCGCATTGGCGCTCTCGCCGCCAGCCTTCACGCGCAGCCAGTAGAGCCCAGGCCGCGGGTTCACGGCCAGACCGAGCGGCACTACGTGCAGACCTGCATCGAGTCTCGCCGTTTCGCGGCTCCACACGCGTCGGCCCGTCACGTCGAGCAGCTCGAACGTCACGGCCGACGCGCGCGGCAGCGCGAACTCGATCCGCTCCGGCACGCGCGCGGGGTTGGGGCGGATGCTGGCGATGCGGAGCCCGGAACTCGGCAGTTCCGCGCCCAGCCGGATCTCACCGGAGGCGGCCGATGCCCATCCGCGATCGAAGAACACGCGATACGCGCTGGCGCCGGCGGTGCGCGGCGAGCGGTCGACGAACGTCCACCGACCGTCCTCGTCACTCGCGACCCATGCGATCGGCTGCCAACCGGACGGCAGCGGGCCGTCCGCGTTGGCGCGCTGCACGCAGGCGATCAGGCCGGCGTTCGGCGCGCCTCTCCAGACGACACGCACCTCTCCACTCGCAGCGTATGCGCTGTCGGCGATTGCGCTGGGCGCGGCGGGAGTCGTCCACGAAACCTGGAAGACACGGTGGCCGGAGACCTCGAGCCGGGACGTGTAGAGGCTCCACGGCATCGAGAGTGTGTCCGACAGGAACCACCGCGGAACGAACTGTGCCGCGCCCGTGGGCGGCCGATCTCCCTCGACCGGCGCCGATCGCCACACCGGCGGCGTCGCGAGGCTCAGCTCCCATACGCGATCCGACTCCGGGATCGTGCTGCCGTACGGGTCGGTGCCGGCGTGCAGGAGCAGGCGATCCTGAAGCTCGTCGTCGGTCATGGCTTCTTCCCACTGAACCGTGGGCGGAATGCCGCCGGGCTCGATGGCCTCGAAGCGAATCGTGTCCCCGAGCGTCACGCTCCACGGGCGCGGCTGGTATCCGGCTCCCGCCATGTTCGAAACCAGCAGAATGAGCCGCCCGCGGTTCTCGTCCCACGCGCTCCCCGAGAGCACGCCGCTCGTCGGCGCATCGCCGACCACGGGCAGCCGGATCGCGTGGAGTGAGTCGCCACCCTCGATCGCCCAGGCGGACAGCGGGCTGGTCCCGGCGGACGAGAACGCGTAAAGACGCTCGCCGTCGATCGACCACTGCAGCACCGGGTGGGAGCC
The DNA here is from genome assembly GCA_044223135.1 of Candidatus Eiseniibacteriota bacterium. Taxonomy (GTDB): domain Bacteria; phylum Eisenbacteria; class RBG-16-71-46; order RBG-16-71-46; family RBG-16-71-46; genus JBGAMH01. The sequence continues at coordinate 10,011 of JBGAMH010000067.1, read as the reverse complement.
GAGGTTCAGCTCCAGCACCTTCGTCCACACGAGCGGCGAACGCAGGGGCAGCGCCCACACACCGGTTGGCGGCGGGAAGTCGAAGCCCGGTTCGTATCCGCCGGCGAGGATCAGGCGTTGCCGCACGCGATCGTGCGTCACGCTCGAACCGAACCCGCCCCGCGGTCCGAGCCGTGCGAGCACGTCGCTCGTCCATCTCGACGAGTCGGCGTCGTAGGCCCACAGGTGGTTCGCGTCGCGCAGGTACAGGAAGCCCGAGACGCGTTCGCCGCGGACGGCCTGCACGCGACTGTTGGCATCGACGGGCATGGGCGCGCGGCACAGGGCCACGATCGGCGCATACGGCGCCGTCGCGATCGCCCACGTGTCCGCTCCGGCCCCGGCCGGCAGCAGGCCGCCGCCGTAGAGCACGCGATCCTGCGCCGCGTCGTAGGCCGCGTGCGCGCCGGCTCGAAGCTCGGGCAGGTCGGGCGTGTGCACCTGCGGTTCCCACAGGCGCGTCTCGGGCACGAAGTGCGCGTAGGTCCACTCGCCGGGATCGCCGCGCGCAATGCGCAGCACGTCTCGCCACGGCGGCCGCACCACGAACGCTAAGTCCGTCGCCGGCGTCGGGCGCATGAACGACTGCTCCGTCGCGTCCTCCCAGGCAGGCGTGTCGCCCGGATGCAGCAGCCACGTGTCGCCGAGCGTCGGACCCGTCGGAAGCTCCGGCGTGCGCTGGCCGCCGTGCACCACGATCGCGTCCACCCACGGCACGTACACACCGGCCACGCCGCCGCGTGCGAGCGGCCACGCGCCCGCGGGCGCGAAGCGTTGCCACGCCAGGTCGGAGAGCCGCAGCCGCCAGAGGGCCGCCGTGTCGGCGTCGGCCGGCGGGTACCCGACGACCCCGCCGAAGAGCCACGCCTGGTCCCGCGAGGGATCGAGCGCGAAGGCCGCTCGCGCTCGCGCGCCCGGGGCGGGCGTCGCGTCGGGCAGCCGGGTCCAGGTGGGCGCGCCGGAGAGATCGAGCACCCACAGGTCGGCGAGCAGCGAGTCTCGCGCGTCGAAAACGAACGGCCCGCGTCGCGCCTCGCCGCCGAACATCAGCACGCGGTCGCGCAACGAGTCGTATACGGCGCACGCGCCCACTCGCGCCGCCGGTTGCGGGCCCACGGGTCGCACCCGGGTCCACTGCCCGTCCGCCAGGTCGAGCGCCCAGACCGAGCGCGTCGCGGCGTGCCAGCGGTCGACATCGATGCCCCCGATCACCAGCAGCCGGTTCCGTCGCGTGTCGTGCACCGACGCGGCGAACGCGCGCGCAGGCGGACCGAGCTCTTCCCACGTGGGAATGCCCAGCGTCATCGGAATGGGCGTCAGCGGGTCGGTGGGGGTGGCGACCGTGGCGAGTGCGAGGCGGGGGCCCGACAGCAGGGCGAGCCCGAACAACAGGATCACGACGCGGCGCATGGAGGCTTCCGGCCCCGGTCCGGGGCGCGTGCGATCAACGAAGGACGACGACCGGTCTCTGCGCTGCAGTGTGAGCGCCCACGCGGATGCGCGCCAAGTACATTCCGTTCGGGATATCCGGCGGGAGTGTGCCCACCAGCGTGCGCGCTCCGGCATCCAGCGGGCCCGACCACAGGGTGGCGGCGCGGCGGCCCTGCACGTCGAACAGCGTCCACTCCACGTCGGCGCGCGCGGGCAGCGTGATCGCCTGCGACAGGTGTGTCCGCGCGGGGTTCGGCCACGCGGGGCCCAACTCCAGCGCGCCGCCGGCGAGCGGCGCGCCGAGCGGCACGTCGCCGGGGAACAGCACGCGCACGCGGTCCACGCGCCAGCCGTCGTAACCGAGGAAGTCGTCCGAGCACATGCGGAAACGGAACCGCACGGCCTGCCCGGCCCACGGGGTCAGGTCGAGCGTGGTGCGCACCCAGCCGGGCGAGGTGCCGCTCCAGCACGGCGTGCCGGAGGCGAAGGGCATGCCGCCGCCGATCATCACGTGGCCGTAGCCGGGCACCGGGTTCACCACGGTCCACGGACCGGAAGTGCTGCCGGTCTGGATCTCGAGCCGCGCGCCGTCCCACGCGCGCGTGGCGTCGTATTGCTCGAGCGCCCAGCGATGATCGAACGTCAGCACGCTGCCGGTCGGGATGCCGTACACGAACGGCGTGTAGAGCGAGGCGTCCAGGTGCGGCGCGTAGGCGCCGCCGGGTTCGCCGCACGCCCACACGGCCGGGCCCGCGGGCGCGGTCGGGTCGCTCTCCGTGTGCCAGGCGTCTCGCCACGAGAACAGCACGTTCTGGTGGAACCAGTCGGCGCCGTTCTCGAGGTCCTCGAACAGGCCGCGGTTCACGCGCAGCGTGTCGAACCCGGGTGCGGACACGGCCATGTTCGGGGCCTGTGCGCGGTCGCGCGCCACGAAGCGATAGGTCACCACCGTGCCGGACGGCAGGCCGCCGGGCACGGTCGCCGCGAACGAGTCGGCCCCCGCGCGCGCGAGCGCCACGTGCTGCAGCGCGCCGGTGCCCACGCGCAGGTCGCACCACACGGAGTCCACGCCCAGGTTGTCGGAGACGCGCGCCAGCAGCGCGTGCGGCAACTGGTCGGCGCCGAGGATGCGCGGCGGGGTGTGCACGATCACGGGTGGTGTCGCGTCGGTGCCGGCCCGGAACGCGAACGGACCCGCGGCGCCGGCGGGCGGCAGCGTCGCGGTCACCTGCGGCGAGTCGGCGAGCGCGGCGGCCAGGAAGTACTGCACGATGCCGGCGGGCGCGGGGAGCGAAGCGACGAACGAATCGGGGCTCGCGGGCGTCATCGTCACGGGCGAGAACGGGCCGCTCGTGCCGGGCCGCCACCACAGCGTCACGCTGCCGGCGTCCACGGCGAGCGGGGGGCGCCCGCCGGCGGCACGCACGCGCGCGCGCACCGACCGCGCGGCCGACGTCACCTCGGTGTCGCCGAGCGGCGCGTGCTCGATCACCACGCGCGCGGGCGCCGGCGCCAGCGTCACGTCCACGTCGAAGCGCTGCAGCGTGCCGTCGCGCATCGTGCGCGGGAACCGCAGCCGGATCGCGTCGAGTTTCGCGAGGTCGGCGGGCGTGGCGTCCACGCCGTGCGGCGTGATCAGCGCGAAGCCCACGCGGAACGCGCGCGGCGCCACCGCGCCGTCGGGCACGCGCGGGCCGTGCACGCGTTCGATGTCGCTCACGCGCCACCACGTGGCCCGCCCGCGGCAGCCGAGCCCCACGAACGGCGTGGTGATGGGGATGTAGATGCCGTCGGGATCGAACGCCGTCGGGTCGTTGACCACGAAGAACGAGTCGATCTCGGCGCGCGTGATCGCCCCCATGAGGTAGCGGTCGAGCGCGCCGAACGTGGACGACACGCCGGTGGTGCGGAACGAGTCGGGCGCCACCTCGGTCCAGTCGCAGCCTTCCATGTACGAGGAGTCCACGTCGGCGAAGAAGCCCCAGTGCTGCCAGTCGCGGCCGAGCAGCGCCGGGCTCTGCGTGCCGGCGGAGTCCACGAACACGTAGCTCAGCCAGCGGTGCGCGAACTCGTGCGCGAGCACGTCCTGCGTGTTGAACGAGTCGCCGGGCCCGCCGATGCCGGAGTCCTGGCTCGCGGGGTAGCGGCCGAGGCCGTTCATCGTGAGCACCTGCTGCAGCCGCGCCGGGCTGCCGAACGCGGCGCCCCAGTCGTACAGCGACAGGCCGATGCCGCGCGTGTCGTTGCGCACCGGCCACGCGGCGGCGAGCGCGCCGGGCGAGCCGAGCCACTGGTTCATGCCGGTGGACAGGTAGATCGCGACCTGGTCGTAGTCGTCGCCGTGCGCGGCGTAGAACGCGCGCATGGCGGCCGAGATGTCGAGCAGGTTGCGGCCGCCGGCGTTCGTGTAGAACAGCGTGCCGTCGTCCTCCATCACGAACACGTCGCCGACGTCGCGGCGGAACGTGGTGGGCTGCGCCACGGCCGGCGTGCGCGCGGCCCACTCGGCCAGCTGATCGGCGAGCGCGTCGACGTGCGTGCCGCAGAGGCCGTGCGCGTCGAGGGCGGACTTCGCCGCGGAAGCGGCAGGCGCGGGCGGCAGGGGGCGCACGCGCACGGGCGCGGCGAGGGCGGAAGCGGCGAACGGGGCCAGCGCGACGAGCGCGGCGAGCGCGAAGCGGGCAAGCGGGTGGAACCGGGCGGGACGCACGGGCCGAGTCTAGGGGGCGCCCGCCGGGGCGGCTACGGCGGATTCACGCCCGGTGCGGCCTGGCCGGGGGAGTGATTTCGTCCGATCGAACCTGGCCCGGACTATTCATGAACGGCGGCCTGCGAGTGCGATCTGCCGCCGGCCTGCCGCGTTGCGGGATCGGGGCGCTCCTCGGCGTGTCACCGACACGCCTGCGGTGAGGCCCGATGCCGCGCCTTGCGGGCCGCCGTCATCTCGCACTCTCGGCTCGCCGGCTCATGAATAGTCCGGGCTAGGGCCCCGTCCCCAGCGAGTCGCCCGCCGCCACGGTATCGGCCGGGGCGGCCGGGCGGGCGTCCGCGACGGCCGGCAGCAGGGCGCCACGGCCGTCGGCCTCGTGGAACCACGTGGCGTCGGTGTCGGTGCGCGCGGGCCGGTCGCGGCGGTCGGCGGGAGCGGGCGGAAGCCCGTCCCACGCGGGCAGCTCGCGGTACTCGGGCTCGGTGAGCCACACGGCGGGGCGGCGCAGCGTCCACGCCACGAAGTCCGGCGTGTCGCTGTACACCACGCCCGTCGCGCGGGCACCCGCGCCGCCGAAGCGCTCCGCGAGGCCGGCGCGCTCGCGCGCGAGCCGCGTGCGCAGCTCGGCCGCGCCGCGCCAGCCGTCGTGCAGCTGCGGCAGCGTGCTCGGGAGCATCGCCAGCAGCAGCAGACCGATCCACGCGCGCGGGCGGCGCATCCAGCCCGGCGCCCACTCGGTCAGCTCGCGCGCCCCGATCGCCACGCCCACGGCCGCCAGCGGCAGGAACGGCACCAGGTAACGCGGGTCGAACACGGTGAGCACCATCACGGCGAGCGGCAGCAGGCCCAGCGCCACCGACGCGAGCGCGAAGGGGCGCACGCGCACGGGCGCCAGCGCCAGCACCCAGCCGACCGGCGCGAGCCAGCCCGTGGCGCCGCTCGGTGCGCACAGCCAGCGCTTGAGCGCGTGCGGCAGGAACTCGATCCACTTGCGCGGCAGGTGCGGCATCTCGGCGGCCAGCGTGGCCGGCCACGCCGAGGGCGGCAGCGAGAAGTCGCGCATCACGGCGATGCCGCGACGGCCCTCCCAGTAGCCGATCAGCAGGTACGACGACAGGTTGAAGAACGGCGTGCCCACGGCGAGCAGGGCGTGCAGGCTCCAGGGCGCCACGCACAGCGCGAACGCCAGCGCGAACGCCGCACGCACGCCGCCCGCGAGCACGAGCAGCACGGGGAACGCGAGCGCGAACTCCGGGCGCACGAGCGCGCCGAGTCCCAGCGCGATGCCCGCGGCCGCTCCGCGCGGACGCTCCTCGGCGAGCAGGCTCATGGCCAGCGCGAGCAGCCACGCGCCGGCGTGCAGCGCGATGTCGTGGTGCACGGCCACGATGCCGAGCGGCGAGAGCGTGTACAGCATCGCGGCCGCCGCGCCGACGGCGGGGGAGTGCAGCCGCTCGCCGAGCCGGAACGTGGCGAGCGCGGCGAGCACGGCGAAGATCGCCGCGAGGTACGCCGCGCCGTCCAGCGCGTGCGCGCCGGCCAGCGCCACGCCGGGCAGCAGCGCCAGCGGCAGGAGCGGGCCGTGCACCAGCACCGGCACGTGGAACGCCGCGTCGCGCAGCGACCACAGCGGCGGGTGGATGACCAGCGTGCGGAAGCCGCGGCCCTCCATCAGGGCGCGTGCCACGACGCCGTACTCCCACGTGTCGTCGAGCGGATCGGGCGTGCCCGCGCGCAGCACGAGCAGGTCGAACAGCCAGAACACGAGCACGCACGCGAACGTGGCGGCGAACCAGCGTTCGGACTCGCGGGCCGAGGTGGGGCGGCGCATGGCGCGGCACTGTGCCTCGCGCGAGCCGAACGGGTCAATGCGCCCTCGATCCGGCGGGAGTGCGCGGCCCCGCGCGGATGTGCGAACATGCGCGCCGCTCTCGCGCCGCGGCGTCCGCCGCGCGCGCACCTCCACGGGGGGCTCGTCCGCTCGCATGAATCTCGACTGGCATCGCCTGAAGGCCGTGGTGCTGCAGAGCGACGACTGGGGCCTCGCGGCATGGACCGCCGACGACCAGGCCCACCGCGTGCTGTCGAGCGGCGCGTCGTTCCGCACGCCGGCCGGCATGACGTACGGACGCTCCACGCTCGAGAGCGCCGACGACGTGCGCGCGATGGTCGACGTGCTCGGCGGGTTCCGCGGCGGCGACGGGTTCCCGCCGGTGTGGCAGGCGAACACGGTGGCGGGCGCGCCGGACTACGAGGCGATGGGCGGGCCGCTGTTCGAGTCCGACGAGGTGCCGGTGGCGCCGTCGCTGGACGCGCGCGGGCGCTGGCGCCGGCCGGGGCTCGCCGACGCGGTGCGCGAGGCCGTGGCGTCGGGGCTGTGGTGGCCCGAGCTGCACGGACTGCACCACCTGCCCGAGACCGCGTGGCTCGGCGCGCTGCGGCGCAACCAGCGCGACGCGCGCGAGGCGCATGCGCAGCAGAGCCCCATCTGCAACGCCGTGGAGGCGAGCGGCGAGTACGACCCTTCCGAGCCGCAGGCGGTGCGCGCCCGCAACCTGCGCCAGGCGATCGCGCTGTTCCGCGAGCAGTTCGGCCGCGCGCCGGATTCGTTCTGCCCGCCGGACTACCGCTTCGACGACTGGCTGGAGGGCGAGGCCGAGTCGCTCGGCGTGCGCATCCTGCAGGGCAAGGGCGAGCAGGCGAGCCAGCCGCTGCTGCCGCTGGCGCGCCGCGTGATGGCGTGGCGGTTCCCGCACCACGCCGGCGCGCGCTTCTACATGCCGCCGCGCGTGGGGTTCGAGCCGCGCGGGCAGGCGAACCCCGGCGGCAAGCAGGGCGTGGACGCCGCGCTGCGCGGCGTGCGCGCGGCGTGGGGGCGCGGCCAGCCGGCCATGCTCAGCTCGCACCGGCTGTCGTACGCGCACCTGGACGAGGCGTGGTCCGAGGCGGGCCGCGCGGCGCTGCGCACGCTGCTCGGCGCGCTGGTCGCCGACGGCGCGGTGTTCCTGACGGACGTCGAGGTGAGGCACCTGTCCGAGCACGGCTGGTCGCTGCGCGCGATCGGCGACCGCGGCGCCCTGCTCCGCTACTACGGCGTGCCACTGGCGCCGCTGGAGCTGCCGCTGCCCGCGGGCGCCACGGGTGCGCGCTTCGCCGAGGGGCGTGGCGACGGCGCGATCCGCGTGGACGGCGGCCGCGTGGAGCTGCAGGTGCAGGTGGGCGAGTACCTGCTCGAATGGAGCCGGTCGTGAGCCCGGCGCGCCCGCGCGACATCACGCGCCCGTGGACGGTGTGGCAGTACAACTGGCTCGCGAACCACAAGCTCACCGCCGCGCTGCGCCGCGTGAGCGGCCACGCGCGGGGCGAGCTGCTCGACATGGGCTGCGGCCGCAAGCCGTTCGCGAAGCTGTTCGACGGGCGCCTCACGCGCTACTGGGGCACCGACCTGTCGGTGTCGCCGTACCTGGACGGCGCGCGGCTCGACGCGTTCGCGCGCGCCGAGGCGCAGCCGTTCCGCGACGGCACGTTCGACACCGTGCTCGGGCTGTCGATGCTCACGTACCTGCCCGAGCCCATCCGCATGATCGAGGAGGCGCACCGCGTGCTGAAGCCCGGCGGCGTGCTGATCCTGGAGTTCACGCAGATGGTGCCGCTGCACGACGAGCCGCACGACTACTTCCGTTTCACGCGCTACGGCGCCGAGTGGCTGCTGCGGCGCGCCGGCTTCGAGCCGGTCGAAGTCGTGCCCGTGGGCGGGCTGTGGGCGCGCGTCGGGCTGTCCACGATCGCGGCGCTCAACCGGATCAACCGCGGCCCCGCGCGCGTGCTCACCGAACTGCCGGTGCGCGCGCTCTACGTGCTCGTGCAGGTGCTGTGCGAATTGCTCGACCGGCTGTTCTTCGATCCGCGCGAAGTGCTCGCGCACGTGGTGGTGGCCCGCCGCCGCCCTTGACCCGGACTTCTCGATCCCCCTAGGCTTCACGCCCACATGACTTCTGCACCCCGATCGAACGCCCCGCAACCGGTCGTTCGCCTGCTGCCCCAGCTGATCGACTGGGCCGCAAGGCAGTACGGCGACGCCGAGTTCCTGCTGCGCCGCACGCCCCAGGGCTGGAGCGGATACAGCTACGTGCAGGCCGCGCAGGCCATGCACCGCTTCACCGCGCTGCTCGAGCGCGAGGGCATCCGCCCCGGCGACAAGGTGGGCCTGCAGAGCGAAAACCGCCCCGAGTGGGGGCTCGCGTACATGGCCATCCTCGAAGCGGGCGCCGTCGTGGTGCCGCTCGACGCGCAGCTGAAGGCGCAGGAGGTGGGCGAGATCCTGGCCACGGCCGACGCCACGTGCTGCGTGGTGAGCGCCCGCCAGCACCCCGTGCTCGCGCAGGTGAAGCAGGAGCGCATCCCGGCGCTGTCGCTGGTCGCGCTCGACGACGTCGAGGGGCTGCCGTCGTGGGGACAGGCGCAGGCCGAGTTCCCGTCCGAGGGCCCGCGGCCCGAGCGCGGGGCGCCCGGCGACCTCGCGGTGATCATCTTCACCTCGGGCACCACGGGGCAGGCCAAGGGCGTGATGCTGTCGCACGCGAACCTGCTGTCGAACGCCGAGGGCGTGGCCCGCACGTTCGAGGTGGGCCCCGGCGACCGGATGCTGAGCATCCTGCCGATGCACCACACGTTCGAGAGCACGATCGGCTTCCTGTCGGCCATGCGCATGGGCGCCAGCACGTGCTACGCGCGCGGCCTCGATTCGAAGCAGCTCCGCGAGGACATGGCCAGCTCGCGGGCCACCGTGTTCGTGGCGGTGCCCCTGCTGTACGAGAAGCTGCTGTCCGCGATCCACCGCGGCATCGAGGACGCGCCGCTGCAGCGCAAGCTGCTGGTGAAGTCGCTGCTCGCGGTGACGAAGGTGGTGCGGCTCGCGACCGGCCGGCGCATCGGGTTCTCGCTGCTGAAGCCCGTGCGCGTGAAGGCCGGGCTCGACGCCATCCGCATGTTCGCCACCGGCGCGGCGCCGATCGCGCCCGAGGTGTTCTGGGGCTACATCGATCTGGGATTCGCGCTGACCGAGGGCTACGGCCTCACCGAGACGAGCCCCGTCGTGTGTGCGAACCGGCCGGCGTGGCCGCTGCCGGCCGGCGTGGGCTGGCCGCTCGTGGGTGTGGACGTGCGCATCGACTCGCCCGACGTCGAGGGCAACGGCGAGATCGCGGTGCGCGGGCCGAACGTGATGCTGGGCTACTACAAGAACCCGGCGGCCACCGCCGAGGTGCTGCGCGACGGCTGGTTCTACACCGGCGACCTGGGCCGGCTCCTGCCCGACGGCCGCCTGCGCATCACGGGCCGGCTCAAGAACATGATCGCCACGGCGGCGGGCAAGAAGATCTACCCCGAGGAGATCGAGGTGCAGCTGGCGAACAGCCCCTACGTGCTCGAGGTGGTGGTCGTGGGCGGTCGCGATCCCAAGGGCGAGCGCGAGGAAGTGCACGCGCACATCTACCCGAACGTGCCCGAGCTGGAGCAGCACGCGCGCGCGCAGGGCAAGGCGTGCGACGACGCGTACATCGAGGCCACGCTGCGCGCCGACGTGGACCAGCGCTGCCACCTGCTCGCGCCGTACAAGCGCGTGAAGAAGGTGATCGTGCGTCGCGGCGAGTTCCCGAAGACCACCACGGGCAAGATCAAGCGCCAGGGCCTCGCCACCGAGCAGGCGGACGCCGCGCGCACGGCCGGCGTCGCCTAGCCCGAACCGCCCGGACGCACGAGGCCCCCGCGCTTCACGGCGCGGGGGCCTCGCGTTCACGGGCGGGCGTCACTTCGCGGGCAGCGGCTCCTGC
>JBGAMH010000066.1:0-18505 GCA_044223135.1 Candidatus Eiseniibacteriota bacterium | reverse complement strand
ACCGCCGGCGGGACGCCCGCCGCCGTAGCCGCCACCCGGAGCGCCACCCGGACGAGCACCGCCACCGTAGCCACCACCCGGACGACCGCCGGGGCCACCGGGACGTCCCCCCCGCCCCGGCGGACGCGATGCGGCCGGCGGAGGCGTGGGACGCGGCGGCGGAGGCGGCGGGGCACCGGGCAGCGTGTGCGGCGCCGGCACGATCACCGCGGAGCCCTGGCCGGGGCGCACCGGCACGTTCGCGCGCGCGGCGGCTTCCGCCCGCTGACGCTCTTCGCGCTGGCGCTGCTCCTCTTCCTTGCGCGCCACTTCGACGCGCACGGCGGCCTTCTCCTGGTTCAGTTCGCCACGCACCTTCTCCACGATCTCGGGAGCGAGGGTGCTCATGTGGTTCTTGAGCTCGACACCCATGCGGCGCGCGATCTGCATGACCGCCTCGCTCGACATGCCGAGCTCCTTGGCGACCTCGTAGATACGCGCCTTCTTCGGCCCGGGGCTAGTCGGCACGATGCTCTCCTTCCGCGCCCTCGGGCGTCGAGGACATCTCCCCGGCGGCCGCGGGTGCGTCACCCGCCTCCATCTCGGGCGTGAATTCCATCTCGGCGGCGGCTTCGCCCGTCGACGGCGGGTTCGCCGCGACGTACTCGTTGGCCACCTGCAGCACCCGCTCGGCGGTCTTCTCGCCGATGCCGGGGATCTCCACGAGCTTCTCGAACGGCGTGGCCAGCAGCTCCTGAACCGTTTCGATGCCGGCGGAGATCAGCTTCTCGGTGGTGGCTTCCCCGAGGCCGAGTTTCTCCACCTCGATGCGGTTGGCCCGCTCGAGGTCGTGTCGCTTCTTCTCCTCGCTCTTGGAGACGAGGTCGATCTTCCAGCCCGTCAGGCGCGCGGCGAGCCGGGCGTTCTGACCGCCCTTGCCGATCGCCAGCGACAGCTGATCGTCCGCGACGATCACGTTCATGCGCTTGTCGGGCTCGTTCACCTTCACGTCCTGCACGCGCGCCGGCGACAGCGCGCGCGACACGAACACGGCCGGGTCGGCCGACCACGGCACGATGTCGATGCGCTCGCCGCCCAGCTCGCGGACGATGCTCTGCACGCGCGAGCCCTTCAGGCCCACGCAGGAGCCGACCGCGTCCACGCGCGGGTCGGTCGAGAACACGGAGATCTTCGAGCGGGCGCCGGCCTCGCGCGCCACCGCCTTCACCTCGACGATCGCGTCGGCGATCTCCGGCACCTCGCTCTCGAACAGGCGGCGCAGGAAGTCGGGATGCGTGCGCGACAGGATCACCTGCGGGCCCTTGGCCAGCTTGTCCACGTTGATGACCACGGCCCGGACGTAGTCGCCCTGCCGGTGGTACGAGCGCGGGATCTGCTCGCGCGCCGGCAGCAGGCCCTCGGAGAAGTCCAGCTTCACGATCACGTTGCCGCGATCGACCTGCTGCACCACGCCGCGGACCAGCGCCCCGACCTTGTCGGAGTACTCCTTGAAGACCTTGTCGCGCTCCGCCTCGCGCACGCGCTGGATCAGCACCTGCTTCGCGGTCTGGATCGCGTTGCGGCCGAACTCCGCGATGCTCAGCGGCAGCCGGATGACGTCGCCCACCTGCGCGTTCGGCTTGTGCGCGCGCGCCTGCTCGACGGTGAACTGGTTCGCGGGATCCTCGACGTTCGCCACCACGGCCATGCGCAGAGCGCACTCGAGCGCGCCGGTGCGGTCGTTGAACTTCACGTCCACGTCGGCGGTCAGCCCGTGCTTCTTGCGCACGGCGCTCGCCAGCCCGGCTTCGAGCGTCTCGATCAGCATGGCGCGATCCACGCTCTTCTCGCGCGTGATCTGGCTCAGTGCATCCAGGATTTCGTTGCTCATCGCGCCCCTCCACGCGGTCGGCCGCCAGCGGGCTTCTTCGCGCCGGTCTTGCGGTGATCCGCCCACGCATCCACCACGAGCCGGGCCGACTTCACCTCGGCCCAGTCGAACCAATGTTCTTCGCCTTCGTCGGTGCGCACGCCGGCACGTCCCCCGTCGGGGCCGAGCAGCACGCCGTCCCACTTGCGACGGCCGGCGAGCGCCTCGTGCAGTTGCACGGACGCGCGCTGGCCGGCGAAGCGGGCCACGTGATCGAGTGTCCGCAAAGGACGCTCGATCCCCGGGGAGCTGACCTCGAGGTGGTAGCTGCCCGGGATCGTCTGATTCATGTCGAGACAGTCGGAAAGACGACGGCTGAAGCGCGCACAGTCGGCGATCGTGACGCCGCCCGGCTTGTCCAGGTACACCCGGATGATCCGGTGGCGTCCCGCCGACGCCTGTTCGACGTCCACGAGGTCGTAGCCCTCCTCTTCCGCGAGGGGCTCGGCCAGCTGGCGAACTTCTTCCCGGACTTCCACTTTCGCTCCCATGCCGACAAGAAAAGGAGTGGTCGCACCAGCCCCACTCCTGCGGCCGGGAAACTACAGGAGGCCCGCGTCCGGGGCAAGTCACGGCGCACCTTCCCGCGCGGCCGAACAAAGCCCGCAGGGAGTGCTGGCGTGGCCTTCACCGGCCATCGAAAGCGTGTGGATCCCCGGGCGCCCCTTGGCGGGGCCGGGGATCAGGGCCGTGCGAGCGGGCTCCGATAGACGAGCCAGGCCGCCACGGCGGACACCTCGGCGAGGCTGCGCGCCGAGACCTGGTCGGGAGTGTCCTTCGCCGTGTGCCAGGCCGGGTAGTCGAAGTCGATGATGTCCACCGTCGGCAAGCCCGCGTCCAGCAGGGGGATGTGGTCGTCCACCAGCGTGTAGCGCGGCTCGCTCCGGAACGACGTCGCGCCGGTCGCACGGGCCGCGTCGGCCACGAGGTCCACCAGGTTCGTGGCGCGCTGGAGCGAGTTCGCCTCGGGATGGATCGCCAGGTCCCGGTCCCCGACCATGTCGAACAGGAAGCCCGCCACCGGCCGGGCGGCGTCGCCCGGGGCGGGCAGCCGGCCCGCGTAGCCGCGGGCCCCGAGGCTGTAGTGCTCGGGCGCGTCGGGCGTGCCCATGTCCTCGGCGTCGAAGAACACCAGGTCCACCCCGACCGCCGGCGGGCGCTGGTGGAGCAGCTCGGCCACCTCCAGCAGCACGGCCACGCCGGAGCCGCCGTCGTTCGCGCCGGGCACGGGCGTGTCGTGCTTCGTCGTGTCCGGGTCCTGGTCGCTCCACGGCCGGCTGTCGTAGTGCGCGCACAGCAGCAGCCGACGCCCCGTCTCGGGACCGAACCGCGCGATCACGTTCTGCACGGGCAACGGCCGACCCAGCGTCGAGTCGACGAACGTCTGCCGCTCCACGCGCGCGCCCAGCCGCGTCAGCTCCGACTCGAGCCACGCGACCATCGCCGCGTGGCCGGCGGTGCCCGGAATGCGCGGGCCGAACGCCACCTGCTTCTCGACGCGCGCGAGCGCCCGGGCGCCGTCCACGGGGAACCGCTCGGCGCATCCGGCGCCGCCGAGCAGCGCGAGCAGCAGCAGCGTCCCGGCGCGCGGCATCAGAACGAGAACTGCGCGCGGGCTTCCACGCGCACGCTGTGCCGGACGCTCTTCTGCGTCTTGTCGGCGGTCTGGTTGTAGCCGAGCGACGCCGTGCCGCGGACGTTCTGGCTGAAGTCGTACGAACCGGTGCCGTTCATGGAAATGCGCCTCTCGTCGGTGCGGCTCTGGGCCTGCGACCCGGGCACGGCGAGGTTCAACGTCTCGCCGGTGCGGTGACTGTAGTTCGCGGTCAGGCCCAGCGAGATGTTGCTGCGGATGGTGCTGGTGCGACCCAGGAACGACACCTTCTGGCCCTGGGAGTAGTTGCGGTTGACCGACAGGTTCACGTCGGAGTTGTTGTCCGTGGTCCGGGAGCGACCGACGAGCGTGTTGATCCGCTCGCTGCCGCGCAGGTTCATGGAGAACTCCACGCGCGTGCCGTTCTTGAGGCTGCCGGACATCGACAGCAGCGGCTGCCACTGGTTGCTGTTGGACCGCCCGGTCTCGATCGTGTTCGAGCTGGCGTATTCGACTTCGACACCCCGCGTGTAGGCCGTGCGCAGCTGTGGCGCCTGCAGGAACCGCGTGAGCCCCACCATCTGCGCCACGTTCCCGTACTCGACCTGCATGCTCGGGAACTGCCAGTTGCGGCGGCGGTTCGACACGCCGTTCGTGCGCCCGGTGATGTCGGCGTACTGCGCGTTCGTCTGCACCGAGCTGCCCTGCACGAGATCGACGCGCGTCTGCCCGCGCGTCCGGAACTCGGTGCTGATCATCTCCTGGTTGCCCAGCTCCGGCGCGATGCGCGCCTGGCCCGGTTCGCCCTGGCCGGGGTTCTCGGCGAGGCCGAACAGGTAGAGCGCACTCGGGCTGCCGCGCATGCGGTCGTAGCGGCTGGTCTTGTTCAGCGACGTCTCCGTGGACACGTTGCCGAGGCGACGCAGCGCCTGTTTCCACGAGAACGGCGGACGGCGCGGCCGCGTCGGCGGCCCCATGAGGGTGTCCGTGCGCGCCGCCGCCACGTTCAAGGGTGGGGTCTGCGCACCGACCCGGTTGCTCGTGGCTCCGCCGAGGCGGTCGAACGGCAGCTCGAACTGCACGGTGGCGCCCTGGTTGTTGCTGATCGACTTCGTGCGCAGGTCGTCGGACAACCGGGCGTCGTTCAGCTGCGAGTAGCCCGAGTTCCACGACGCGGTCGGCCGGACCCACAGGTTCGCCGGTGCGACGAAGCGGGAGTTCAGCGTCTGGCGCCACGACGTGAGGTGGCCGAAGTTCAGGAACTTGTTCGTCGGGAAGTTCTCGAGTGCGAGGTCGTTGTGCCCCTCGATGTGGTGCTGCAGCGCCTCGAACGGCCGCGTGTCCGCCCCGAAGTCGAGCGTGGACGTGCGCCCGCGCGTCTGGTTCTGCAGCACGAGCGTGTCGCGGTTGTCGCTCGGCCGCAGGTACGTGTCGCCGCGTCGGGTCTGCACGTTGTACGTCCAGTACACGCGGTCCGGCAGCGGGTAGAACTTCATCTTCGTGCTCGGGAGTGCCAGCGGCAGCAGCCGGCGCGGCGACACGGTGTAGCTCACGTTGCCCGCCACCGACACGGAGCTGTCGAGCCCCGCCGGGCTCAGCGACTTCGAGTCGGTGCGCTGCCAGCTCGCCGACACGCCACCGACCGTGTAGCGCAGGAACGGGTTCGAGCGTTCGCTCCACGCGCGCGAGTAGTTCGTCCCGATCGTGCGCGTGGTGTTGCGCGTCTCGCTGGCTCGCGCCGCGGCGGCGTCACGCACCACGTCGTCGCCGGCGTTGAACCGGGGGCTCGACACGTTGCGCGAGTACGTCACGTTCACGGGCAGCTGGATGCCGGTGCCCTCGAAGAAGCGGTGCACGTCGAAGCCGCTGGTCACCGTGAGCGCGTCGGTGCGGCTGCCGGAGCCGCGCTGCTCGCCGACGCTCAGGAAGTCCGCGCCGCGGGAGTTCCACGACACGTTGTAGCGCATCAGGTTCGCGACGTTGCCCTTGACGTTGATGCGATCCGCGAGGCCCATGTCCTTCGCGACGTCCCTGGCGCGGATCTCGTCGAACCACAGCTGGCCGGAGGAGAAGCGGGGCGAACCCGGACCGCTGATGAGCCCGAACGAGATGCGACGGATGCGCGTGAACGACGGCGTCCCCTTGATGATGAGCGAGTCCCCGGTGTCGCCGTCCTGTGTCCGGTACAGGATCGGGGACTTCTGCGGAAAGTCGTCCGCCAGCTTGAAGCGCGACAGGTGCGCGAGGTTGGCGTTGATCAGCCGCCAGTCGATCGCCTGCGGGCGCGACGAGGGCGGCACGCGGCGCTTGATCTCGTAGTAGTTCTGCCCGCGCTCGTCCGAGGCGAAGCGCACGAAATAGCTGAGGTCGTGCGTCGCCGGGTCGTAGCCCGGGATCTCGTAGCCGGCGGCGTACCAGCTCAGCGTGCCGTAGCGGCTGTAGTTCTCCTCAAGCGAGAACGTCTTGTACGCCTCGATCGTGTCGGCCGGCTGCAGCTCGGTGAACTCCAGCGCCAGCGACTGCTCGCGGCGCACGAGTTCGAGGTTGCCCGAACGCGTCTTGCCCGGGTCGAACGGCGCCGTGTAGACGTCGGCGTTGTCGACGGTGTTCACCGAGTTCAGCGTGGCCGTGGTGCCGCTGGAGTCGCGCTGCGCATCGGTCAGGTCCGCCAGCTGCCAGCGGCTGCCCACGATCTCGAGCCCGCCGAGCATGATCATGGGCGCGCCCTTGTGGGCCTGCCCCGACGCCAGGTTGTCGTAGTCGGGCCTGCGCACGCCCTCGAGCCAGATGCGCAGGTGCCGCGCGATCGTGAGGTCGGGGCTGCCGAACTGCACGCGCAGACTGTCCGTGATGGGGATGCGGTAGCGCCGCCAGCCGTTGTTCTCGGCCGGCTTGAAGTCCGCGATCACGCGCGGATCGTCACGGAAGCGCGCGTAGACGTCGGTGTTCAGGTAGCGGTACGTGCTCGACGTGTCCTGCAGGTCGATCGTGTACTCGTAGTAGTTCTCCGCGACGTCGAGGCTGCCGTTCTGGTTCAGGTCCTCGGTGTCGGGCGTCGGGTTGATCACCTTGTTCTTCTCGACGCCGTTCGTCGTGATCCACCGGTACGGATCCATCTCGTCGGGGAAGTCGCTGTTCGGGCTCGCCCAGTCGTCGCCCTCGGGATCCGCATCGGACGCCGTGCGCAGGTCGGCCTTGTCCTGGCGATTCTCGGCGACGTCCAGCAGCTGGTCGTAGCCGGTGTCCTCGTCGTTGCCTTCGGCCACGGAGAGTTGCCGGTCCGGGATGCGGTCCTCCGTGTCCGGCGGGCCGCCGTTCGGCGGACGGTTCGGCGCGCGCATCTGGTCCTCGCTCACCACGCCGAGGTCCAGGTGCAGCTTCACGCCGTCACCGCGGATGCGCGGCTCCTCGATGCCGCTGTGACGATCGCGGAAGTCGTTCACCCACACCTCGATGAACTGCGAACGCGACAGGTCGATGCCCACCTCGTCGAGCGGGTACGTGAGCCCAGCCCACATCGTGTCGGAGAGCGCGAAGCCGTTGGGCGTCCGGGGCATCGAGATCGCGAGTGTCTGGCGCGCGTTCTTGGCGCCCTGCGCCTCGGACAGGTTCGGCCGCAGCATCCACTCCTTCACCACGGTGGGCGGCGTGTACCAGTGGATCTCGCCGTTGAACTGCCCCGGGAGGGAGGTGAACTGCGTGGTCCCCACCGCGTGCCCGCCGACGACGCTCACCGCACGCGACGGCACGCTCGACCAGCGCCAGCGCTCGGGGGTCATCGGCAGCGACACGGCGTCGCGCACGCCCTCCATGTCGTCCAGGTACACCTCGTTCTGCGTGTTCGGATTCGGGAACGACGCGCCGACCTCGGCCTGCACCTCGAGATCGGACGCCATCGTCGTGCGCACGCCGGGCAGGCGGTCGACCGCGCGCGTGAGGAACGAGGGGTGGAACTTGAACTCCGAGTTCAGGTCGGTGATCAGCGTGCGCGAGGGCTCCTCGCCCAGCCGCGGGCGCAGGTCCTGCGCGCCCTTGCTCTCGTACATGAACGCGCCACCCAGGCTGCGGTCGCGACCCTGCAGCGTGAACGAGCTGCCGAGCAGCGTGCGCCCGGCCTGCGCGAACAGCGGCGCGTAGGCGTAGTCGATGTTCAGCTGGTCCGTGGGGCCGAGCTGGCGCTTCAGCGTGACGCGGCCGAGGTCGTAGTCGATCGTGTAGTCGCGGTCGCGCGTCCAGCGCTCGCCGTTCACGGTGACGGCCTCGGAGCCCTCGGTGATGTTCGTGCGACCGAGCGAGACGTCCTTCGTCGTGCCGGCGCGCCCGGCCACGAACTCGACGTCGAGGAAGTAGCGGGCGTCGGAACGCTGCCCCGTGTAGCGGTCGTAGATCTCCGGGTTCGGCTCGGTCGGGGACTCCGCGGCGCCGTTCAGCCGGTCGCGGCGAAACAGGATGCCGTCGACGGCCTCTTCGAACGGGTACTGGCCGTCGCCGCTGATGCGCGGGGCGAACGGCCGCAGTTCGTAGAACCACAGCACGCCCGTCTCGGGGAACAGGAAGCCCGTCGCCCCCGACGTGGGCGAGGTGCCGTCCACCTTGCCGTCGTGGCCCGCCGGCGCGCCGCCGCGCGTCTCGTCGCGATTGTCGAGGCCGAGCACCTCCACGTACGGCACGGGAGGCGGCCCGGGCGTGGACGTGACGGGCGGGCTCTCCTGGCCGTGCACGATGTCGAACTTGAACGTGGTCAGGTCGATGTCGTACCCGCCCAGGTTGTAGACGTTCTTGAGCTCGAGTTCGCGCGTGGCGTTGAACGGCGCCGCCGGGTCGAACGTCTGCGTCGAGCCGGTCCCGAGCGGCACGAGCAGGCTGCGCGGAGCGCGGAGCATCTTCATCACCACGCGTCCCGAGTCGATGTCGCCGGGCGTGTTGTTGAGCGTGGCGCCGCCGACCCGTTCGAGCCCCGTCACCGCGGCGTTGCCGACGTAGCGCTTCTGCGCGTAGGTGACCGCGAGGCACTGGTTGCTGAGCGGGTCCAGCGGCCGGCGCAGCTTGATCAGCTTCACGGGGATGCCGTTGACGAAGTAGCGGTTCGAGATCAGCTCGTACCCGTCCTCGGCGCCCTGCACGAGCAGGTTGAAGTTGCCGCGGAACGTGGAGTCCCGGGGGATCCGCGCGAAGCTCAGGCTGTCGGGGTCCACGCGGGCCGCGCCGCGCAGGGTGTTGAAGTTGTTCGAGAGGTTGTCGTCGTCCAGGTAGACGCGCAGCGATTCCCCGGGCACGTCGGCCACGTACCCGGCCGCGAGCATGGCGTTCGGGTCGTACAGGAAGAAGTACTGGCCCTTCACGTACTCGCGCACGTTGATCGGTTCGACGGGCCCGCTGGAGCGGCTCGATGCGCCCTGGAACGTCGCGCGCTCGCTTCGCCCCTCCTGCCGGCTCGCGAGCATCGTCAGGTCGAGCGGCCCCACGCGCGTGGCGAGCTTCGCGCCGAACAGGCCCTCGTTGCGGCCGCTGTAGGAGACGTACTGGGTGCCGGGCAGCGCCAGGCTCGTGTTGCCCAGGTCGAGTGCCTGGATGAAGTCGTCCTCGTCGCCCTTGTAGTTGATGGCGATGCGGTTCGCGAGCGGGATCTGGTTCGCCGAGTTCTGCAGCAGGTTCACCTTGATGCGGTCCGAGAGCTGACCCTCGAGCCGGATGTCGAGGTCCTGCTGCATGTCGAGCGTGGGGAACAGCGAACGCCGCTGCCCGAGCACGCCCTGGTTCACGCCGCTCGCCCAGTTGCTCTGGCCCGACAGGCGGATGTTCTCGGTGCCGGAGACGTTCAGCGCCGGTCCGCCCGGGCCGAGCCAGCTCTGGACGCGCGGCGGCAGCACCTCGGGCAGCTTGAACTGCAGGCCGGTGGTGCGCGCGGACGGCGTGTTCGCGCCCAGGGAGTTGATGTTCTGCCGGCTCTTCTCGGCCCACGCCCGCTGGAAGCTGGCGCGCATGGCGTCGTGCGACCAGTCGGCGAGTGGCTGGCGGGTCACCACGCCCAGCGGCACCTCGCCGAAGTCCACCGAGGAGCGGAAGCTGCCGGAATCGGGCTCCACGGCCACCTTCAGCTGGCGGCGGTCGCTCGAGGGGTCCACGCGGAGCCCGTACGGGGTGGAACGCAGCGTGGGCAGCCCCGCCTGGACGAACCGGTTCTCGAGCGAGAGCCGGGACGCGCTCTTCCACGGCGGGGGCAGGCTGTCGGCCGCGGTCGGGACGTGTTCGGGCCCCCGACGTCCCCCACCGAAGTGCAGGAACCCCGGCAACGCGGCCAGGAGCAGCAGAGTGGGAAGGTGGACGGGATTCGCCATGGAGTTGGTCGAGCGCCCGGGGAGCGGACGGGGCGCGGACGGTATCAGTGGGTCCGGGGAGGGTCAAAGCCTTTGCCGGAGCGCGGTTCGCCCGGTCGCGGCGCGTGCTTTCGAGGTGGGTCCGGGTTAGGCTGCGCGGCCGTGAGAATCCTGTCCTTCTACATCCTGCGGTCGCACCTGGTTCCGTTCCTGCTGGGCTTCGGCGTGGTCACGTTCATCTTCGAGATGGACGTGCTCTTCGACTTCATGGACAAGTGGATCAACTACGGGGTCCCGCTGGGCACCGTGGCCCAGATCTTCGGCCTGTCCCTGGGGTTCATCGTCTCGCTGTCCGCCCCCTGCGCCGTGCTGGTGGCCGTGCTCATGGCGTTCGGCCGCCTGTCGCAGGACAACGAGATCACCGCCCTTCGCGCCAGCGGCGTGAACCTGTTCCGCGTGATCCTGCCCGTGCTCGTGCTGTCGGGCGTGCTCGCCGTGGGCATGATGCTGTTCAACAACTACGTCTACCCCGAGTCGAACCACCGGCTGATGAACCTGATGGTGGACGTGGCGCGCATGAAGCCCACGGTGCGGCTGCAGGAAGGTGCGTTCATCAACGACTTCCCGGGGTACAACCTGCTCGTGAAGTCGCTGAACGGACAGACGAACGAGATGCGCGGCGTCACGATCTACCAGCTGAACGCCGGCGGCCCGCCCACCACGATCCTGGCCGAGCGCGGCCACCTCGAGTACACGCCCGACGGCTCGACGGCGGTGCTGCGCCTGCAGAACGGCGAGATCCACGAAGTGCCGGCCGACGCGAGCGGGCCGCGCAAGTACCACCGGCTCGTGTTCAAGCAGCACGTGATCTACATCCAGGGCGCCGGCGGACTGCTGGAGCGCACCGTGCGCAGCTCGCGCACCGACCGCGAGATGAGCGCCGCGGCGCTGATCCAGGAACGCGCGCAGATGCTGCAGCAGTACGACCGCTCGCTGCAGATCCGCCGCCAGCGCTTCGCCGAACTCGGCGCCTCGAACGAGGCGCTCGCCGCCCTCGCGCCGGAGCAGTTGCCGTGGCCCCAGCGCGCGCTCGGCATGGCGGCCGGGTTGTTCCACCGGCCCGACGCGCTCCAGAGCATGGTCGAGGCGAACCCCGCCCTGCGGCTGGACGCCGACCTGTGGCGCAGCGAACGCGTGGCGCTGCAGACGCGCATCGCGGCCCTGTCGGTCGAGATGCACAAGAAGTTCGCGCTGCCGGTGGCGTGCGTGGTGTTCGTGCTCGTGGGCGCCCCGATCGGCATGCGCGTGAAGCGCGGCGGGCCGGCGGTCGCGTTCGTGTCGATCGGGTTCTTCCTGTTCTACTACCTGTGCCTGGTCGGCGGCGAGGAACTCGCCAAGCGGCTGCTGCTGCCGCCGTGGCTCGCGATGTGGCTCGCGAACATCGTGCTGGGCATGATCGGCATCGACCGCACGCTCGACGCGTGCGACGTGCCGGTGCCGTGGCGCTTCCGCCGCGCGCGCGCGCCGCGGACCCCGCGCGACACGCCGCCCGTGCCGGCGGCCCGCACGGGCACGGCCGCGGCATGAGGATTCTCGATCGCTACCTGCTCCGCGAGTTCGCCGGCTACCTGCTGCTCGGGCTGGCGGGCTTCGTCGTGATCTTCGTGGTCGTGGACCTGTTCGAGAAGATCGACGTGTTCCTGGACCACCGCGCCCCGCTGCCGCTGGTGGTGCAGTTCTACCTGTACCTCGCGCCCGACGTGGTGGTGAAGGTGCTGCCGGTGGCGCTGCTGCTGGCCACGTTCCTGGCGCTGGGCCAGCTCAACAAGTTCGGCGAACTCACCGCGATGCGGTCCGCCGGGCTGTCGCTGTGGCGCATCCTCGTGCCGGTGTTCGGCGTGGCCGTGCTGTGCTCGTTGCTGTCGCTGTTCCTGGGCGAGTACGTGGTGCCCGGTGCGAACCGCACGCGCGACGAGATCTGGGAGGAGAAGATCCAGAGCATCCACCGCCCCAGCGTCACCGAGCGCGCCGACGTCACCTACCTGGGCGAAGGCGGCCGCATCTGGTACATGCGGCTCTACCTGGTGGCGGAGAAGCGCATGCACGAGGTCTCGCTGCAGGAGTTCAAGGCGGGCCGGCTCGTGCGGCGGATCGACGCCGCCGAGGCCACGTGGGACGGCTCGCGCTGGCAGTTCGTGTCCGGCTACATGCGCACGTTCGACGCGCAGGGCAAGGAGAAGGCCGAGTTCTTCCCGCGCATGGCGGTGGCGGGGCTCGCCGAGCACCCGGACGACTTCTCGAAGGAGATGCGCCGACCCGACGAGATGAACTTCTTCGAGTTGAGCGCCTACCTCGAGAAGCTGCGCGCGAGCGGTGGTCGCGTGGCGAACTACCTCGTGGACCTGCACCTGAAGCTCGCGTTCCCGCTGATCTGCCTGATCGTGGTGATGATCGGCGGCTCGCTGGCCACCCGGCTGCGCATGCAGAGCGCGGCCATGGGCTTCGGGCTGTCGGTGACCATCTCGTTCCTCTACTACGGCTTCATGCAGGCCGGGAAGGCGCTCGGGCACAACGGCGCGCTGTCGCCGTACGTCGCGGCGTGGATGGGCGACACGATCTTCGGACTCGTGGGCGTGGTCATGATGGTGCAGGCCCAGCGGCGCTGATCGCGGCGGCCGGGCGGGCGACGGCCCGCCGGTTCACCACTCGTAGCAGCGGTCGAGCGTGTCCAGGCCGGCGCAGAACGCCACGTCGCGCGCGAACTCCGGACCGAGCGACGCCAGGTAGCGTCCGTGCTCGCTCTCGGTCACGCGCCCGCGAACCTCGTTCGCGCCGCGCGGCGCGCTCGCGATCGCCGCGTGCGTGATCTCGTCGGCCGGCATCCAACCCCGTTCCGCGAGCCGCGCGGCGATCCAGCCCGCGCACGCGAGGTCCTCGGCCGCGGGCGCGCCCTCCTTGCCCGCGCACGCGATGCGCACGTGCGCGGCGTCGCGGCACGCCTCCACCACCGCCGAGGCGTTGACGAACGCCCCGAGCAGGCGACGGCGCGCGTCGAGCAGCGTCACCATCGCGCGCGAGCCGTTCGTGGACGCGAACGCCAGCGTCCGCCCGCCGACGCGCACGGCCTCGTACTCGAACGGTGAGTTGCCCAGGTCGAACCCCGGCACGATGCGCCCGTCGCGTTCGCCGCACGCGAGCGCCATGGGCTCACGGTCCCGGAACGCGATCGCCGCGGCGGGCGTGGTGAACGGCACCACCCGCGCGGCGCCAGCCCCGAACGCCACCGTGAGCGTGGTCGTGGCCCGGAGCACGTCCACCGCGATCCCGGTCCACGGTGCGGTCCGGCCCGGGGCCTCCTCGACGCGACGTTCGTTCGCACGCACCACCGCCGGGTCGGGGACCTCGGCGAGGCTCACCGTCCGATCGATCATTTCCCGACGGGCGCGCCCTCGCGCTCCTTCAGGAGCTGCTCCACGAATCGCGTGTCGATGTCGCCGGCCTGGAAACGCGGGTGCGCGAGCGCCAGGAGGTGGAACGGGATCGTGGTCTTGATGCCGTCCACGATCATCTCCTCGAGCGCGATCTGCATGCGCTTCACCGCCTCGGGGCGGTCCTTCCCGTACGCGATCAGCTTGCCGATCATCGAGTCGTAGTACGGAGGCACCGTGTAGCCCGCGTACACGTGGCTGTCCATCCGGATACCGGGCCCGCCGGGCTTGTAGAAGTACGTGATCTGCCCGGGACTCGGCCGGAAGCCGCGCTCGAAGTCCTCGGCGTTGATGCGGCACTCGATCGCGTGCCCCTCCCACACGACGTCCTTCTGCGAGAACGTCATGGGCTCGCCCGCCGCCACCAGCAGCTGCTCCTTCACCAGGTCGATACCAGTGACCTCTTCCGTCACCGGGTGCTCCACCTGGATGCGCGTGTTCATCTCCATGAAGTAGAACGACCCGTCCTCGTCGAACAGGAACTCCATGGTTCCGGCGTTGCGGTACTGGATCGCCGCGGCCCCCTTCGCCGCGAGCGCGCCCATGCTCTTGCGCTGCTCGGGTGTCAGCACCGAGCTCGGCGCTTCCTCGATCAACTTCTGGTGGTTGCGCTGCACGGAGCACTCGCGCTCGCCCAGGTGCACCACCTTGCCCTTGCCGTCGCCGAACAGCTGGAACTCGATGTGGCGCGGCTTGACGATGTACTTCTCCAGGTAGACGTCGCTGTTGTTGAACGCGGCGCCGGCCTCGGCCTGGGCCACGCCGAACCCGGCGCGCAGCTGGCGCTCGTCGTGCGCGATGCGCATGCCGCGCCCGCCGCCACCGGCGGACGCCTTCACGATCACCGGGAAGCCGATCTGCTTCGCGATCGACACGGCTTCGTCGACGTCGCTCAGCACCCCGTCGCTGCCGGGCACGAGCGGCAGCCCCGCCTCGCGCATGGTGCGCTTGGCCTCGGCCTTGTCGCCCATGCGGCGGATCATCTCGGGACTCGGGCCGATGAACGTGAACCCGCACGATTCGCACACCTCCACGAAGTGCGCGTTCTCGGACAGGAAGCCGTAGCCCGGATGGATCGCGTCCACGCCGGTGACCTCGGCGGCGGAGATCAGGCGCGCGATGTAGTTGTACGACTGGGCGGGCATCGGCGGACCGATGCACACCGACTCGTCGGCGAGCCGGACGTGCAGGCTGTCGCGGTCGGCTTCGCTGAACACGGCCACGGTGGCGATGTCCAGTTCACGGCAGGCGCGGATCACGCGGAGCGCGATCTCGCCGCGATTGGCGATGAGGACCTTGCGGAACATGGGCGGTCGGGGAAGCTCCGCTCGGGCCTCTCTACTCGCGGGACATCCAGTCGGGGCGGCTGCCGGCCCCGGCGGTCTGCGCGCCGGAGGCGTCGGGCGGGCCGCTACCCGCGGCAGCGTCCACCGGTTGCCACATGCGGTCGGAGGTCGCCGAGATGCCCTTGAGCTTGAGGCTGAGCTCGTTCGGGTTGTTGCAGTTGCGCAGAGCCTCTTCCTCGGTGATCAACCCCTCGCGCAGCAGCGCGAGCACCGACTGGTCGAAGGTCTGCATGCCGTACTGGGTCACCCCTTCCGCCACCACCGTGTGGATGAGCGGGATCTTGTCGGGGTTGAGGATGTACTCGCGGATCGTCGGCGTGCTCACCATCACTTCCACCGACGGCACGCGACCCGCGCCGTCGCGGCGCGGCACCAGGCGCTGCGAGATCACCGCGCGCAGGTTCGCCGCCAGCGACATGCGGATCTCGTCGTGCTGGTGTGGCGGGTAGAACGAGATGATGCGCTGGATGCTCTGCACGACGTCCGTGGTGTGCAGCGTGGACATCACGAGATGCCCGGTGTCCGCGGCCATGAGCGCCGTGCTCATGGTCTCGAGGTTGCGGATCTCGCCGACCAGGATGATGTCGGGGTCCTGCCGCAGCACGTAGCGCAGGCCGTCGTGGAACGACGCGGTGTCGAGACCGACCTCGCGCTGGTGGATGAACGACAGCCGGTCGCGGTGGAGGAACTCGATCGGGTCCTCGACCGTGATCACGTTGCGCGTGGTGGTGCGGTTGATCGTGTCGACCATGGCCGCGAGCGTGGTGGACTTGCCCGAGCCGGTGCGCCCGGTCACCAGGATCAGTCCGCGCGGCGAGAACGCCAGGTCGCGCACCACCGGCGGCAGCGCGAGGTCCTCGAGCGTGGGCACCTCCACCGGCACGTGCCGCAGCGCGAGCGCGGGCGTGCCGCGCTGCATGAAGATGTTGGCGCGGAAGCGCGCGAGCCCCGAGACGCCGAACGCGAAGTCGATCTCGCTGTGGCTCGAGAAGTACACGCGCTGCTCGTCGTTCAGGAGCTGGTTGCAGACCTCGCGGAGGTCCTGCGACGTGGGCGCGGGCTCGTCGAGCGTGTACAGCACGCCGTCCACGCGCACCACGGGCGGTGTGCCGGCCTTCAGGTGGAGATCGCTGGCGCGGGCCGCGATCATCTTCTCCAGCACGGTGCGGATGTTCATGTCGTCCCCATCGGGCGCGCGCCCGCGACCGGGGCGTGGCACCGCGACGAGCCGGAGCGAATCAGACCGGCTCCACCAGGAAGAGCTTCTGTCCGAACTCCACCGGCTGGGCGTTCTCGACGAGGACCTGCACGACGCGCCCCTTCACCTCGGCCTCGATCTCGTTCATCAACTTCATGGCCTCGATGATGCAGACGGTCTGCCCGACCTCGACGATGTCACCCACCTCCACGAACGGATCCGCGTCGGGTGCCGGCGAGCGGTAGAACGTGCCCACCATCGGCGAGGAGACGGCCTGGGAATCGCGGGCGGCACTCGCTGCGTTCGCCGGGGCGGCCGGGGCCGCGGAGGGCTCCGGTGCCGCGGAGCGGGCGGGCGCGGACGCCGGGGCGGGAACCACCCACGACGAAGGCGCGGCGCCGGCCGCAGCCGAGATGCGCACCGAACGGTTCCCCGACGTGATCTCGAGTTCGCCGATGCCGGTGCGCTGGACGAGTCGGATGAGCTGACGGATCTGGGTCAGCTCGAACTCCCCGGCCAGTTCACCGCCGGCGTTATCGGCGCGGGTCGCGGGTGCCTTCACGGGCTTGCCGGGCCCGGGCGCGCGGTCCTTACGCTTGCGGGCCACGGGTCAGGTGCGCGGCGAGCGCGCGGAGGCCGAGAAGGTAGGAGTCGGCGCCGAAGCCCTGGACCACGCCGAGGGCGGCGCCGGAGACGAACGACTGATGACGGAACGCCTCGCGGGCGTGGGGGTTGGTCACATGCACCTCGACCGTGGGCAGCTGGGCGGCGCGAACGGCATCTCCCAGGGCGACGCTGGTGTGCGTGAATCCACCCGGATTCAGCAGGACGCCGTGGAAGTTCGACCGTGCGTTGTGCAACGCGTCGACCAGCACGCCTTCGTGGTTGCTCTGCAGGATCTCGACCTCACAGCCGAGCTCCGCGGCCAGTCGCCGAAGGGCTCGATCGACGTCGTCCAGTGTGGTGCGGCCGTAGACGTCGGGCTCGCGGGTGCCGAGCGCGTTGAGATTGGGGCCGTGGAGGATCAGGACTCGTGGCATCAGGTCGGGCCGCACACGGAGATCAACCACGCGCTCCGGCTGCGAGCAGCACGTCACGCACGAACGGAGTAGCAACGACGCGCGGCACGCTAGCAACTCCGATTCGGGGCGTCAATACCCAGCGCACGCCGGCGCGCCCGCGCTTCTTGTCGCGCACCATCGCCCGCTCGATCGCCGCGCGCGAGAGCGGCGGCATGCGGCGCGGCAGCGCGAAACGATCGAGCAGTGCGTTCAACCGGTCGCGCGCGCGCGGGTCGAGTCCCGCGTCGGACACCGACAACTCCGTCACCGCGCGCAGCCCGATCGCCACGGCCTCTCCGTGCAGCAGCCGCCGGTAGCCGAGTGCCGCTTCGATCGCGTGACCCAGCGTGTGACCGAGGTTCAGCGCGGTGCGGCCCCCTCCTTCGCGCTCGCGCTCGTCCGCCCGCACCACACGCGCCTTCGCGCGCACGCAGCGTCGCACCGCCTCGGCGAGCGCCTCCGTGCGGCCGGCGGCGAGCGCGTCGGCGTTCCGCTCGAGCCACGTGAACAGCGCGCGGTCCACCGCCATGCCGGTCTTCACGACTTCGGCCAGTCCGGCGCGCAGGTGGCGGCGCGGCAGCGTGGCGAGCACGTCCACGTCGAGCAGCACACCGGCGGGCTGGTGGAACGCACCCGCGAGGTTCTTGCCGGCGGGCACGTCGATCGCGGTCTTGCCACCCACGCTGCTGTCGACCTGCGCCAGCAGCGACGTCGGCACGCCCACCCACGGCACGCCGCGCAGCCACGTCGCCGCCGCGAAGCCGGCGAGGTCGCCCACCACGCCTCCACCGAGCGCCACGACCGCGTCGCGCCGCGCGATGCCGGCCTCCGCGAGCGCCGCCCACAGCCGTTCGAGACGGTCGGCCGACTTGCTGCGCTCGCCCACGGGCACCGTGTGCACCGCCACCGCGAGGCCGGCGGCCCGCAGGGAACGCTCCGCGGCGCGGCCGTACAGCGCGCCCACGCGGCGATCCGTCACGAGCACCACACGCGCCGCGCCCGTGGTGCGCGCGACGAACGGCCCGAGGCGCGCGAGACCGCCGCGCTCGAAACGGAGCTCCGAGCGCGCAGGGGAACCGGCGAATCGCAGCACGAGTCGCGTCATGGCCGGCGCAGTCTACACGAGCGGGCCCGGTGGCGGAGGCGCCACGGCGCGCTCCGCGTGCGTCAGCGGATCGAGTCCGGAGCGCCCTTGAGACGCGCCAGTTCGCGCGACAGCCGACGGATCTCCTGCTCGAGCTCCGAGATGCGAGCGGCCGAGGGTGCGCCGCCACCGGACGTGCCGTTCACCGCCGCCGCGGGCGTGCTCGGCGCCGTGACGCGCATCCACGACGGGATCACGTCGGGCGATTCGCCGAGCGCCACGCGACCGCTCTGCTGGAGTTCGTTGCGCACCCACACCAGCTGCACGAGGGTGCCCGGGCGCGCCGCGGCCACCCAGCGCGCGAGCTGCTCGGGGTATTCCACGCGCTCGCCGTCGAAGCCCACGATCAGGTCGCCCTCGCGCAGGCCCAGGCGCGCGGCCGGAGAGCCGGCCTGCACGCTCTCGACGAGCGCGCCGAGCGGAATGCGCACGCCCCGCTCGCTCTCGC
>JBGAMH010000375.1:0-2240 GCA_044223135.1 Candidatus Eiseniibacteriota bacterium | reverse complement strand
GGCGTGGGGCGAGCCGCTCGCGTGGATCGCGTCGCTGCTCACGCTCGCGGTGATCGCGGCGCGCGCGCTGCCCTACCCCGTTCAGCACACCGGGGGCCTCGCGCCGCTGGCCGCGGCGCTCATCGCGGGACTGGCCGCCAGTCGCGGCCCGCTCGCGAGCGCGCTCGGGCACCCGATCGTGGTGCGGCTCGGCGAGGCGAGCTACGCGCTCTACCTGCTGCACGTGCCGCTGATGCAGCACGCGATCCGGCTGGCGCCGCGCTTCGGCGTGAACACCCGCACGCCCGCGTTCGCGGCCGGCTACCTGCTGGTGGCGATCGCGCTGTCGTGGCTCGTGCTCGTCGCGATCGAAGAGCCCGCGCGCCGCGCCCTGCGCGCGTGGGGACCGCGCGCGTCGCGCAGCCCCCACGCCGCCTGATCAGCGCACGATCACCAGCCGCTGGTCGCGGAACTCGCGGCCGCTCGCCAGCCGCACGTGGTACACGCCGGGCGGCGCCAGCGCGCCGTTCTCGAAGCGCCCGTTCCACTCGACCGAATGCGTGCCCGCCTCGAACGGACCGTCGGCGAAACGCGCCACTTCGCGTCCCGCCAGGTCCAGCACGAGTACGGTGGCCCAGTGGGCGCGCGGCATCGTGAAGCGCACGCGCACGGACCCGGCGCTGGGATTGGGCGCAATCGGCGCGAGCGCGATGGACGGTGCGCGCGGGCCGTCGTCCACCGACGACGTGGCCGGCGGCGACACCGCGAACACGTGCAGGCCCGTGGCGTCGTTCACCGCGCCGCTGCCCGCGTCCCCGACGATGAGATCCACGGTCGAGCCGGACGACAACACGAGCCCGCCGCTCCATGACGTGGCCGTGCCGTGGTTGGGCACGTTCAGCGTGTCCGTGAACGAGAGCGCGCCGTTCACGCGCACCGTCACTTCGGATGTGGTCAGCGGCGTGCCGCCGAATCCCGACTGCCCGGTGAAGCGTGCGGTGATCTGGTGCGTGCCCGTGGACGGCGCGGTCCAGCGCACCATCGCGCGCACGCCGCCCGAGCCCGGCAACAGGCTGAGCGTCCCGCCCGGGATGTTCGTGCCGCCCTCGTGGCTGACCGAGTCCACCGGACTCGCCGCCACGCGGCTGCCGGCACCCGACACCGACGACCACGTCGCGAGATTGCCCGGCGACACCGCGTGCACGTCGTACGGATGGAACGTGACCCCACCGTCGTCGGTCCAGCCGTAGGTCCAGGGGCCCGACGGATTCGAGACGGCGGAGAAGTCCACCCACACGTCGTTCACGGTCTCGCTGAATCGCCGGGGCACCTGCGTGGTGTCGAAGGCCTCGGCCGGGTACGAGTGGGAGTTCCCGTCGAAGAGCCCGCCGAGGCGTCCGGTCTCGCGCGCGATCGCCGCGAACGTCGTGTCGCTGGCCATGGCCGTGAGCTGGGGCTCGATGTCCATGACCTGGCGCGCACCGGCCGTCTGCGCGATCTCGGGAGGCCAGTAGTTGAACACCGCGATGCCGGTGGTGAGGGCCTGCCACACCTTCGCCGTGTGCCGCGGAGCCAGTCCGCCGCCGGCGGCATACGAAGGATTGGACGGTGTCTGACCGCTCACGAGCGCGTAATACGTGCCGCGATTCTGGAACAGGATGTTCTGCCAGATCGCCGCGCCCTCGGGCGTACTCGGACTGTCCTTGTTGAGCTCGTCGTGCGTGGTGCCTCCTCCCGCCGTGGGCAGGAGGAAGTAGCCGGTCTGGATGCCGTCCAGGAAGATCGAGCCCGTCCGCGGCGGAATGCGCGTCGTGCCTCCGAGGTCGAGCCCCTCCCACAGCGGGATCTGATCCACGCGCGTGAACAGACGGTCGTTGAACTCGGCGTAGTTCGAGTGGGCGTAGAAGTCCTGCACCGCGTGCATCGCGAAGCCGGTCTCGAGCAGCCCGTAGTAGGCGCGAATGTTGGTCGACAGCGAGCCGTTGTACGCCGCGATGCGCCCCCGGGCGTCGGTGATCAGGAAGTTCACCCAGTCGATCCCGCCCGGCGCCGGCCAGATGCGGTTGTTGTCGAAGTGCTGCATCGAGTAGCGGTTCTGGATCTCCGTCGGCGAGGGCTGCACACCCGGAGGGCACGGCGGCAGGATGCCCGGCGCGCAGTAGCCGTCGAGGTAGCCCGCGAGGTCGGGATTCATCACGCCGAACTGCACGGGAAACGCCACGACCGCCGGCACGGACAGGCTGCCGAGCACGTCGCGCGTC